>NZ_CP158375.1:3212500-3512500 GCF_041021955.1 Caulobacter sp. 73W
AAAGGGAAACAACCCTAACCATCATCTAAGGCCCCCAAGTCACGGCTAAGTGGGAAACGATGTGGGATTGCTTTGACAACCAGGATGTTGGCTTAGAAGCAGCCATCATTTAAAGAAAGCGTAACAGCTCACTGGTCAAGCGATCCTGCGCGGAAAATGTAACGGGGCTCAAGCCGTGCGCCGAAGGTATGGGTTTGCAGTTTACTGCAAGCGGTAGCGGAGCGTTCCGTAAGCCTGTGAAGGGAAGGCGTGAGCCTTCCTGGAGGTATCGGAAGTGAGAATGCTGACATGAGTAGCGATAAAGAGGGTGAGAGACCCTCTCGCCGAAAGACCAAGGGTTCCTGCGTAAAGCTAATCTGCGCAGGGTTAGCCGGCCCCTAAGGCGAGGCGGAAACGCGTAGTCGATGGGAACCAGGTGAATATTCCTGGGCCAGTTGGAAGTGACGGATGACGTAACTTGTCTGGGCTTATTGGATTGCTCCAGGCAGGGAAGTTGTCCCTGGAAATAACTCCAACAGAGACCGTACCCGAAACCGACACAGGTGGTCAGGTAGAGTATACCAAGGCGCTTGAGAGAACTATGCTGAAGGAACTCGGCAAATTGCACGCGTAACTTCGGGATAAGCGTGACTCTCTATTGGGCAACCAGCAGAGAGTGGCACAAGCCAGGGGGTAGCGACTGTTTATCAAAAACACAGGGCTCTGCGAAGCCGCAAGGCGACGTATAGGGTCTGACGCCTGCCCGGTGCCGGAAGGTTAAAAGGAGTGGTGCAAGCTGCGAATTGAAGCCCCGGTAAACGGCGGCCGTAACTATAACGGTCCTAAGGTAGCGAAATTCCTTGTCGGGTAAGTTCCGACCTGCACGAATGGCGTAACGACTTCCCCACTGTCTCCAGCATAGGCTCAGCGAAATTGAATTCCCCGTGAAGATGCGGGGTTCCCGCGGTCAGACGGAAAGACCCTATGAACCTTTACTGCAGCTTCGCCTTGGCGTTAGCAGCAACATGTGTAGGATAGGTGGGAGGCTATGAAACCGGGGCGCCAGTTCCGGTGGAGCCATCCTTGAAATACCACCCTTATTGTTGCTGACGTCTAACCGCGGTCCGTTATCCGGATCCGGGACATGGCGTGGCGGGCAGTTTGACTGGGGCGGTCGCCTCCCAAAGTGTAACGGAGGCGCGCGATGGTGGGCTCAGACCGGTCGGAAATCGGTCGTCGAGTGCAATGGCATAAGCCCGCCTGACTGCGAGACTGACAAGTCGAGCAGAGACGAAAGTCGGCCATAGTGATCCGGTGGTCCTGCGTGGAAGGGCCATCGCTCAACGGATAAAAGGTACTCTAGGGATAACAGGCTGATTTTGCCCAAGAGTCCATATCGACGGCAAAGTTTGGCACCTCGATGTCGGCTCATCACATCCTGGGGCTGGAGCAGGTCCCAAGGGTTCGGCTGTTCGCCGATTAAAGTGGTACGTGAGCTGGGTTCAGAACGTCGTGAGACAGTTTGGTCCCTATCTGCCGTGGGTGTACGAAGCTTGAGAGGATCTGTCCCTAGTACGAGAGGACCGGGATGGACACACCTCTGGTGGACCTGTCGTGGCGCCAGCCGCGCAGCAGGGTAGCTAAGTGTGGAATAGATAACCGCTGAAAGCATCTAAGCGGGAAACTAACCTCAAAACAAGGCTTCGCCGAGAGCCGTAGTAGACCACTACGTTGATAGGCCGGGTGTGGAAGCGTGGTGACACGTGTAGCTTACCGGTACTAATAGCTCGATCGGCTTGATCGTTCTTCAGTCAAACTCATGACTGTGCACTTCTGTATTACAGATAATGATGTCTTCGCATCTTCTCCGCTGACCTGGTGGCTATGCCGGGGGTTCCCCACCCGATCCCATTCCGAACTCGGTCGTTAAGTCCCCCAGGGCCAATGGTACTTCGTCTTAAGGCGCGGGAGAGTAGGTCGCCGCCAGGTCCGCCGAGAAGATGCACTCCTCAGATCCAATTCCTTCCTCTACGATACATCCCTACCGACTTCGCCGCGGGGTGGAGCAGCCCGGTAGCTCGTCAGGCTCATAACCTGAAGGTCACAGGTTCAAATCCTGTCCCCGCACCCAAGCTCAGCGCCGCTGGCCACCAGGCCGGCGGCGTTTTCAATTCTATGAGGTCCTGCTTCTGCGACATACGCGCCAGAGCAGGGGGCTTCCGCGACATTCCGTCGTCCAGCTGGACATCGGGTTGACGCGGACGGCGAGGTTCGGCTACAAGCCGCGCTCGCCGGGAAACGGCGGTCCCTTTCGAAGGGTTCGAGCTGAAAGGCTCTTGCAATCTTCGGGTTTGGGTCCTAGTTTCCACGGCCTCAATCGAACTCGCTTCGAACTCCTTAGGGGGAAGCCTAGAGCGTCCCCTGCGGAGTTGTTGTCGCTGAAATCCGGCTTTCGCTGGTTTTTGAAAAAGTCGGTTGATCTGGGTGCTTCTCTTCAGTAGAGAGCGCCTCCCTAATCGGGCCGGGAAGTTCTCGGTAAGATTAGGCGGAAGTAAATCGGGATTGAAAATGACCGGTTGACTTCCAGAAGGCTTCTCAATAGAGACGCCGCTCTCGCCGAAGTCGGGTTCGCCTGGCGGAGACGGGAAGTGAAGACCGGAAAATTCTTCGGAACTTTCGGTTGACACGAAAAACCGGGGCGGGTAGATAGCCGCCTCCGCCGACGCCGGGCGCTAAACGAGCGGGTCGCCAGACGGTGATCACGGTCTTTGACATTGTGGATATGGAAAGAGAAACGCAGGCGGCAGCGTCTTGCCGGACTGGTCTTCGGACTGGTCATTCGACGCTGACTGAATGCGGTCTCTTGAAGAAGACACCATGAATATCCGCTCCGGCTTCGGCTGGGGCGATGTGCATGGGAACTCGTCAAGATACTATGCAAACCAGATACGACGACCTGAGGTTTTCCCCTCGGGTCACTGTTCTGGAGTCAATGTCAACTCAACCTGAGAGTTTGATCCTGGCTCAGAGCGAACGCTGGCGGCAGGCCTAACACATGCAAGTCGAACGATCCTTCGGGATAGTGGCGGACGGGTGAGTAACACGTGGGAACGTGCCCTTTGGTTCGGAATAACTCAGGGAAACTTGAGCTAATACCGGATGTGCCCTTCGGGGGAAAGATTTATCGCCATTGGAGCGGCCCGCGTTGGATTAGCTAGTTGGTGGGGTAAAGGCCCACCAAGGCTACGATCCATAGCTGGTCTGAGAGGATGATCAGCCACACTGGGACTGAGACACGGCCCAAACTCCTACGGGAGGCAGCAGTGGGGAATCTTGCGCAATGGGCGAAAGCCTGACGCAGCCATGCCGCGTGAATGATGAAGGTCTTAGGATTGTAAAATTCTTTCACCGGGGACGATAATGACGGTACCCGGAGAAGAAGCCCCGGCTAACTTCGTGCCAGCAGCCGCGGTAATACGAAGGGGGCTAGCGTTGCTCGGAATTACTGGGCGTAAAGGGAGCGTAGGCGGACTGTTTAGTCAGAGGTGAAAGCCCAGGGCTCAACCTTGGAATTGCCTTTGATACTGGCAGTCTTGAGTACGGAAGAGGTATGTGGAACTCCGAGTGTAGAGGTGAAATTCGTAGATATTCGGAAGAACACCAGTGGCGAAGGCGACATACTGGTCCGTTACTGACGCTGAGGCTCGAAAGCGTGGGGAGCAAACAGGATTAGATACCCTGGTAGTCCACGCCGTAAACGATGAGTGCTAGTTGTCGGCATGCATGCATGTCGGTGACGCAGCTAACGCATTAAGCACTCCGCCTGGGGAGTACGGTCGCAAGATTAAAACTCAAAGGAATTGACGGGGGCCCGCACAAGCGGTGGAGCATGTGGTTTAATTCGAAGCAACGCGCAGAACCTTACCACCTTTTGACATGCCTGGACCGCTGCAGAGATGCAGCTTTCCCTTCGGGGACTAGGACACAGGTGCTGCATGGCTGTCGTCAGCTCGTGTCGTGAGATGTTGGGTTAAGTCCCGCAACGAGCGCAACCCTCGCTGTTAGTTGCCATCATTTAGTTGGGCACTCTAACAGTACTGCCGGAGTTAATCCGGAGGAAGGCGGGGATGACGTCAAGTCCTCATGGCCCTTACAGGGTGGGCTACACACGTGCTACAATGGCGACTACAGAGGGCTGCAACCCAGCGATGGTGAGCCAATCCCTAAAAGTCGTCTCAGTTCGGATTGCACTCTGCAACTCGAGTGCATGAAGTTGGAATCGCTAGTAATCGCGGATCAGCATGCCGCGGTGAATACGTTCCCGGGCCTTGTACACACCGCCCGTCACACCATGGGAGTTGGTTCTACCCGAAGGCGCTGTGCTAACCGCAAGGAGGCAGGCGACCACGGTAGGGTCAGCGACTGGGGTGAAGTCGTAACAAGGTAGCCGTAGGGGAACCTGCGGCTGGATCACCTCCTTTCTAAGGATGTTCCTCCAGGTCTCACGGCCTATTGGAACGTCTAAATCATACAGGTGGCGGGTCGCTGCCGTCTTCGTTTCTCTTTCCACTCACCGAGGCCGCGAGGTCATCGGTGCGATCGCGCGCCCAGGGATGGTTCGTCCATCTTGAGCGGGGGCCGTATAGGCCTGTAGCTCAGGTGGTTAGAGCGTACGCCTGATAAGCGTAAGGTCGGCAGTTCGAGTCTGCCCAGGCCTACCAACCCCTGAACGGACGGATCGACGAGCTCTCCTGAGGCGCTTCCAGTAATGGGGCCATAGCTCAGTTGGTAGAGCGCCTGCTTTGCAAGCAGGATGTCGTCGGTTCGAATCCGTCTGGCTCCACCACTGCCCTTCATCCGGAAGGGCGTGGGCGATCGGAAAGATACAAGTTTGCAGTCCGGCCTGGCCGGCGCTGCGAAGTGACATCGTAAAGGAAGGATTCCTCCGCCGCGTACCCCGCGGTTCAAGGATGGATCTGAGAAGACATCATTGTCTGACAAATACAAAGCGCATGTGTGGCGCGGTTCGGTCTCCCCTAGAGGCTGATCCGCATTCAACCCACTCATGAGTTTTGCTGAGAACGATCAAGCGCATAAGGGCTTCTGACGGATGCCTTGGCATTGAGAGGCGATGAAGGACGTGGCACGCTGCGATAAGATGCGGGGAGGCGCGAGCACCCTTTGATCCGCATATTTCCGAATGGGGAAACCCACCTTTACAGTCTTCCAATTCATTCTCGGCTTCGGCCGGGCATGGGTTTGGTGGATTGTTCAAAGGTATAATGATCTGAATACATAGGGTCATTAAGCAAACCCGGGGAACTGAAACATCTCAGTACCCGGAGGAAAGGACATCAACCGAGACTCCCGTAGTAGTGGCGAGCGAACCGGGACCAGGCCAGTGCTGTCGTGAAATAAAGCCGAAGGACTTGGAAAGGTCCGCCATAGTGGGTGATAGCCCCGTAGGCGTCAAATAGCGACAGACTCGAGTAGGGCGGGACACGTGAAATCCTGTCTGAACATGGGGGGACCACCCTCCAAGCCTAAGTACTCCTCAATGACCGATAGTGAACAAGTACCGTGAGGGAAAGGTGAAAAGCACCCCGACAAGGGGAGTGAAACAGATCCTGAAATCGGAAGCCTACAAGCAGTCGGAGCCACCGCGCGTGGTGACGGCGTACCTTTTGTATAATGGGTCAGCGACTTCATGTGCCGTGCAAGCTTAAGCCGTTAGGTGTAGGCGCAGCGAAAGCGAGTCTGAATAGGGCGAATAAGTACGTCGCATGACGACCCGAAACCAGGTGATCTATCCATGAGCAGGTTGAAGGTAAGGTAACACTTACTGGAGGACCGAACCCGTGAATGTTGAAAAATTCTGGGATGACTTGTGGATAGGGGTGAAAGGCCAATCAAACCTGGACATAGCTGGTTCTCCGCGAAAACTATTTAGGTAGTGCCTCAGACGAATTCCTCGGGGGGTAGAGCACTGGATGGATGCGGGCGGCGCGAGCTGTACCAATTCTAACCAAACTCCGAATACCCGAGAGAACTATCTGGGAGACACACGGCGGGTGCTAACGTCCGTCGTGAAAAGGGAAACAACCCTAACCATCATCTAAGGCCCCCAAGTCACGGCTAAGTGGGAAACGATGTGGGATTGCTTTGACAACCAGGATGTTGGCTTAGAAGCAGCCATCATTTAAAGAAAGCGTAACAGCTCACTGGTCAAGCGATCCTGCGCGGAAAATGTAACGGGGCTCAAGCCGTGCGCCGAAGGTATGGGTTTGCAGTTTACTGCAAGCGGTAGCGGAGCGTTCCGTAAGCCTGTGAAGGGAAGGCGTGAGCCTTCCTGGAGGTATCGGAAGTGAGAATGCTGACATGAGTAGCGATAAAGAGGGTGAGAGACCCTCTCGCCGAAAGACCAAGGGTTCCTGCGTAAAGCTAATCTGCGCAGGGTTAGCCGGCCCCTAAGGCGAGGCGGAAACGCGTAGTCGATGGGAACCAGGTGAATATTCCTGGGCCAGTTGGAAGTGACGGATGACGTAACTTGTCTGGGCTTATTGGATTGCTCCAGGCAGGGAAGTTGTCCCTGGAAATAACTCCAACAGAGACCGTACCCGAAACCGACACAGGTGGTCAGGTAGAGTATACCAAGGCGCTTGAGAGAACTATGCTGAAGGAACTCGGCAAATTGCACGCGTAACTTCGGGATAAGCGTGACTCTCTATTGGGCAACCAGCAGAGAGTGGCACAAGCCAGGGGGTAGCGACTGTTTATCAAAAACACAGGGCTCTGCGAAGCCGCAAGGCGACGTATAGGGTCTGACGCCTGCCCGGTGCCGGAAGGTTAAAAGGAGTGGTGCAAGCTGCGAATTGAAGCCCCGGTAAACGGCGGCCGTAACTATAACGGTCCTAAGGTAGCGAAATTCCTTGTCGGGTAAGTTCCGACCTGCACGAATGGCGTAACGACTTCCCCACTGTCTCCAGCATAGGCTCAGCGAAATTGAATTCCCCGTGAAGATGCGGGGTTCCCGCGGTCAGACGGAAAGACCCTATGAACCTTTACTGCAGCTTCGCCTTGGCGTTAGCAGCAACATGTGTAGGATAGGTGGGAGGCTATGAAACCGGGGCGCCAGTTCCGGTGGAGCCATCCTTGAAATACCACCCTTATTGTTGCTGACGTCTAACCGCGGTCCGTTATCCGGATCCGGGACATGGCGTGGCGGGCAGTTTGACTGGGGCGGTCGCCTCCCAAAGTGTAACGGAGGCGCGCGATGGTGGGCTCAGACCGGTCGGAAATCGGTCGTCGAGTGCAATGGCATAAGCCCGCCTGACTGCGAGACTGACAAGTCGAGCAGAGACGAAAGTCGGCCATAGTGATCCGGTGGTCCTGCGTGGAAGGGCCATCGCTCAACGGATAAAAGGTACTCTAGGGATAACAGGCTGATTTTGCCCAAGAGTCCATATCGACGGCAAAGTTTGGCACCTCGATGTCGGCTCATCACATCCTGGGGCTGGAGCAGGTCCCAAGGGTTCGGCTGTTCGCCGATTAAAGTGGTACGTGAGCTGGGTTCAGAACGTCGTGAGACAGTTTGGTCCCTATCTGCCGTGGGTGTACGAAGCTTGAGAGGATCTGTCCCTAGTACGAGAGGACCGGGATGGACACACCTCTGGTGGACCTGTCGTGGCGCCAGCCGCGCAGCAGGGTAGCTAAGTGTGGAATAGATAACCGCTGAAAGCATCTAAGCGGGAAACTAACCTCAAAACAAGGCTTCGCCGAGAGCCGTAGTAGACCACTACGTTGATAGGCCGGGTGTGGAAGCGTGGTGACACGTGTAGCTTACCGGTACTAATAGCTCGATCGGCTTGATCGTTCTTCAGTCAAACTCATGACTGTGCACTTCTGTATTACAGATAATGATGTCTTCGCATCTTCTCCGCTGACCTGGTGGCTATGCCGGGGGTTCCCCACCCGATCCCATTCCGAACTCGGTCGTTAAGTCCCCCAGGGCCAATGGTACTTCGTCTTAAGGCGCGGGAGAGTAGGTCGCCGCCAGGTCCGCCGAGAAGATGCACTCCTCAGATCCAATTCCTTCCTCTACGGTCCTAATCGGCAAAACCCCCGACGTTCGCGTCGGGGGTTTTGTCGTTCTGGGCTCTTCCTTCGCCATCGGCCCTTTGCTCATCGACGGGGAGCGAAGGTCAGCACATCGCCGCCGGCGGCCTCGATCCTGGGGCAGGTCTCCTTCAAGGGACAGGCGCCGCAGCGCGGCCGCGCTTGGGTGCAGAAGGTCTGGCCCAGACGCTTGATCAGGCAATGCAGCTCGAACAGGTCCTCGGCGTCCCAGGCCTCGGGCATCTGGTTCATCAGGGCGTTGTAGGCGGCCTGGGTCTCGCCGCGGCACGGCGCCAGCCCCACGCGACGGGCGACGCGATGGACGTGGGTGTCGACCACCAGGGCCCGCATGTTGAGTTGGCTGAAGTTCAGCACGCAGGCGGCCGTCCTGGGGCCCACGGCAGGCAGAGCCTTCAACCAGGCCATGGCGCCCTCCACAGACTCCCTTGCGAGGAAGTCGAGCTCCAGCGCTCCGCGGCGATGTTTGAGCATGCGCAGGAGCACCGGCAACCGACGGGCCTTGGCTTCCGGAAAGGTGGTCGGCGACAGGATGCTCTCCAGCTCGGCGCCAGGGGCGAGGCTCAAGGCCTCCCAGTCGCCGCCATACTGGGTGCGCAGCCGAAAGAAGGCGTTCCAGGAGACCTCGTCATAGGCGCGCCCGCTAATCGCCGACTTCACCAGCTGCGAGACCGGATCCATCCGGGCGACGCTGATCTGCGGGCCGTAGATCGCCACAAGCGAGCGGCGGATGTCGGGGAGCGGGGAGGCCCCAAAGTCGAAGGATCTCTGCATCCGCCGAGTATGGAACGAAACGAGAACGCAAGCGAGCCCGGTTCGCCGGGCGAGCCGTCCTATCGTGCGCGCAGTGCTAGCCGGGATAACCAGGTCCATAGACGGCCTGGCGGAAATCATGGTGCAGGGCGCCGTCGAAGGGGATGCGCTGAACCATGAACACCGCCGCCAGGTCATTGACGGGATCCACCCAGAACAGGGTCGAGGCATAGCCGTCCCAGAAGAACTCGCCCACCTCGCCGCGATTTTCTTCCTCCGTGGCCGGCGGCGCGGTTCGAACGGCGAAGTCGAAGCCAAAGCCCACCGATCCCTTGCTGGGCAGGAAGTGGCGCCAAGCGATCGCCGGGTCGAGCTGATCGCTGGCCATCAGGCGGATGGTCGAGGCCTTCAAGACGCGGGCGCCGTCCAGTTGGCCGCCCGCAAGGAGCATCCGGCAAAAGCGCATGTAGTCGTCGATCGAGGAGACCAGGCCGGCCCCGCCCATGGTCAGGCGGCGAGAAGGGGAGAAGTTGTTGGCGCGCGTCTGCGCGTCGGGCTGGCGCACGAGGTCGCCGGC
The DNA here is from genome assembly GCF_041021955.1 of Caulobacter sp. 73W. GTDB lineage: Bacteria > Pseudomonadota > Alphaproteobacteria > Caulobacterales > Caulobacteraceae > Caulobacter. Next base: position 3,221,943 of record NZ_CP158375.1, read on the forward strand.
CTGGCCGCCCGCATAGACCGCCGCGAGGCGATCCAGGTGGCTGGCCGGCTGGGTCCAGCCGGTTTCCACCATCTTCAGGGGCTCAAGTACGTTTCGGCGCACATGAAGCTCGAACGGGGCGCCCGCGAGGGTCTCGACCAGCAGGGCCTGAACGTCGACCGCGGCGCTATAACTCCAGATCGCGCCCGGTTCGGCGATTAGGGGAATTTCCGCCAGGCGGCGGCCCGCCTCGGCCAGATCGTTGGCGGGATTGAGGGGATCCGCACGTCTATAGGCGTGGTCCGCGGCGGTCTCGCCCGTCCCATAGGAGAGGCCGGCGGTGTGGCGCAACAGGTCGCGCACCAGGATCGGCCGGGCCGCGGCGCTCAAGGCGCCGGCGCCGCGATCCACCTGCATCCGCGCGAACCGCCGCAGGTGGCGCGAGAGGGGATCGTCCAGCCTGAACCGCCCCTGCTCCCAAAGCTGCATCAGGGCCACGCCGGTGACTGGCTTGGTCATGGAATAGATCTGGAAGAGCGTGCGTCGATCCATGGGGCGGCGAGCCTCGCGGTCGGCGAAGCCGGCTGCGTGGAAGTAGCGCTCGCGGCCGTGTTGCCAGATCAGGGCCGACACGCCCGCGGCGCGGCCGTTGGACACCATCTGCTGGAGCGAAGAGTTCGATCCTGCGAGGATCGAGTTCGAGCGCCTTTGCGCGCTGGGCGGGGTGGGCGGCGGCCCTCGAGGTCGCCGGCGCCGCGCCCGCCAGCCAAAGCGCGGCGGCGGCGCGCAGAACATCGCGACGGTCCGATCCGCGGGCGGCGGTGTGGATCATGGCGGCTTCCTTAGGCGACCGGGCTCACAAGCCTGCTTGGTTCGCCCGATCGCGCTTGTCGATGAATGGGCGTATGGCGGCGCTGTCAGCGGGGGAGGGCCGCTGGCGGCGCCCTATCGAGCCGCCGAGCGAGATGTGTCGACCAGGGCCTGGGCCGCCAGCGCGGCCTGAGTTCGGTTGTGCACGTTGAGCTTTCGCATCAGCGCGGTCATGTGCGCCTTCACCGTGGCCTCGGCGATGCCCAGGTCGAAGGCGATCTGCTTGTTGAGCAATCCAAGATTGACGCCTTCCAGCACCTTCATCTGGGTTGGCGTAAGGCCGCCAAGCGCCGCCGACAGATTGCGATCGGCAACACGGATTTCCGTTGTCGTCATCCCTGAACCCTCTTGCTTCGTCCCTGCGCGGCGGGCTGCGGCCCGCGCGGCGCCTGATTTTGTAGGGCCGATCTTGGTCGGCAATTCAGGTCGCGGTTCGGATGTTACCGTTATCTGTCGGACTAATTCAACCGATTTCGGCGATGTTAGCGTGAACATGGCCCCAATACGCATATCGGCCTGAAAGCTGTCATACAGGTTCGTGGTGTGGCGCGGCTTATCGGGCTTTGCCATGCGGTGCGAACCGTCGGATGCTTGGGGGCGACGACAGTGGGAGGCGATGGATGAGCGAAGGCCGTTTGGCCGACCGGGCCTATACGGGCATCGTCGAGATGATCAACGCCGATGGCCTGCGGGTGGGCGATCGCCTGCCGTCTGAGGCGCGGCTGGCCGAGGTGTTCGGGATGTCGCGCACCGTCGTGCGCGAAGCCCTGGTCAGGCTGGCCGCCGACGGGATCACCGAGGCGCGGCGCGGCGCCGGCTCGTTCGTCAAGAACCGGCCGTCCGACAGGCTTGGCGCCTACATGCCGCTATCGGAATTGCCGTCGACCATGGGCAGCTACGAGGTTCGCTTCGTGCTCGAGGCGGAGGCGGCGCGCCTGGCCGCGGTCCGGCGCTCGACCGAGGAGATGGCCGACATCGAAAGCGCGCTCCAGAAGCTGCGCGAGGCCCTGCTATCGAGCGCGCCGGCCCATTCCGAGGACATGGAGTTGCATCGGCGCATCGTGCTGGCCACCGCCAACCCGGCGTTCCTGGTCGCGTTCGAGGCGCTCGAGGCCGACGTCGACAGGATCATGCGCGCCGGGGTCGACATCTCGCGATCGCGCCCGCCGGAGGCGATCTCCGAGATGATGCGCGAGCACGAGATGATCGTGGAGGCGATCCGCGCCCAGGATGGCGACAGCGCGGCCCTTGCCATGCGTTGGCATCTGTCGCGCGGGCGAAAGCGTCTGATGCCCTAGGCGGGCCAGGCGGCCCGCTCGAGCCAGGCGCGGGTCATCTCGCATAGCCGCTCCGGCGGGACAGCGGCGTCGAGCGTGAACACCCCTTCGTCCTCATGGGGACGCTCGAGCGTGGACAACTGACTGTCGAGCAGGCTTGCGGGCATGTAATGGCCTAAGCGCCCGGCAAGGCGGCGAACAAGTTCGTCGTGGCCGGCGTCCAGCAGAACGAACCTTATGGGCGTGGGGGCGACGGCGGCGCGCAGCCGCTCGCGGTAGCTGCGCCTCAGGGCCGAGCAGGCCGCCACCACGGCGCCTCGCGACGCGAGGGCTTGGGCCACAGCCTCGCCCAATCGATCAAGCCAAGGCCAGCGGTCCTCGTCGTCGAGCGGCTGGCCGGCGCGCATCTTGGCGACCGCGTCGGCGGCGTGGAAATCGTCGCCTTCCAGGAAGGGGCAGTCGAGCTGGCGGGCCAGCAGCCCGCCTAGCGTCGACTTTCCGCTGCCGCTCACGCCCATGGCGATGACGACGAGCGCGGCGGAGCCTGCGTGAGGTGGCGGCGGCAAGCGACGTCCCCGATTGTCTACGACGCGCCGCACGACCGGCGCCAAGGGTGGCCTTGGGTTCTAGCGGCGCCCCGCCCCAGCGTAACTACGACCATGGTCGAGGATGGTCGAGCCGGCCCGTCGCCTTATCACTAGACGCGAACCGGTTGGGGAGCGGCATGAAAGCGGTCCTGTTGTCCTTGGTCCTGGCGCTCGCCACGCCCACGCTCGCCATGGCCGGCCCGTCGGTCCTGCCAGCGGCTCCGGACGATCCGCGCGCGATCGTCGTCAAGGCCGTGGGAGACGGCCGCGCCGACGACACCGAGGCGGTCCAGCAAGCCATCGATGCGGCGCGCGACAAGACGGGCCATGGCCTGGTCTTCCTGCCCTCGGGTCGTTATCGCCTCACCCGCAGCATCCTGGTCCCTCCTGGCGTGCGGATGCTGGGCGTCGGCCAGACGCGACCGGTCTTCGTGCTGGGGGACAACACCCCTGGGTTCCAAGAAGGGGTCGCCACGATGATCGTGTTCACCGGCGGCGACCAGTACGCCGTCGGCGACATTCCCGTGCCTGTGCCCACGGCGCGGCCGACCGGGGTCAAGGTTCGAGACGCCAACTCCGGGACCTTCTATTCGTCGATGGCGAACATCGACATCGAGATCGGCGCGGGCAATCCGGCCGCCGCGGGCGTGCGCTTCCGCATGGCCCAGCACGCGTTCCTGCGCCACATGGAGTTTCGCACGGGCTCGGGCTTCGCCGGTGTCTATCAGGCCGGCAACATCATGGAGGATGTCCACTTCCGGGGCGGCCGTTACGGCATCGTCACCGAGAAAACCTCGCCAGCGTGGCAATTCACGCTCGTGGATTCCACCTTCGACGGCCAGCGGGACGCGGCGATCCGTGAGCACGAGGTTGACCTGACCCTCGTCAACGTGGCGATCGCGAACACCCCGGTCGGGATCGAGATCGACGAGGGCTATAGCGACAGCCTGTGGGGCAAGAACGTCCGGTTCGAGAATGTCTCCAGGGCCGGCGTCGTCATCTCCGCCGAGGAAAGCGTCTTCACCCAGGTCGGGTTCGACAACGCGGTTGCGACCAACACCCCCGTGTTCGCGCGCTTGCGCGACAGCGACAAGGCGATCGCGGGCAGGGGGGAGGCCTATCGCGTCAAGTCGTTCACCCGTGGCCTCACCGTGCCGGGGCTCGGCCATGTGGGTGAGATCAAAACGCTATCGGACATCGCGCCGCTGGCCGGGCCGCGGACGCCCACGCCGCCTGCGCTGCGGTCCCTGCCGCCCATGGCCGAGTGGGTCAACGTCAAGACCCTGGGCGTCGTGGGCGACTGGGAGGCGGATGACACGCAGGCCCTGCAAAAGGCGATCGACACCCACCGCGTGCTCTATCTGCCGATCGGCTTCTACAAGGTCACCGACACGCTGAAGCTGCGGCCGGACAGCGTCCTGATCGGCCTCCATCCCGCGCTGACCCAGCTCGTCATTCCAGACGACAATCCTCGCCATGCCGGGGTGGGGCCGGTGGCGCCGATCCTTGAGACCCCGCGAGGGGGCGACAATATCGTGTCGGGGATCGGGCTCTTCACAGGTCGGACAAATCCACGGGCCTCGGCGCTGCTCTGGCGTTCGGGAGCCAGGTCTCTGGTCACCGACGTCAAGATCATGGGCGGCGGCGGAACGCCCACGGCCGACGGAAAACCCCTGGGCTCGGCCCAGGCGCGTAGCGGCGATCCGGTGGCCGACGGACGCTGGGATGCGCAGTACCCCAGCATCTGGGTGACCGACGGCGGTGGCGGCGCCTTCGCCAACGTATGGAGCCCCAACACCTTCGCCTCGGCCGGCTTCTACATCTCCGACACAAGCACCCCGGGCTTCGTCTACCAGGTTTCGGTCGAGCACCATGCGCGCAACGAGTTCGTGTTGGACAACGTCCAAAACTGGGAGTTCCTCGCGCCCCAGACCGAACAGGAGGTCGGCGACGGCCCCGATGCGGTGTCGCTGGAGGTGCGCAACTCGCGCAACATCCTGTTCGCCAACTATCATGGCTATCGGGTCACGCGTTCGTACCATCCGGCCGAGACGGCGGTGAAGCTGTTCAACTCGTCCGACATCCGGTTCCGCAACGTGCATATCAACGCCGAAAGCGGCATCGCCCTTTGCGATTCGATCGGTTGCGGCACCTATCTGCGCGCCAGCAAGTTCCCCTTCGAGAACGCCATCCAGGACAAGACCCGCAAGCTTGAGGTGCGCGAGCGCGAGTTCGCTGTCCTCGACGTCCCCGGCGCGGCGCCGCCAGCGGTCGCCGCCAAGAGCCCCCGCGTCGAGAAGCTGGAGGGAGGGTTCTTCTCCATCTCCGGCGCCGCCACGGCTCCGGATGGGACGCTGTACTTCGTCGAGAAGCGCTTCCAGCGGATCTGGCGGTGGACCAAGGGGCGCGGCCTGGAGATCGTGCGCGATGAATCCCTCGACCCCGTGAACCTGGCGGTCGACCGTTCGGGCAAGCTGCTGGTGCTGTCCTCCTACGGCGCGCGGGCCTCGGTCTATTCCATCGATCCGGCTGGCCCCAAGGATCGGTTGACCGTGATCGAGCCGACGCCGTCGGCGGCCCGTACGGGGAGCAGGACCCTGCTGCCGGTCAACTGGTGGAACAACGGCGAGTTTCGTGACCAGTACGACCCGGCGACAGACCGGTTCACGACACTCGCGCAGATGTTCGCCCGGGATGTCGCGACGCCCAAGGCGCAGGAGTACGTCTCTCCCGATGGCAGTCTCGCCTTGCCGGCGTTCAGGGTCTGGCAGCAGGGTGCTCCCGACCACGTGGGCTGGCGCTGGGCCGACAGCCTGCAGGCCCACGGCCTGATCGGCGCGGCGCTGGGCGAGCGGGTGTTCGTCACCAACGGATCGGAGAACAAGACCTACAGCGCCACGGTTGGCGCCGGCGGGACGCTCACCGACCTGAAGGTTTTCGCCAACAGGGGCGGCGAGAGTGTCGCGGTCGACCGTCGGGGGCGGGTGTTCGTCGCCAACGGCCAGATCTTCCAGTACGGGCCGGACGGCCGCCTGGCCGCACGCATCGACGTGCCGGAGCGGCCGCTGCAACTGATCTTCGGCGGCGAAGGCGACAAGACCCTCTTCGTGCTGACCCATCATTCGCTCTACGCCGTGACGCCTTGATGGGCGGCGTGCGGCTGTCGACGATCCCAAGCGGCTGGTCCGCGCCCACCAAGGAGTTCGCCATGAGGCTTTGGCTCGTCCCTTTCCTCGCAGCATCCATCTTCCTGGCCGCTGGCGGGGGGAGCAGGCCTTGGCTTCGGCCTCCGTCCTGGCGACCGCGCCAAAGGATTCCGCCGCCATCGTCGCCAAGGGTGTCGGCGATGGACGCGCCGATGACAGCGCGGCGCTTCAATCGGCGATCGACGCCGCCGCGGCCAAGCCCGGCGGCGGGCTCGTCTTCCTGCCCTCCGGTCATTACCGGATCAGCCGCACGCTGTTCATGTGGCCCGGCGTGCGGATGTTCGGCGTGGGAGCGGCTCGGCCGCGGATCGTGCTGGGCGACGCCACGCCCGGGTTCCAGAAGGGCGTGGCCAACATGGTGATCTTCACCGGCGCCAAGCCCGATCCGACCTCTCGCGTTCCCTTCCCGCCCCCGGGAAGCGTGCCGTTCAACAAAGACATCGCCGACGCCAATTCCGGCACTTTCTATACGGCGATGAGCAACATCGATTTCAAGATCGGCCGCGGCAATCCCGCGGCGACGGCGATCCGTTTCCATTCGGCCCAGCACACCTTCGTCAGCCACATGACGTTCGATATCGGCTCGGGGCTGGCCGGCCTCTACCACGTGGCCAACGAGGCCGAGGATCTGCATTTCAAGGGCGGGCGCTACGGCATCCTTGCCGAGAAGCCATCTGCGGCGTGGGGCTTCGTGCTCCTGGACTCCACGTTCCAGGGGCAGCGCGACGCGGCGATCCGCGAGCATGAGGCGGGACTGACCCTGGTCAATGTGACGATGCGCGACGCCCCGGTGGGGATCGAGATCGACCGCGGCTACGGCGACTGGCTATGGGGCAAGGACGTGCGGTTCGAGAACATCTCGAAGGCCGCCGTGGTCGTCTCCAACGAGCGCAACGTCTATACCCAGGTGGGGTTCGAGAACGCGATCGCCACGAACACGCCGGTGTTCGCGCGCTTGCGCGACAGCGGCAAGACGGTTGTTCGCAAGGAGCGATCCTATCGCGTCGCGACCTTCAACCATGGGCTCACGGTGCCTGGCCTGGGCCAGATGGGCGAGCAACGCACGACTTTCCGGGCAGAGCCGTTGTCGGCCCCGCCGGCGCCGCGCGCGCCGGCGATCAGGGCCCTGCCGCCGACCTCCGAATGGACCAACGTGCGCGCCTTGGGCGCGATGGGCGACAACGCGACCGACGACACAGCCGCGATCCAGCGCGCGATCGACAGCCACCGCGTGGTCTACTTCCCATCCGGCTTCTACCGCGTCACCGACACGCTCAAGCTGAAGCCGGACACGGTCCTGATCGGCTTGCACCCCAGCCTCACCCAGATCGTCCTGCCTCACCGGACGCCCGCCTTCCAGGGCGTCGGCGCGCCCAAGGCGCTGGTGGAGTCGGCGACCGGCGGCGACAACATCGTCTCGGGCCTTGGTCTGTACACCGACGGTCAAAACCCGCGCGCGACGGCGCTGCTGTGGACGGCGGGGGCGACCTCGATGGTCAACGACGTCAAGTTCCAGGGAGGCCACGGAACCAACCTCGCCGATGGCACGCGCTTCAATCCCTACAACGCCAACGCGACGGCCGACCCCGATCCGGCCAAGCGCTGGGGCGGTCAGTATCCCAGCCTGTGGGTGACGAACGGCGGGGGCGGGACTTTCGCCAACATCTGGAGCCCCAACACCTACGCCTATTCGGGGATCTACGTGTCGGACACCCGCACGCCCGGGTACATCTACCAGGCGTCGGTCGAGCATCATGTACGGTCGGAGATCAGCCTCAACCGCGTCGCCAACTGGGAGCTCCTGGCGCCGCAGACCGAGGAAGAGGCGGGCGAGGGCGAGGAGACCGTCTCGCTGGAAATCCGCGACAGCAGCAATATCCTGGTGGCCAACTACCATGGCTACCGCGTCACGCGGACGCGCCGCGCGGCGCCGGCCGCGGTCAGGCTCTACAATTCCCACGACATCCGGTTTCGCAACGTCGCCGTCAATGGCGAGAGCGGGTTTTCAACCTGCGACGAAGGCGGCTGCGCGACCTTCCTGCGCCTGACCAAGTATCCCTACGAGAACGCCATCAAGGACGTGACAAGCGGACTTGAGGTGCGCGAGCGCCAGTTCGCCGTCCTCGACGTCGGGGCGGCGCCCACGCCCGCGGCTCCATCGGTCTTCCCGGTCGGCGCCACGGTGGAAAAGCTCGCCGACGGGTTCTATTCCCTCGGCGGCGCGGCCGCCGACGCCGCGGGGACGCTCTACTTCACCGATCGCCGACACCAGCGCATTTACAGCTGGTCGCATGATCGCAAGCTGTCGATCGTGCGCGACAACACCCTCGATCCGATCAGCCTGGCCGTGGACGCCGCCGGAGACCTGCTGGTCCTGTCGTCCGAGGGACGCAACGGGTCGGTCTATAGCTTCAAGCCTGGAAGCCCCGATACCGAAGTGACCGTCATCGCGCCGACGCCGGCCGGCCAACGTCCCGGCGCGGCAAGCGTGCTGCCGGTCAACTGGTGGAACAACGGCGAGTTCAAGGACCAGCTCGATCCGGACACCTACCAGTTCACCACCCTTGCCGAGATGTTCGCCCGGGACATGGCCGCGCCAAAGACCCAGGAGTACGTTTCACCCGACGGCAGCCTGGTGCTTCCGGCCTACCGGGTCTTCCAGCAAGGGCCCGCCGACCATCGCGGCCTTCGCTTTTCGGACTTGCTCGACAGCTACGGCTTCACGACCGCCAAGGCGGGCCAGAGGATCTTCATCGCCAACAACTCCGAGAACAGGACCTACAGCGGCCTTGTAGGGGCGGGCGGGACGATCACCGACCTGAAGCCCTTCGCCGACCGCGGCGGCGAAAGCGTCGCGACCGATGGCGAGGGGCGGGTCTATGTCGCCAACGGGCAGGTGTTCGTCTACGCCCCGGACGGTCGCGAACTGGGCCGTCTGGACGTTCCGGAGCGGCCCCTGCAGCTCGTCTTTGGCGGTCCAGACAAGCAGACCTTGTACATTCTTACCCATCATGGCCTCTACGCGGCCCGCGCAAGTAGTCGCAAATAGAGGATCGATACGACCAGGATTACGACCATGGTCGTATAGTTTCCGCCCCCGCTGTCTGACAAATTCCAGTCAGACCATCGACGATGGTCCAATCAAGAAACTTGGAGGGCGGCAGGATGAGTGCTTTGGGTGGAGCGCGAGGGGGAGTGACCCTCATAGGCGCCTTGCTTGCGTCGAGCGCGTTGGTGACCATCGCGGCGGCCGGTCCGGCCAGCGCTCAGGCTCAGTCTTCGCCACCGGCGGACAACGCCGCCGCCCTGTCGGAGATCGTCGTCACCGGGACGCGTATCCGCTCGAGCGGATACACCGCGCCGACGCCGACCCAGGTCCTGGGCCAGGCCGATCTTGAGCGGGCCGCCCAGCCCAATATCTTCACCGCGATCACCCAACTGCCGTCCCTGCAGGGATCGAGCGGCGCGACGACGGGAACGTTCAGCACCTCGAGCGGCCAACAGGGCCTGAGCTCCTTCTCGCTGCGTGGCCTGGGAACCATCCGAACCTTGACCCTGCTGGATGGCCAGCGCGTCGTGCCCGCCAACGTCACCGGCGTGCCGGACATCAGCCTCTTCCCCCAGCTCCTGGTGGAGCGGGTCGACGTGGTGACCGGGGGCGCTTCGGCCTCCTACGGCTCCGACGCGGTCGGCGGGGTGGTCAACTTCATCACCAACAAGCGCTTCGTGGGCCTGAAGACGAACGTCATGGCCGGCGTCACGACCTATGGCGACAACCACCAGTGGCTTGCGCAGGTCGCGGCGGGCAAGAGCTTCATGGACGACCGCCTGCACGTGCAGATCAGCGGCGAGTACGATTGGGAAGAGGGCGTTCCGGCGGGCGGTTTCGGCGAGGACGCGCCCGGCAGCCGCGACTGGTACACGACCGCCACCTTGGTCAATCGGGGCGTCACCAACGACGGCTCGCCCCAGTACCTCTATCGCGAGCACGCCCAGGCCTACCAGTACGCCAAGTACGGCCTTATCAGCTCAGGCCCCCTGCAGGGCACCGCCTTCGACCAGGCCGGCAATCCGTTTCAGTTCCAGTATGGCGGCGGCGGCGTGCCGTCCAGGGCGGCCAACGGCGCGGTCAGCGGTTGCTACACCAACGGCGGCTTCTGCGTCGGCGGCGATCTGTCGGGCAACGTCGGCATCGGCACCTCGCTGCAGTCGCGCCTCGAGCGCATGAACGCCTATACCCGCGTGGGCTTCGACCTGGACGCCAACAACGAGATCTACGCCACTTTCAACGGCGCCCGCGTGGAGAGCAGCAACCAGCCCAACCCAGGCGCGGCCACCACCAACCTGACGATGTCGTGCGCGAACCCGTATCTGCCGGCCTCGGTCGTGGCCGCGTGCGCCACCGCCGGCATCACGACCTTCGGTTACGGCCTCAGCAACGCCCTGCTGCCGCGCAACATCTCGGTCCATCCGACGCGGACCCAGTACCGTTTCGTGGTCGGGGCCAACGGCAAGTTCGACGCCATGGGCAAGGACTGGCACTACGACGCCTACTTCACCCACGGCCGGAACACGACGAACATCCATGTTCGCGACATCCTGCTGATGCCGCGCTATCGCGCCGCTATCCAGGCCACGACGGTGGGCGGTCAGATCGTGTGCGCCGACCCGATCGCCCGCGCGAGCGGCTGCGTGCCGATCAATATCTTCGGCGGCCGGCCGCCCAGCGAGGCCGCCTTGGCCTACATCACGCCCAAGAACGGTCCATACCAGCACTCGGTCCAGAAGCAGGACGTCGCCAGCATCAACTTCAGCGGCGATACGTTCTCCCTTCCGGCGGGGCCCATTTCCCTGGCCTTCGGCGCCGAGTATCGCCGGGAGCGTTATCACGTCCAAGGCGACCCCTATGGCGACGGCAACACCGACTCGCCCAACAATGCCGACTATCCCGCCGATCCGGTCCTGACCCCATCGGGCGCCAACTGGTTCGCGGGCAATTACCATTCCGGCGCCGGCAAGTACTCGGTGAAGGAAGCCTACGCCGAAGTGGACGTTCCGCTGGTCAACTCCGAGGGGACGGGCAAGGCCAACCTCAACATGGCCGGCCGCTGGACCGACTACAGCACCTCTGGAACCGTCTACACCTGGAAGGTCGGCGCCACCTGGGACACGCCCCTCGACGGCGTTCGCCTTCGGGCGGTGACCTCGCGTGACGTGCGGGCGCCAAACCTGTCGGAGCTCTACGCGGCGCCGGTCACGACCACGATGCCCAACTTCACCAATCCGTTCACCGGCGGCGCGCTCACCGTTCTCCAGAACGTAGTCGGCAACCCGGACCTCAAGCCGGAAATCGCCAAGAACGCTACCCTCGGCGTCGTGCTGTCGAACCCGAAATGGCTGCCGGGCTTCAGCGTCTCGGTCGACTGGTACAACCTCGTCCTGGATGGCGGCATCTCCAGCTTGAGCGCCCAGCAGGTCGTCAATTTCTGCTTCGCGGGCCTTCAGCAGTTTTGCGGCGCGTTCAACTTCGCGCCCGCCCAGGGCACGGCCTTCGTCAACTCCCAGACGTTCAACCTGTCCTCGATCAAGACCAACGGCTTCGACATCGAAAGCAGCTATCGGTTCGAGTTGCCCAGCGTGCCTGGACGCTTCACGGTCCGAGCCTTGGCGACGAACACGCGCAAGTTCGTCACCAACCCGGGCATCCCCGGGGCGGTGGCCACCGACTCGGCTGGCCAAAACTCCGGCGCCACGCCGGACTGGAAGCTCCTGGCCATCCAGTCCTGGGACACCGACCACTTTTCCTTCAGCGTGCAGGAGCGCTGGTTCAGTGACGGCAGGTTCGGCAACACAACGACCGAATACGTCGAATGCCGGCCCGGCGGTTGCCCTGTCTCGACCGCAAGCCGGCCGACGGTCGACTACAACCAGATGAGCGGCGCGACCTATGTCGACATCAGCGCCTCGTACAAGTTCGACAATGGCCTGCAGGTCTACGGTAAGGTCGACAACCTGCTGGATCGTGATCCCACGCCTTCCCCGCAAACCAATACGGGTCTGGACGCCAACCCGGCGCTCTACGACCTGCTGGGGCGGTTCTATCACCTTGGCCTGCGCTACAGCTTCTAGCCGCCGGTCGCTCGCCGCCACTCCCCCTTGGGCGGCTCGCCCGGGTCACGATCGGCTTGAACGCCGGCCCGTGGCCCGGGCGCCTTTCTTGGCGGCGCGCCTGGACGATCCTGTAGGGTCGAGTTCGACTGGCTTTTCGGGGGGCGGTAGGGCATGCGAGTAATCAAGGCGGACCGCGCCCGCGGCGCGACCATGGCCGATGTCGCCCAGATGGCTGGCGTCTCCCGCATGACCGTGTCGCGCGTGATCAACGACGGCGACAAGGTCAGCGAGGTTACGCGCGAGGCGGTGCTGGCGGCGATCCGCGAGCTCAATTTCGCGCCCAACCTGACCGCCCGGAATCTCGTCAAGGCCGGCGAACTGCGCATCGGCGTGATCTACTCCAATCCAAGCGCCGCCTTCATGAGCGACTTCCTGATCGGCGTGTTCGAAGAAGCGACCAAGGCCGGGGCGCGGCTCATCCTTGTGCGGGGAGAAGGCGGCCAGGCTCCCGCCTTGCACGACATGCAAGGCTTGCTGGGCGGCGGCGTCCATGGGGTGGTGCTGGCGCCGCCCCTTGGCGAGTCCGCCGCCGTGCGGGACATGCTGCGCGCCGCGCACCTGCCCGTCGCGGTGGTCGCGGCCGGTCGGCCGGCCCCCGATGCGATCAATGTGCGCATCGACGATCGGCGCGCCAGCCAGTCACTCGCGCAGCATCTGCTGGACCTGGGACATCGACGGATCGGCATGATCGTCGGCAACCCGGAACAGACCGCGAGCAGCGAGCGCCTGGAAGGCGCGCGCGCGGCGGTGGCCGCTTCCGAAGGCGCCGAACTCATCCTGGCCCAGGGCGCCTTCACCTATGCTTCGGGCCTGCGGGCCGCCGAGCAACTGCTCGATATCGACCAGCCGCCCACCGCGATCTTCGCCAGTAACGACGACATGGCCGCCGCGGCGGTTTCAGTCGCGCACCGCCGCCACCTCGATGTGCCGGGCGACCTTACCGTCGTCGGCTTCGATGACACGACGGTCGCCACCACGCTGTGGCCACCCCTCACCACCATCCGCCAACCGGTGCGGCAGATGGCGGCGGTGGCTCTCGAAAGACTGATGCGCGTCCTGCGCTCGGCCCAAGCCGCACCCGACGCTCTCGCGGACCATGTCCTGGAGCACGCCCTGGTCGAGCGCCAGTCGACCGCACCACCCCCAGGCGCGATCCCCGTCGCGGATGCGCAAACAGATGAGAGGCCGTCCAATGCCTGATCCGTCCGCCGACATGGAACGCGCCACGATCAGGCAGGTGACGCGACGGCTGATGCCGCTGTTCTGCCTGATGTACCTGATCGCCTATATCGACAGGCAGAACGTCTCCTACGCCAAGCTCGACATGGTCCAGGCCCTGGGGCTCAGCGAGGCGGCCTACGGGCTTGGCGCGTCGTTGTTCTTCATCGGCTACTTCCTGTTCGAGGCGCCGTCGAACCTGATCCTCGCCCGGGTCGGCGCCCGGGTGTGGTTCGCCCGGATCATGTTCACCTGGGGTTTGGTCACGCTTGCGTTGGGCTTCACCCAGAACGCCACGATGTTCTACATCCTGCGGTTCCTGCTTGGGGCCGCCGAGGCCGGGTTCTTCCCCGGCGTGCTCTACGTGCTGACCCTTTGGTATCCGCAAGCCCATCGCGCGCGCATGGTGGGCCTCTTCATGATCGCCAGCGCCGCGGCGAACGCGGTCGGAGCGGCTATCGGGGGCCTGCTGCTCGATATGGATGGCCTGTTGGGGCTTGCGGGTTGGCAATGGGTGTTCCTGGTCACCGGCCTTCCGGCTGTGCTTTTGGCTCCCTACGTCCTCATGCGCCTGCCCAACGGACCTTCGCAGGCACGGTGGTTGCCCGAGCCGCGACGGGCCTGGTTGGCGGGCGCCCTGGCCAGCGAGCGCGCAGACGAGGCGGACGACGATCGCGGCGCCTGGAAGGCGATCTTCGATCCCCGGGTCCTTTTGCTGGCCGGCCTCTATATCGGCATGCCGCTCGGGGCGTATGGCCTCAGCTACTGGCTGCCAACGATCGTCAAGTCGTTCGGCGTCTCCAACACGGTCAACGGGTTGATCAACATCATCCCATGGCTGCTGGTAGGCGTCGCGCTGTGGTTCGTGCCGCGCCACGCCGCACGGCATGGAGCCAGCGCGTGGCATATCGCCGGGCCGACCCTGCTGGGGGCGGCGGCGCTTGTCCTGAGCGTCGTCCTGCCGGGGCCGGCGCTGAAGTTCGCCATGCTGTGCATCGCCGCTCCCGCCATCTTCGCCGCCCAGCCTGTTTTCTGGAGCCTGCCGCCCAGCTTCCTGAGCGGGCCAAGGGCGGCGGCAGGGATCGCGGCGATCAACGCGATCGGTAATCTGGGCGGCTTCTTCGCCCAGAATCTCGTGCCGCTGGTGCGTGACGCAACCGGCAGCGACCTGGCGCCCATGCTGGCCCTGGCGGCCGTGCTGCTGATCACCAGCGTGCTGATCTTCCACGCCATGGCGGGGCTGGCCCGCGCACGGGCCCAGGCATGAGCAGGCCGCCGGCCTGGGGCCGGCGGCGGATGGACCCGACCGTCACTTGCGCCGAAGACCGGGCTGGATGCGGAGGAGCTTTCCAATCGGCGTTCGCTGACGTCTATTTCGGCTCCGGGCGGTGAGGGCCGCCCGATAACCGGGGGTGATCATGCGGTGGCTGTTTCTGGATGGGTTGAATTGCTGGGACGATGCGGCCCTGCTGGCCCTTCGCCTGGTCGTTGGCGCGTTCCTAATCTGGGGCGTGTGGGACAACATCACCAGCGCCGAGCACATGGCGACCTTCGTCGCGTTCCTGAAGAAGTTCGGCTTCGCCTGGCCCCACCTGATGGCGCCGCTGTCGGTAGGGGTTCAATTGGCCTGCGGCGTCGCCTTCGTGCTTGGCCTGCTGACCCGATGGGCGGGGCTGTTGTGCGCCGCCAATTTCATCGTGGCCATCGTGATGGTCGATCACACCGTGGGTGTGCGGGGCTCCTTCGCCTCGGCGTGTCTCGTCCTGATCGGGCTCTATCTGGCGAGCCATGGGGCCGGACGATGGGCCCTGGACGACTGGTTGCGTCCTCGCCTGACCTAGGTACGGCGGAAACTCAGGTGAGCCGTGGCAGGCAACCTGTGGCGAGGTCGGATGTTTCGAATGTTTCGAATGTTGCGTTTATTTCGAATGAGAACTATCTAACATACTCAACCGGAGCATCCCGATGACCCTGCCTGCGTTCGCTCAGGAACTTGGCGCGCGGCTGCCCTCCGCCGACGAGCGCGCCGCCGCCAATCAGCTACGGAAGATTCTCGCGTCTCAGGCCGCGGGCGAGACCGATGCGCGCCTAAGGGTGTTGGAGCAGGATAAGACCACTTCTGAGGTCGTTCTGACGCCAGCGCTCTCGCATCTTCTTATGGAGGTATTGCGCCACGTGGGGTCCGGAGACGCCGTGACGCTTGTGCCTGTCAGTCAGATGCTGACCACGCAACAAGCGGCCGACATTCTCAATGTATCAAGGCCTTACCTCGTGGGACTGCTGGATCGGGGCGAGATCCCGCATTCGCTTGTTGGTCGCCATCGCAGGATCAAGGCCGAGCAGCTGTTCGCCTATAAGCGCCGCCGCGATGAAACCCGCGCCTCTGCTCTTGATGAGCTGGCGGCGCTGGATGCCGAGCATTTGTAAGCCGGGAAGGTTGCCGGCGGCCGTGAATGGGCGCGTCGCAGACGGGGCCCATTGAGCTAGATCAAACCTTGGAGCGCCGCCTGGGCAGGCGACTGTGTGATCGCGCGCGTCCTTGTCCTATAAGGCCAGCCTTGTTCGAGAGGGGTCTTTGATGAGCAGCGACAGCGGCGATTACGTCTACGATGAAGCCACCGGCGAATGGCTGAGCCCGGGGGAAGCGGCGGCCAAGGCTCAGGCCGCGCCGTCAGAATCCGGCGGCGGCGTGGAGGTGCGTGACAGCGTCGGCAACCTGCTCGCCGACGGCGACAGCGTGACCCTGATCAAGGATCTGGCGGTCAAGGGCGCTGGCCAGACGCTCAAGCGCGGCACGGTGATCAAGTCGATCCGTCTGACCGGCGATGCGCAGGAAATCGACTGCCGCCACGCCGCCATCAAGGGCCTGGTCCTGCGCGCCGAGTTTGTTCGCAAGGTCTGACGCGGCGTCGCCCGGCGCTTGGCGGCGCCCGCTTCAGCGCTTGACCAGATCGCTGTCGAAGTAAATCGCGCCGCCGGCGTCGAGTTTGCGGACCTCCATGTGGATCACGCCCGGCTTCACCCTGGTGACCTGTCCCCGAGCGAACGAGCCTGGCCCCGTTTTGTACGTGTCTGGACCCGCCGCGGAGAGGACGAGGCGACGGTTTTTCTTGTCGCCCACATGCTCGGGCAGCCAGACCTCGAGCACTCCCGCGCGGTCCTTGATGCGCCACTGGGCGCCAGGGCCGGGCGGGCCGTCCTTCTGGACCCACGTCCCGACGTAATCGGCTGGTCCGGCCGCCAACGCCATGGCCGGAGCCGCGCAGAGGGCGGCGATCAGGAGGGGGATGCGCATGAGGAAGCTCCTTTGTCGCCTCAACCTGCCATTGTGGCGGGGCGATGTGCGTTAAATCGTGGTCATCCTTGAATTTGACCAGGCTGAGGCGCCGAAGCGGGGGCTGCGCGCCCGCGAGGGGGCAGGCTGACGCAACGTCAGCCAAAACGTGACTTGTCAGTTCGATCCAAGTCACTTTTATAATGCGACCCATGGGGCGTCAGACCCCGTGGGAGAACGCTCATGACCTATATCCTTGGTGGCGCGCAGACCGATTTCTCGGCCAACTGGACCCGACAGGGCATGGAGATGGCCGACGCCTTCGCCGACGTCGTGCGCCAGGGCCTGGAGTCGACCGGCCTTGATGCCGAAGATGTCGATTGCGGCCACGTCGGCAATTTCGTCGGCGATCTCTTCGCGGGGCAGGGGCTGCTGGGCGGCTTCTTCGGTCTGGTTCATCCGGCCTGGGACGGCCTGCCGACCGCGCGCCATGAAGCGGCCTGCGCCTCGGGCAGCGTGGCGATCCTCGCCGCCGCGGCCGAGATTGAGGCTGGACGCTATGATCTGGCCTGCGTCGTGGGCCTGGAGCAGATGCGCAACGTCCCTGGACGATTGGCGGCGCAGCACCTGGGCGCCGCGGCCTGGGCCGGTCACGAGTATCAGGACGCCCAGTATGTCTGGCCGCGCGCCTTCTCCGAGCTGAACGAAGAATACGATCGCCGCTTCGGCATCGACTATCGCCACCTGATGCGCATCAGCGAGATCAACTTCGCCAACGGCAAGCGCAATCCCAACGCCCAGACCCGCCAATGGGCCTTCACGCCCGAAAGCTTCACCGCCGACGACGAGGCCAACCCCGTCGTCGAGGGGCGCACCCGCAAGCAAGACTGCGGGCAGGTGACCGACGGCGCGGCCGTGGTCTTCCTCGCCTCCCCCCGTCGCGCCGCCGAGTACGCCAAGGCGCGCGGCGTCAGCCTGGACAGCCTGCCACGCATCAAGGGCTGGGGCCATCGCTCGGCGCCGATCAGCTACGAGGCCAAGATCCGCGCCAGCCGCGATCAGCCTTACGTCTTTCCGCAGGTGCGCCGCGCCATCGAGGAAGCCCGCGCCCGCGCTGGGGTGACCGCCCTGGACCAGATCGACGTCGTCGAGACCCACGACTGCTTCGCCATGACCGAATACATGGCCATCGACCATCTGGGCCTGACCGCGCCGGGCGAAAGCTGGAAGGCGGTGGAGGACGGCTCCATCGAGATCGGCGGCCGCCTGCCGATCAATCCGTCAGGCGGGCTGATCGGCCTGGGCCACCCGGTGGGCGCCACCGGCGTGCGCATGGCGCTGGACGCCTTCAAACAGGTGACCGGGACCGCCGGCGATTATCAGGTCGAAGGCGCCAAGACCTGCCAGACCCTGAACATCGGCGGCTCCACCACCACCACGGTGAGCCTGGTCATCGGCGTCTGACGCCATGGACCGCCGCACCCTTCTCGCGGCCGCGGCCGCTTCTTCGTTCATCGCAAAAGAGGCCTTCGCCTCGGAGAGACCCATGTCGCGTCGCTTTCAGATCCTCGACTCCGTGATCGCCGCCTGGCGGGCCAAGGATATCGACGCGGCCCTGTCGCACATGCACGACGACATCGTCTGGCACTACGCCGCCGCCATCGCTCCGCCGCTGAAGGGCAAGGCGCAGGCTCGCAAGTTCCTGGAGAACTTCGCCTCGCAGATCGCCGAAGTGAAGTGGCGTATCTTCGACTACGCCGAGACCGGCGACCGCCTCTTTGTCGAAGGGGTGGACGAGTACATCGCCAAGGACGGCGCCCGCGTCGCCGCGCCCTATGCCGGCGTGGTCGAGTTCAACGGCGACCTGATCATCGGCTGGCGAGACTACTTCGATCGCGGCGTGGTCGAGGGGATGAAGGCCGGCGGGACCGCCTCGGCCCAGGTCGAGCAACTGATCGCCCGCCCGAGCGCGTCATGAGCGCCGCGCTGAAACTGGATGACGTGCGCGCCGCACCCATGCGCGAGGCCAAGCTGCTGCCCGTCGACCTCGACGTCGATCGCCGCGCGGACGGCACGATCTACATCGCCTCGCGCGTGCCGCTGAAGGCCTATGAGGCCGACATCCCCGCCGCCTTCGCGCGGCGCGCCGCCCAGATGGGCGACAAGCCGGCCCTGGCGCGTCGCGGCGCCGACGGCGCCTGGGTGTTCACCACCTATGCGCAGCTGAAGAACCAGGTGGATGCGGCCGCAACCTGGCTGAAGGCCAATGTTCCCGCCGGCCGTACCGTGATGATCCTTACCGGCAATACGCCCGGGTTCGCCGCCATGACATTCGCCGCATGGACGGCCGGCCTGCCGGTCTGCCCGGTCAGCACGACCTATGGCGCGCTGGGGGGCGACTACGGGCGCCTCAGGCACGTGATCGCCAAGGTGCGTCCGGCCCTGATTTTCGCCGAGGACGCCCGTCCCGTCGGCAAGGCGCTGGAGGCGCTCGATCTCGGCGACGCCGTGGTCGTCACCAGCGACCCGGCCGCCCTGGCCAGGCCCGCCACCGCCTGGGGCGACGTGCTGGCCGCCGCGCCGAACCCGCCGGCGATCACGCGCAAGCCTGACGATGTCGCGGCCTACATGCTGACCTCGGGCTCCACCGGCCTGCCCAAGATCGTGCCCATCACCTTCGACAACCTGGCCGCCAACAGCGCCCAGTGCCAGCAGATGATCGGCGAGGCCGCCGGCTGGCACGACGTTATGCTGGACTGGCTGCCCTGGCACCACGCCGCCGGGGCGTTCGTCCTGCGCACGACCCTGCTGGAAGGCGGCACGCTGTATATCGACGACGGCAAGCCAGCGCCGGGGCTGTTCGACCAGTCGATCGCCAACCTGCGCGAGATCGGCGTCGCCTATTTCAACAACGTGCCGCTCGGCTACACCCTACTGGTCGAGGCGCTGGAGAAGGACCCGGTCCTGCGGCGCACCTTCTTCTCGCGCCTGCGGCTGATGCTCTACGGCGGGGCGGGTCTGTCGCAACCGGTCTACGACCGCCTGCAGGCGCTCGCCGTGGCCGAGTTTGGCCATCGCATCATGATGACCAGCGGCTATGGCGCGACCGAGACGGTCTCGGCGTTCATGGCCATCCACTTCGAGACGGACAAGGTCGGCATCGGCCTGCCGGCGCCGGGGGCGAGCCTCAAGCTGGTCCCGAGCGGCGATCGCTACGAAGTCCGCGCCAAGGGGCCGAACGTCACGCGCGGCTATCTGGACGATCCGGCCAAGACCGCCGAGGCCTTCGACGATGAGGACTACTATCGCACCGGCGACCTGGCCGTGTTCCACGATGACGCCGACCCCGGCCAGGGCCTGGCCTTCGCCGGCCGGGCGGCCGAGGAGTTCAAGCTGTCGAGCGGGACCTGGGTCTATGGCGGCAAGGCGCGGGACGAGTTGCTCAAGGCCCTGTCGCCCCTGGCGACCGAGGTGGTGCTGGCCGACGACAATCGTCCGTTCCTGAGCCTGATGATGTGGGCCGCGCCTGGCGCGACGCGCGAGGCGATCGCGGAGCGGCTGGCGGCCTTCAACACCAGCCAGCATGGCGGATCGAGAATCCGCCGGGCCCTGCTGCTCAGCGAGCCCCCGCAGCCCAACGCCCACGAGATGTCCGACAAGGGCACGGTCAACCGCCGCGCCGTCATCGACCGACGCAAGGGCGACGTGGAGCGGCTCTACGCCGACACGCCCGACGCCGACGTCATCGTTCTTTCCTAGCGAGTCCCCCATGTCCCACGCCCCTGAAATCCAGGCCCTGCTCGACAAGCAGGCGATCACCGAGGTCCTGCACCGCTATTGTCGCGGCGCCGACCGCGCCGACATCGAGCTGGTGGCCGGCGCCTATCATCCGGATGCAGTGGAGGATCATGGCGGGGTCTATGACGGCCCGGCCTCGGCCTATGTGGAGAACATGGCCAAGATCCTGCCCAAGGCCGGGCAGATGAACCACCTGACCACCAACGTCATCATCGAGCTCGATGGCGACGTGGCCAGGGTCGAGTCCTACATCCTGGCCTTCTCGCGGATGAAGAAGGATGGCGAGAAGTTCGACACCCTGACCCTGGCCCGCGCCCTGGACCGCTTCGAGCGCCGCGCCGGCGAGTGGAAGATCGCCAAGCGCCAGATCATCTGGGAATGGAACCACGAGATGCCCTTCGCCGAGACGTGGGGCCGCGGCCTGATGGCGCCCGATCCGTCGGTCCTGGTGCGCGCGGGCAAGAAGCCGAACGACGCCCTCTACGCGATGGAGGCCTAGGTGGAGATCAAGGGTTCGGTCGCCCTCGTCACGGGCGGCAATCGCGGCATCGGCGAGGCCTTCGTGCGCGCCTTCATCGAGGCCGGCGCGGCCAAGGTCTATGTAGGCGCCCGCGATCCCAAGAACGCCGAGCATCTGGTGGCGGAAGGCGGCGGCAAGGTCGTGGCCCTGGCTTTGGATGTCTCGCAGCCCGACCAGATCGCCGCCGCGGCAAAGGTCGCGCCCGATGTCTCCATCCTGGTCAACAACGCCGGCGCGTTCCTGAACCAGCGACTGATCGGCGCCGATGACCTGTCGGCGGCGCGCGAGGAGATGGAGGTCAACTATTTCGGCCTCGTGGGCATGTGCCGCGCCTTCGCCCCCGCGCTGAAAGCCGCCGGCGGCGGGGCGATCGTCAACGTGCTCTCGTCCGGCGGCCTGGTCGCCGTTCCGGCCATGGGCGGCTACAGCCCGTCCAAGTTCGCCGGCCGAGCGGCGACCACCAACATCCGCGCCGAGCTGGCGGGGCAGGGGACGACGGTGAGCGCCCTGATCGTGGGATCGGTGGACACGCGCATGGCCGCCCACGTCCAGGGGCAGAAGGAGCAACCGTCCGACATCGCCCGCACCGGCCTGCAGGCCATCAAGCGCGGCTCGGACGAAGTCGATACCGACCGCATGGCGGTGGAGGTGCGCGCTAACCTGGCCCGTGATCCCAAGGCGCTGGAACGCGCCATGGCGCGGATGCTGGGCGCCGACACCGTCTCGACCGGTCGCTGAACGCGCTTTGGGGGAAGCCATGGACCTGATCACGATCCTCGCCGTCAACGCCGCCGCCAGCGCCGCGGCCATGGGCCTTTTGTGGCTCATCTGCCTGAAGCTGCGCGACGTGACCGTTGTCGACAGCTGGTGGTCGCTGGGCATGCTTTTGCTCGCCACGACGACCTTCATCCAGTTAGGCGAGCCGACGCCTCGCCGCTGGCTTCTGCTGGGCCTATGCGCGCTGTGGGCGGTGCGGCTGGGCGGCTATCTCTTCTGGCGCTGGTGCGATCACGGTCCTGACCGGCGCTACCAGTCCATGCTCGGCAAGGTCGAAGCCCAGAAGGGCTGGGGGTTCGCCAAGGCGAGCCTGCTGCTGGTCTTCCTGACCCAGGCGCCGCTGCAGTTCATCGTCGCCCTGCCGGTGCAGCTTGGCCAGGTGCAGGCGCAGCCGACGCTGGGCGTGGTCGCCTATGCCGGCGCGGCCCTGGCCGTCTTCGGCGTGATCTTCGAGAGCATCGGCGACTGGCAGCTGACCCGTTTCCGCAAGAACCCCGACAGCAAGGGCAAGGTGCTCAACACCGGCCTTTGGCGCTACACGCGCCATCCCAACTATTTCGGCGACGCCTGCGTCTGGTGGGGTCTCTATCTGATCGCCGCCGAGACGCCGCTGGGCCTTTGGGCGCTGCCCGGGCCGGTGCTGCTGACCTGGACCCTGATGAAGTGGAGCGGCGCGCCGACCCTTGAGCATCGCCTCAAGAAGACGCGCCCCGACTATGCCGACTACATCGCGCGCACCTCGGGCTTCGTGCCCTGGCCGCCGAAGAAATCCTGACCTTCCATCCTCGGAAGACACTGGGCCGGCGCGGAAGAGGTGAAGCTCCCGCGTCGGCCTCTTTTTCGCCAGGACCGGAATCCGCTAGGCCGCTTCCCAGTCGGGGAGGATTCCGAACCGTTCGATCGTCGCGAAGAACCGGCGTGCGTCGGCCAGATTGGTAGCGGCGAGCTGGATCAGATGAGCCTGGAGCTCCGCGGGGGCGGTTGCGATCAGTCCCCGCCGCGTGACCACGACGAACTGGCGCTCTTCGAGGATGCTCGCATGGCGACGCGCGGTCTCCCGCGCTACGCTGACGGCCTTGGCGACCTGCGCCATGCTGGCGGGACGCCCGGATGCTCCGGCGTCGTCGGCCCAGCGGGCGAGCGCCTCGTCGTCCATGTCCTCGGTGTTGCTCAGCACGACCTCCGCCAACAGGGACGCGCCGACAAGGCTGCCGCAGAGAACGAACAGCGGCTGGGCGGTTCGCAGGAAGTAATCGGACGCCGTGCGGCTGACGACGCGGATGGGCAGCTCGGACCGGGGGCGTTCCATCGCGGCCCCAGAAGCCAGGGGCGGCAAGGCCTCTAGGGCCTTCATGTCCCTGTAGAACTGCCTGGCCCGCTCGAAGTGCGCCGCCACCATGGCCGTGTAGGCGGGCGAGGCGAGGGTGCGCGACAGGATGACGGCGCCGGCCGGTGTGACGCTGATCAGGCCTTCGTCCCTGAGGCCCGCGACGCGCCGGCGGACGGTCTCGAACGGCATGCCCAGCGATTGCGCCAGGGCGTTGATGCTGATCGGCCGCAGCAGCTCGTCCGGGGCGGGAGAGTTCGCCGTGGCGAAGTGCGCGCTTTCCTCCGTCGCCTGGCTGAGAAAGGCGGCGCTGACGTTGGCGATGGTCGACAGGATGAAGGCGTCATGGGCGTCACGTTCGCCGCGCGTGATCGCCGCGCAGTCGCGAACATACCGAAGGCTGGTCAGAGCGATCCGGATGCGGCGGACGTGATCCATGGACCTGTCGGTGCTGTTGAGGTGCGGCTTTTTGCCGCTAGACAGCATGGCGGGTCAACCGGCGAAAACCTCTCAACGCTTTACGCGACAAGTGGTTGACGCCTGACGCGCCCTTAAAGACGCGCGCGATAGGGCGCGGGCGCGTCATAGGCGAAGAAGCCCGGCGCGGCGGCGCAGATGTCGGGGATCGCCCGGATGGCGACGGCCACGGTGGCGTCGGTCAGGGCCCGGGCCGGCGGCGCCTTGGGATCGCCCTCGTGGATGTCGAGGGTCAGGCTGATATTGGGGCGCCCCTCGATATCGACCGTCCAGTGGCCGGTGACGTTGGCGCCATGCAGGGCCGGATCGGCCGTCCACAGGATCGACAGGGTCATGCCCGCGCCGTTGGAGAAGCGGGCGTTCCAGCGCCATTCGGTGGCCGCCACGGTGCCCTTGGGGATCGGCCCGGCGGCGACGGCCATGTCGTGCGGCGCCAGGGTCAGGCGGTGGTCGGGCGACAGATCCTCGATCGTGGCGTCCATGGCGTGGGCGACCGCGGCGAACACCTCGCCAAACAGGCTGGTATAGAGCTTGGCCAATGGTCCCTGTGTGATGTCTTCCTTGGTCGGGTCCTTGGCGAAGCCCATGAAGTCATAGACGAACACCGGCTGGGCCATCGCCCTGGCGTCGACCATCTCGCGCACGGTGATGTGGTCCAGCTGGGCGCACAGGCCTGTCGCCGAAAGAACGATCCGCTCGACCAGGGCGCCCGGATTGACGCCAAGCCCCGCCAAGGTGGCGTTGCCGGCCCGGCAGGCTTCCAGCAGCGGGGCCGCGTAAGCGCCGCCCTGGTGAGTGGGCCAATGAAAACCCGCCGTGGAGATGACGTTCTTGCCGGAGGCCAGCAGCCGCGCCACGTCGTCGTTCAGGGCGTCGTAGGGCAGGGTGATGCGGGGGGTGTGGATCACCACGTCGGCGTCGAGGGCGAGTATGTCCTCGATGCGGTTGGTGGCGATGACGCCGGTCTTGGGGCGCTTGGCCAGGTCGCCGGCGTCCGCGCCTGCCTTGTCGTCGCTATAGACATAGACGCCGACGAGCTCGAGGTCGGGGTGGTCGATGATGCGTCTCAGCGCCGTGCGCCCCATGGCGCCCGTCGCCCACTGAATGACCCGATACATGTCGTCATACTCCCGTTGGCGCCGAAGATGCCAAAGGTAAGTCTCGTCATGCAAGTGGTTGTCGTGGCGACATAGTCGTTTTATGAAAGCGCCGAAGGGGGAGCCGCGCGCCAGACGCGGCCTCCGATGGGAGAAGCCGCGGATGTTCCTGACCTCGCAAGAGCGTATCGACGCCTATGTCGCCAAGGGCTGGTGGGGAGACACCGTCGTCGACGACCTCACCCAGCGCAACCGGCGCGAGGTCGCCGACCGCGAGGCCCTGGTCGATCCCGTCAATCGCGAGGCCCTGGATGGCCGCGGCCCCCGTCGCCTGACCTGGGGGCAACTGGGGCAGGAGATCGATCGCATGGCCGCCGGCCTGCTCGATCTGGGCTTCGCCAAGGACGACATCATCTGCGTTCAGGCGCCCAACGTCGCCGAGACGGTCCTGCTGGC
Organism: Caulobacter sp. 73W; assembly: GCF_041021955.1. Lineage (GTDB taxonomy): Bacteria > Pseudomonadota > Alphaproteobacteria > Caulobacterales > Caulobacteraceae > Caulobacter. The sequence continues at coordinate 3,246,977 of NZ_CP158375.1, forward strand.
TCTGGCCTGCGCCCGCATCGGCCTGATCATCAGCCCGGTGGTCATGCAATACCGCGAGCATGAGCTGGCCTACGTGGTCGGCAAGGTCAAACCCAAGGCCTTCATCACCGTCGAACGCTTCGCCGGCCACGACCACGCCGCCATGGTGCTGGGGCTGCGGGGCGACTTCCGCACGGTGGTGATGAACGGCGCCGCGCCGAAGGGCGCGGTCAGCCTGGACGAGGCCGTGGCCGCCGCCGATCCGGCCAAGGCGGCCGCCTATCATGACGCCAACCCGGTCAGGGCCGGCGAGGTCTTCACCATCTGCTGGACCTCGGGCACCGAGAGCCGCCCCAAGGGCGTGCCGCGCGACCACAACCACTGGATCGTCAACGCCCGCATGGTGTCCGAAGCCACCGAGCTTCAGGAAGCCGAGGTGGTGCTGAACCCGTTCCCGCTGGTGAACATCGCCGCCTTCGGCATGATGATGTCGTGGCTTTGGCGGCGGGGGACCATGGTCCTGCACCACCCCTTCGACCTGCCCGTGTTCCTCGGCCAGATCGGAGCCGAGAAGGTCAACTACACCATCGCCCCGCCGGCGATCCTCAACGCCCTTCTGAAGACGCCGCAACTTTTGGCCATCACCGACCTGTCTAGCGTGCGGGCCATCGGCTCGGGCTCGGCGCCGCTGTCGCCGTGGATGATCGAGGGCTTCCTCAACGACCACGGCATCCAGGTCTGCAACATCTTCGGCTCCAACGAGGGCGCGTCTCTGTTCAGCGGCGCGGCCGACGTGCCCGACCCGGGCGAGCGGGCCCGCTACTTCCCGCGCATGGGCGTGGAGGGTTTTGGCTGGAACAGCCCGACGGCCCAGATGATCCGCACCCGCCTGGTCGATCCGGCGACGGAGCAGACGATCACCACGCCCCAGGTTCCGGGCGAGTTGCGCATCGACGGGGCGGCGACTTTCACCGGCTACTGGGACGCCGATGAGCTGAACGCGGCGGCTTTCGACGCCGATGGATACTTCAGGACCGGCGACCTCTTCGAGATCGCGGGGGAGGGGGAGCTGTCGCGCTTCTATCGCTTCGTCGGCCGCTGCAAGGACATCATCGTGCGCGGCGGGGTGAACATTTCGCCGGCCGAGATCGACGACCTGCTGGCGGGCCATCCGGCCCTTAAGGAGGCCGCGGTGGTGGGCGTGCCCGACGATGTCCTGGGCGAGCGCATGTGCGTGGCGGTGGTCCCCACCGGCGAGACGCCGCGACTGGCCGACGTGGCCGGCTGGCTGAAGGACAAAGGCCTTGCCGTCTTCAAGCTGCCCGAGAAGCTGGTGGTGGTCGACGCCCTGCCCCGCAACGCCATGAACAAGGTGGTGCGCAACGAACTGCGCGAGCGGGTGCTGGAAATCCTCTAGACTGGCCTAGCAGTCGTCGGTCTGCGGCTCGGCCAGCGTCTGCCGCCCGGCGTCCAGCCAGATGTGGCAGGCGTAGCCGTCGTCGTCCTTGCGGCAGGTGATCTTGCCGTCGCCCTTGTGAAGGCCGCTCGCGCCGCAGGCCTGGACCTGGCCCCTGCCGGGCAGGCGGTCATAGAGCAGGCGCGCCGCGGGGCCGACGATCAGCAGGTCGACGACCTTGTCCTCATAGGCGAAGGCGCGCGCCTCCGATTGGGGCCGCGCCTTCGGCTCGGATCTGTCGGCGGCCTCGCCGGACGCCAGGGCGGTGATCATCGCCCCGAGGATCAGCAACGACTTCATCCGGCAGATCTCCCCAACCGCCATGGCGAAGCTTGAGTAACGCTCATGCGCGGCGCAGGTTCACGGCGTCGTAAGCTGGATGGAGTTTTGGATGTTCGCCGCGCTCGCCCTGTCCCTCTTGGCCGTCCAGTCCGCCGCCCACTTGCCGGCCGATTGCGCGAACGCGGCCGCCACCTTGGAGATCAACGCCTGCCTGAGCGACGAGTTGAAACGGGAGAGGGCCAGGATGGACCACTACCTCGCCACCGCGCGGCTGATGGCGGAGCGCCAGGACGAGTCCACGGTGGGAACGCCGGAGGCCTCAAAGCAGGTGCGGTTCCTGGGCGACGCTCAGGGAGCTTGGGAAGCCTACGACAAGGTCGTGTGCAAAGGGGTCTATGACAAATGGCTGGGCGGTTCGATCCGCAACGCCGCCGCTCTTCGCTGCCACATCGACATGACACGCGAGCGCACCTTCGTCGTCTGGCGTGACTTCATCGCGCCGGCGGACAGTTCGGAGCCCGAACTGCCCGATCCGCGCACGACGCCCCTCATCCCATTGGGGAGATGACGCCGTCGCGGATGAATTGGCGGTCGGCCCAGACCGAGTGCGTGCCGCTGCAGATCTTGTGAGGCAGGGCGATGCGGACGACCGGGCCTTCCTCGAACTTCTTGCAGTCGATCAGCACGCATTCGGCGCGGCCGGTGTTCTCGTCCATGATGAAGCTGACGAGATAGCCGTCGTCCTCGGACTGGGCGTTCACGCGCGGGGCGAACGGCGCCTCCGAGGCGTAGCGGCCTTCGGGCAGCTTGAGCTCCCAGGACCGCCCCGTCTCCAGGTCGTGTTTGACGAAGCCGTTGAACAGGAACCAGCCCGGCCGGGTGGTGGTCGAATAAGCGTAGCGATAGGGCCGGCCGGCGTAGCGCTGGTTGAACATCCCAAATTCCAGGATGCGGTCGTCCAGGTGCCTTTCGGTGGTCTCGCCGGTCTTCAGGTTGAAGCGCCAGCGATGCAGCTTCGAGCGGAAGCTGTGCTCGTCCAGATAGGACATCAGATGGCCATGGCCGTCCGGCGCGTCGGCCAGCGGCCCGGGCGTGGGGTTTTCCTGGAAGTAGCCGTCCATCACCAGCTCGTCGCCGTCCTCATAGGTGTTGAGGAAGTGCAGGACGTAGCAGGGATCGGCCTCGAACCAGCGGATGTCCTCGGTCTTGCCGTGGCGCGGCAGGACGGCGAAGCGCGACTTGAGCCCCTCGTGCAGGCGCACCGCGTGGATGCCGCGCTCGAGCAGCCGCTGGTCCCAGAACACCGGGAAGTCGTTGAGGACCGAGTACTTCTCGCTGAACGCCATGTCGTGCGGCAGGCGCGGCCCCGGGGTCGGGATGGCGGTGTAGTTGGTCACCTTGCCGTGCCGGTCGACCACGCCGTAGTGCATGTAGGGCGCGTGCTTGGAGTAGTTGAAGAACAACAGCTCGCCCGTCGCCTCGTCGATCTTGGTGTGGGCCGACACGCCGTCCAGCGGAGCCCAGGGCGCGACGCCCAGTTGCTCGAGGGTCTCGGGGTCGAGGCTGTAGGCCTCGCCGCACTGGTAGAAGGTGGAGATGGCGCGGCCGCCGTGGACCACCACGTCGGTGCTGGCCGTGTCCTTCAGGCCGCCGTGGGCGCCGAAGCCGGGGCGCACCGAAACCTCGGGCCCGTCCATGAGACCGCCCCACAGGGACCTGCCGGCTTCCTGCTCGGCCTCGAAGCCGCGGGTGCGGACCCAGCGGTTGCGATAGTCGGCCTTGCCGTTTGCGAAGCTGATCTGGTGCAGCATGCCGTCGCCATCGAACGGGTGATGGCGGCCCAGCGGCTGGTGCACCTGATTCTCGGTGTTGCGGATGTAGACCCCGTCGATGTCGTGCGGGATCGCGCCTTCGATGACCTCCAGGTCGTAGGCGTCCACCTCCTCGTGCAGCGGCGTCCACGGGCCGGTGAGGTAGGGGTGGTTGCTCGGCAAAAGCGAGGTGACCACGGGCGGATGGCGTTCGACCTTCATAGGCGTCTCCGAAGGGACGGTACGCGTCCCCGATCGGGATCGACCCTAGTGCATGAGCGTCTTGTTGTGCAAGTCACTAAATCGCACTGGAAGGCGCTGAAAACGCACAGCTTTGAGGTTTACCTAGCGGGACCCGAATTGACGATGTTGACCTCGCCGTCGCCATGGTCGCAGGTGATGCGGTTGACGAGCGGCCGGCCGCAAGGGCGGTGGTGCAAGATGGCGGGCGGTCCCTCGGGGCCGGACAGCCAGCGATCGCCCCAACGGATCAGCTCGGCGATCAGCGGGAAGAGGTCCAGGCCCTCGTCCGTCAGGCGGTATTCCCAGCGCTCCGGCCGCTCCTGGTAGAGCACCTTGCGAAGCACGCCCAGGTCGACCAGTCGCGCCAGGCGGTCGGCCAGGATATTGGGCGCGACGCCCAGGGCGCCCTGCAGTTCGGTGAACCGGCGACGGCCCATGAAGGCCGAGGCGATGACGTGGGCGATCCAGCGATCGCCGATGACGTCCAACGCGCGCTCCAGCATCGGATCGCCGGGCGTCAAATTCTCGGAAGGCACGATGGAGCGGCGCTGGGCGCGGGGCTTTTGCGGCGGATCCTCGCCGGCGCCGGGGCCGTCCACGGCGAAGGTGTCGCGGGCGACGACTTCCCGGTCGCAGTGGGCGCAGCGAAGTTGCGGCGTGAACTCGTGGCCGTTGTGGACCAGGCGGTGGGCGGGGCTGGCCGGATCGTAGAACCAGCGCTTCTCCCAGCGGATGATCATCAAGGCGGCGCCGTAGAGGTCCAGGCCCATGTCCGTCAGGCGATACTCGTCGCGGGGCGGGCGTTCCTGATAGCGGTCGCGGCGCATGACGCCGGCGGCCTCCAGCCGGCGCAGGCGGTCGGTGAGCAGGCTGCGGGCCAGCCCGATACGGGCCTGGAAGTCCTCGAAGCGGCGCACGCGGAAGAAGGCCTGATGCAGGATCATCAGGGTCCAGCGATCGCCCAGTATGTTCAGCGCCCGGGTGGCGGAATTGGCTTGGACGAGCTGAGGGGCCCGGTCAGGCGCCTTGGGCGCGGCTGAAGTCCTGGGCTTGCGGGGAGGGGCGGCCATATCGGCGCGACCGTCGTGGCGGCGCGGGGTTAAGTCAAGCGCTTTGGGGCGGCCGTCGCCGACCGCCCCATCGCCTTGCCTAGAACCGGCCGGAGAGGCGCACGCCGTAGGTGCGCGGCGGGCCGAACAGCGACACCTCGTCACCCACGAACGGGATGATGCTGGCGCGGTAGAGCTTGTCGGTCAGGTTCTTGCCGAAGACCGCGATGTTCCAGCCGCGGTCGAGGCGGCCGAAGCTGACGCGGGCGTCGAGCTGGCCGTAACCGTCTTCCTTGTTGGTCTCTTCCGGTCCCCAGAAGATGTCGTCCTGATAGCTGTACTCCACGTGGGCGGCCAGTTCGTAGTCGCCCTTGACCTCGTGGCGCCAGTCGGCGCCCACGTTGAACTGATAGTCGGGCGTGCGCTGGATCTTGTTGCCGCCGTAATTGATGCCGCGCAGCGGATCGATGTAGTCGTCGTACTTGGCGTCCAGCATCGAGCCGGAGGCGAAGATGCTGAACGAGCGGGTCAGCTGGGCCTGGGTCTCCAGCTCGACGCCCTTGATCTTGGCGTTGGCGGCGTTGGCGATGACCAGGGTCAGGTTCACGTCGTCCAGAAGTTCGACCTGCAGATCCTTGAAGCTGGTGTAGAAGGCCGCGATGTTGACGCGCAGGCGGCGGTCGAACCAGTCGGTCTTGACGCCCGCTTCGTAGTTCCAGGCGGTTTCCGGCTCATAGGCCTTGGAGGCGCCGGCCGCGTTGGCCGCCGCGCCCTGCCAGCCGCCGCCCTTGAAGCCCTTGGAGGCCGAGGCGTAGGCCATCTTGCCCGGAGCCATCTTCCAGTCGAGCGAGACCTTGGGTGTGAATTCGGCCCAGTCCTTGGCCACGCTGATGTCGTAGGGCGACAAGAGCGGGGAGGGCGACAGGGTGTTGGGCAGGCCCACCGGACCCAGGCTGATGACCTCGCCACGCGACTGGAACGACTTGTTGTCCCAGGTGTAGCGGCCGCCCACGGTGAGGGTCAGGTCGGGCGTGACGTCGAAGTTGGCTTCGCCGAAGACGGCGTAGTTCTTGGACTCGCCAAAGCCGATGAAGATGTTGTCGCCGTCCAGGCTGTCGCGGGTGCTGCCGGCCCCGCCGGGCAGATAGGACTTGGCCGTGTTGCGCGACGAGCGGTCGGTCTGTTCATTCAGGTAGTAGAGGCCCGCCAGCCAGCGCAGGCGGTCGCCGCGAGGCGAGGCGATGCGCAGCTCCTGGGTAATGCCGCGATAGTCCTCGGCCTGGGTCAGGGTGGAGTTGGTGATCGACGGGGGGAGCCGGCGCCGGCCTGGGTCCAGCGGTTGCGGCCCTCGCCCTCACGGATCGCCGACAGGTAGGTCACGGTGTAATCGCCGATGTCCCAGTCGGCGCGGCCGGTCAGGCCGCGGGTGTTGCGACGGGCGTACTGGGGATAGGGCGACTCGTTCGTGCGCGGGTCCTGCGAACGAAGGTTGGGCGTGATGAAGCCAAAGCCCGGCTTGGTGGGATCGTCCACCGCGTGACGGGACGGGCCGCCGCCTTCATCGCTGCTGATGTCGGCGGTCACCAGGACCTTGAAGGTGTCGGTCGGGTCCCAGCTGACCGAGATGCGGCCGGCGTAGGATTCCAGGTCTTCCAGCTCCTGGCCGATGACGATGTTCTTGGCGTAGCCGTCATGGCTGTTCTGGTAGAGCGCGATACGGATCGCGGCGTTGTCGCTCAGGGGGCCTGTGATGTGGGCCTGGGTCGTGATGGCGTTGTAGTTGCCGTACGAGATCGAGCCGCTGCCGCCCACTATGGGTTCGGGCTTGGCGGTGACCAGGCTGATGGCGCCGCCGACGATGTTCTTGCCAAACAGCGTGCCTTGCGGGCCGCGCAGCACTTCGACACGGGCCAGATCGAAGATCGGCGGCGTCGCCGAGCCGCGGCGGCCGATATAGACTTCATCGAGGAAGGTGCCGATCGAGGGGTCGGCGGTGGCGCCGTTCAGGCGCACCGAGCCCACCCCGCGGATGAACATCTCCGACTCCATGGAGTTCTGCTGCTGGTAGGTGAAGCTGGGGATGTGGGCGGCGATCTGCGACAGATCGGTGATGGCCGCGGCCTTCAGCGCTTCGCCGCCGATGGCGGTCACCGCCACCGGGATCGACTGGACATTTTCCTCGCGCTTACGGGCGGTGACGATCACCTCCTCGATCTGCGGACCCGATTGGGCCCAGGCGCCCGTGCCCGCGGTCAGTGCGGCGACGGCCGAAGCCGCGCACAAAGATAGTCTGCCGGCGATCCTACGCGTCATCGATAACCCCCTAATGTTCTATGCGACGCCTTGGTGGGTCGCTTTAAGAAAGTCTTCCTTCGCGTCGTGGGTCTTGTCAAGATAGTGACTTGGAGGGCTGCGGCGGCGTTGACATCGCGCCTATCCTCGCCTGATAACTTTCATAACGAGACTATAAACGATCTAGGGAGACGATCATGAAGGCGATGCTGGCCATGGGCGCGGCGGTTCTGGCGATGGTGATGGCGGCGCCGGCGAGCGCGGCCTCGGCGGACGACGCCGCCAAGCTGGCGGTGGTCCATGAGATGATCGGCGCCTGGAAGGATCAGAACTGGCGCAAGGTCGCCGACCTGTTCACCGAGGACGGCGTGCTGCATTCGATGATGGTCGAGCCGGTGAAGGGCCGTGAGGCGATCTACCAGCGCATCGCCGGCCTGGGCGCGGGCGTGGACGCCGGCGGCGTCGTGCTCGACCCTCGCAACCTGGGCGTCATCAACGGCGTGGTCTTCCTCGAGCGCGTCGACCGCTTCTCCTACAAGGGCCACAAGGGCGCCGTGCCGGTGGTCGGGGTGATGGAGTTCGACGGTAACCGCATCAAGGAATGGCGCGAGTATTACGACCGCGCCCAACTGCTATCGGAAATGGGCGTGAAGGCCGACTTCACGCACTAAGCCGCCCCCACGGGAATCGGCGAACCCTATCGACGATCCGCCCGATCCCTCCCTCCCCGTCCTCGAGCGGGAAGAAAGCATCCTTGAAACCGATGCGCCGACTCCGACGACCGTCTTTGGAGGAACCCTGGACATGACCGACGCGCCAGACCTGACGGGCCGCAAGGTGCTCGTCGTCGAGGACGACTACTATATCGCCGGCGACACCGCAGCCGCGCTGCGCGGCGCAGGCGCGGAGGTGCTCGGTCCATGCCCAAGCGAAGACGCGACCCTCGACCTCCTGGAGTCGCGGACGCCGACCCACGCGGTTCTCGACCTGAACCTTGGCGGCGGAGGCCCGAAATTCGAGATCGCGCGCGTGCTGAAAGAGCGCGGTGTGCCCTTCGTGTTCATGACCGGATACGACCCCGGCATGATCCCGGCGGAGCTCGAAGACGTGCCGCGTCTTCAAAAGCCGGTCCCGTTCAGGATGATCGTCGAGGCGGTCAGCCTGCTCTGACGCGACCGGAGAACGGACCTTACGAAGGTCCAAGACGGGTCGGACAGCGGACTACTTCGCGGCTCGACCGAATGTCGGCTCGATGGCGCCGCGGCAGAGGCCGCGATCGGCGCGGTTTGGGCCGTCCACGGTCCATCAAGGCGGACCTCCAAATGCACGGTGAGGGCTCCGCGCCACGCCGCCCATCCGCATTCTTGCAAAGGTAAAGCCGCAATAACGCCGTTTGAACAATCCGCCCAAACCTTCGATCCCTTGGTGAGCGCCGGGCCTATCCGGCCATTGCCCCCGAGGACCAAAATGCGAAACGCCATCAATAAAGAAGCCGCCTATCTCGGCGTGCCGTGGGAAGACGCCTATGGCTACGCCCAGGCGATCAAGGTTGGAGACACGATCCGTGTGTCGGGCCAACTCAGCCATGACGACGACGGCAAGCTAATCGCGCCCGCCGCGCTGGATGCGGATGGCAAGCCGGCCGACTTTTCCATGATGGAAGCCCAGATGCGCGCCACCTACGCCAACGCGGCCAAGGTGCTGGCGAAGCTGGGGGCGAGCTTGGACCACGTTGTCGAGGAGACCCTTTTCGTCCTGGACGTCGACGCGGCGTTCGCGGTCGCGGCGAAGGTCCGGGGAGAGGCGTATGACGTCGCGCGTCCTCAGTGCGCCAGCAACCTGATCGGGGTCTCCCGCCTCGCATTCCCCGAACAACTCATCGAGATCACCTTCACCGCGATACTGCCGGAAAGCTGAGCGCGCGGCGAAGCCGGTCGGGGGCGCTTGCGGCGAAGGGTTCGCCGCGGCGTCCTTCGACCAGATCGCGCTGTTGGCCGATGGCCTCGACGCAGTGGCTCATGAACGCGAATACCCGGCCCGACCTGCGGATATCGGGATGAGTCAGAAGCCAAAGATCATCGTCCAGTTCCGGCTCCAGCGGCCCAATTCGCTGGAGATCGGGCGACAAATCGCCGAGCATGCAGGGCAGGTAGCCCGCGCCCAAGCCCGCCGCTATGGCCGCCGCCGCGCCGGCGACCGAGTCCGTTCGGTAACCGATGGCTTCGGCGGGCGCGCGCGCCTCGAGGAGCGTACAGGCCTTCAAACCCGAGAGGCGGCCGCCATACGAGACCCATGACTTGTCCCAGGCAGCGCCGCCCTCCAACGCGAACTGGCCGGTTGAAGAGCGCGCCGCGTAAGCGGCCCATGCGATCTTGGCGACTTTGCGTCCGAACAAGTTTTCCGGCGGCGCGTCGGTGGCCCGCACCGCGATATCGGCCTCGCCCCTCGCCAGGTTCAACGCGCCGTTGCCGACGCTCACCTCGACCCTCACGGCTGGATTGTGGGCCTTGAAGGAGGCGATCATCGGCGTGAGGAAGTAGAGCAGGATTGAATTGCTCGTGGTGATGCGCAGGTCACCCGCGTGGCCCTGGGCGTGGCCCGACACCCGCCGCGTGACGCTCACGACGTCCAGCTCCACGCGCTCGGCTAGAGCAACGATTTCGTCGCCTTGGGCGGTCGGAAGATAACCGGCACGTCGCCGGTCGAACAGCGCGACGCCCAGCGCCTCCTCGATGCTTGAGAGCCGTCGAGCAACCGTGGAGACGTTCACGCCCAAGATCTGAGCCGCCGCCGCCACGGCGCCGGCGCTTGCGACCGCCCTGACGATGCGAAGGTCATCCCAAGAGAGTGTTTCCATGGCCGTGCTCATTCAGACAGGCGCTCCGCCAGAGTGTGATGTGACCAGGTCTATGCTGTTCGGCGGTGATGCGCACGCCTCACGAGCCGGGTGACGGGCGCCCCGCCGAAGACAGCCCGATCCGTCAGCGGCCGAGACGGCGCTAGCGGCTCATCAACCCGATGGACCCGCCGGTCCACGCGGTCGCGCTTCGCAACAATCTCGAGGGCGAGCACCTCGGATCATCCTTGTCGAAACATCGCCGCCAACGCGGCCCGACATCCCTTCGCCGTCTCGAGGCGGCTCGATACGTCCGCGTTCTTGTGCGACCGCCATCCGATCGCGATCCAGCCTGATTAAATCACCGTAACTTGCTAGCGGTCCCGCGTCCCTCCAGGCTGGGTCGCGAAGGGGAGCTTACCCATGATGCTGACGGTCCTGGCCTTGATGGGCGCGCTCCAGGCGACGCCCGCCGATGTGCAAGCGATGAATGGCCGCTGGTACGTCGATTTGTCCGTCAAGGCCGACGAGCCCTACGTGAAGCCGATGAACCTTCAGCTTCAGCCTGATGGCGGCGTGTCCGGCGACTTCTACGACAGCACGATCGAGGCTGGCCGGTGGAAGAAGAAGGGCGAGCGCGTCTGCGTTTCATTCCGGACGACTGACGGCAAGGGCCCGTACCATACCGCCGCATGCCTGGCGGGGACGACCATTCAGGGGCAGACCTGGGCCGAGCACCGCAACTTCGTCTTCCTCTGGTCCGCCTCTCGCTAGATGTGAGGTAAGGGCGCCGAGGCGTTCAGGCCCGCTCCAGCACCATCGCCGCCCCGACGCCGATGCCGCCGGTGGCCGCCACGACGCCGGTCTCGACATCGGTCTGTCGCATGACGTCGATCAGGGTCCCAAGCAGGATCGCCCCGGTGGCGCCCATGGGGTGACCCATGGCCAGGTGGCCGCCATTGACGTTGACCCTGGCCATGTCAGGCGCGCGGTCGCGCTCGAACTTCACCGGCACGGCGGCGAACGCCTCCATGAACTCGATGGCGCCGACATCGCCAAGGTCCAGACCCGCGCGGTCCAGGGCCTTGTCCAGGGCGACGAAGCCGGCGGTCAGTTGCATCACCCGGTCGCCCGCCGCTTCGCCGACGCCGCGGACGCGGGCCAGGGGCGTCAGGCCATGACGCTCCCCCGCCGCCTTGGAGCCGACCAGCACCATGGCCGCCCCGTCCGAGATGGGCGGGCAGTGGGCGACGGTGTGGCGGTGGTCCACCGCGCCGATGTCGGGCCGATGCTGGACCAGGATGTCATCGAAGCCCGCCGCACCGAACGGCGCGAACACCGGGGGCAGCTTGGCCAGGGACGCGCCGTCGCCAAAGTCGCGGATGTTCTCGTCATGGGCCAGGGCAAGCGAGCCGTCCGGGTGGGTGACAGCCACGACGCGGTCGGCGTAGCGCCCCTGCGCCCAGGCTTGCGCCGCCCGCTGGTGGGAGCGCAAAACCGCCTGGTCCATGGCCGCGCGGTCGATGCCTTCGGCCGTGGCCAGAAGGTCGGCGGCGACCCCGACGGGCGCCCAGCCCATGGCCGAGGCCTGGCCCATGTCGGCGTAGTAGGTCGCCTTGTCGGTCATGAACTCGACCTGGGACATGCTCTCCACGCCGCCGGCCAGGGCGAGCTCGGCTTCGCCCGAAGCAATCCGGCGCGCCGCGTCCGCCACGGCGGACAGGCCCGAGACGCAGAAGTTGTTGATGGTCAGCACCGGCATGTCGTCGGGCAGGCCGGCGCGGATGCGCGAGGCCAGGGCGACGTGGCCGCCCTGGGCGCCGACCTGGGTCACGCAGCCCAGGGTGAAGGCGCCGGCGGCGTAAATCGCGTCGCGGCCATTGCGGCTCTCCAGCGCCTTGATGAGCTGGGCGACCAGTTCGACGGGGGCGATGGTCGACAGCGAGCCGCCGGGCCGCCCCTTGCCGCGCGGCGTGCGCACCGCGTCATAGACATAGACCTCGCCCATTCCTCGTCTCTCCGCTTGCGGCTGTACTGGCCGGTTTGGTAAGTCTCGTAACGAAAGTTACATGGCGGGTGAACCGCCTGACAAGGGGAGGGCACGATGACGCCGCGCGAGAAGCTTCAAGAAGGTCTGCGAATTCCGGCCATCGCCGCGCCCATGTTCCTGGTCTCGGGGCCCGACATGGCCATCGCCGCCTGTCGCGCGGGGATCATCGGCTCGTTCCCCGCCAACAACGCCCGTACGCTGGAAATGCTCGACGAATGGATGACCCGCATCAAGGCGGAGATCCCGGCCGACGGCCCGGTCTGGGCGGTCAACATCATGGTCCACCCAACCTATGCCCGGCTGGCCGACGAGCTGGCCCTGGTGATGAAGCATCAGCCCCCGGTGGTGATCACCGCGCTCGGCAGCCCCGCGCCCATCGTCCAGGCGGTGCAATCCTATGGCGGGATCGTCCTGGCCGACGTCAACTCGCTCAAGCACGCGCGCAAGGCCGCCTCCATCGGCGTGGACGGCCTCGTCCTGGTGGCGGCGGGCGCCGGCGGCCACACCGGCCAGATCGCCGGCTTCGCCTTCGCGCCGGCTGTGCGCGAGTTCTTCGACGGGATCATCGTTCTGGGCGGCGGTATCGGCACCGGACGGGCGGTCAAGGCGGCGACGACCCTGGGGGCCGACTTTGCCTACCTTGGCACGAGGCTGATCGCCTGTGAGGAGAGCCTCGCCGACCGCGCGTACAAGCAGATGCTGATCGAGGCGACCGCCGAGGACATCGTCTGCTCGGCCGCCCTGACCGGGGCTTACGCCAACTGGCTGCGTCCCAGCCTGGTCGCCGCCGGCTACGATCCCGACAACATGGGCGACAAGGCCCAGATGAACCTGGGCGCGCCGGAGGATACGGCCGCCAAGCGCTGGCGCGACGTGTGGTCGGCCGGCCATGGCGTCGGCGGGGTCAAGGCGGTGGAGCCCATGGCCGCCATCGTCGATGGCCTGGCGGAGCAGTACGCGGCGGCTTAGCGCTTGATCTGGCCGTCCACGTACTTGCGCATGCCCTTGCCATAGGGCGGGCGCAGCATCTTCAGCGGGCCGATGTCCTTGGTGATCTGGGTGAAGACGGCCTTGCGGTGGCTGAATTCGCGAAAACCGTCCTCGCCGTGATAGCTGCCCATGCCGGCCGGGCCGACGCCGCCGAAGGGCAGCTCTTCCTGGGCGACGTGCATGATCACGTCGTTGACTGTCACCCCGCCAGAGGTGGTGCGCGACAGCACCGAGTCACGCTCGGCCGTATCGGCGCCGAAGTAGTAGAGCCCCAGCGGGCGATCATTGGCGTTGATGTAGTCCACAGCCTCGTCGATGCGCTCATAGGTCTTGATGGGCAGGACCGGGCCGAAAATCTCCTCGCGCATGATCTTCATGTCGTCGGTGGGATCGATGACCAGGGTGGGGGCGATCTTGCGATGCTCCTGCTGGGCTAGGTTCTCGCCGGCCGGGTTGATCTCGATGACGCGGGCGCCCTTGGCGCGGGCCTCGTCCAGATAACCCTGGATGCGGTCGAAGTGCCGTTGCGAGACCAAGGCGGTGTAGTCGGGGTTGTCGCGGATGGTGGGGAACATCCGCTCCACCGACCTGGTCGCCTCGTCCACGAAGCCTTCCAGCTTGTCGCGCGGGGCCAGCACGTAGTCGGGAGCCAGGCAGATCTGGCCGGCGTTCAGGGTCTTGCCGTTCATCACCCGCGCCGCGGCCGTGGCCAGGTCGGCCGAGCGGCCGAGGATCACCGGGCTCTTGCCGCCCAGCTCCAGGGTGACGGGCACCAGGTTCTCGGCCGCGGCCCGCATCACGTGGCGGCCGATGGAGGTTGCGCCGGTGAAGAGCAGATGGTCGAAGGCAAGGCGCGTGAAGGCCTCGCCGATCTCCGGCCCGCCGACCACGACGGCGATCTCTTCTTCCGAGAAGGCCGAGCCGAACATCCGCGCCATCAGGGCGGAGGTGGCGGGGGTGTGCTCGGACGGCTTGATCAGCGCCCGGTTGCCGGCCGCCAGCACCCCGGCCAGGGGCGCGAAGGTCAGGTTCACCGGGAAATTCCACGGGCTGATGATCCCGACCACGCCCTTGGGCTGGAACTGGACCTCGGCCTTGGCGCCGAACAGGCCCAGGATGGCCGGAGTTGTCTTGCGCTTTTGCGGGCGCATCCATTTGGCGAGGTTCGCCTTGGCGTGTTTCAGCGCGCCGATGGAGGCGGCGACATCGGTGAAGGCGGTCACGTCGCCCGAGCGGGCGCCGAAGTCCTGATTGGCGGCGTCCTCGATTTCTCGCCGGTGGTCGACCAGCAGGGCGATGCAGCGCTCGATCCGCTCGATGCGGACCTGCGCCGACGGGGCGCCGTCGCGCAGATGAGCGGCTTTCTGGCGGGCGAGGAGGGCCTTCATCGGTCCGGCGAGGCTGGCGTCCATAACGTCTTCTCCCGAGCGCCCTGTTGGAGGTGTTCTGACGACAGCGGGCGCATCTGATCCCACCACTGAAGGTCGGGCGCCGCAAGGTCAGTCAATCGGCGCGACGGTCATGCCCCGCCGTCGAACCGTGATTGCGCGTTTCGTGTGAGCCGCTAGCGTGGTCGCCAGGTTTTGGGGGATGACGGCATGAAATTGTTCGCGGCGGCTTTGACGGCGGTGCTGGCCTTGGCGGGGACTGCGCAGGCCGCCGATCGCAAGGCCCTGATCGGCGGGACCCTTGTCGACGGCACCCTGCGCGAGCCCATCCGCGACAGCGTCATCCTGATCGAGGGCGAGCGGATCGTCGCCGTAGGCACGGTGGGTTCGCTGGCGATCCCCGCCGACGCCGAGCGCATCTCCACCGAGGGCATGACGGTCATGCCCGGCCTCTGGGACATGCACGTCCACCTGATGCTGAGCGGGCATTCGGACTATCCGCACTGGCACTCGACCTATGTCGGCAAGGTCCAGCGGGATGTGATCATGCCGGCGGGGGCCAAGCAGCTCTTGATGGCCGGCGTCACCGGCGCGCGCGATCTGGGCGCGCCGCTGGAGGAGAGCATCGCCGTCCGCGACGCCATCAAGGCGGGCAAGATCCCCGGCCCGACCTTGTTCGTCTCGGGTCCCTTCATCCAGAAGAAGCCCTATCCCGGCACCGAAGGCTATCGCTGGGGCGTCACCTCGCCCGAGGACGCCCGCGCCAAGGTGCGCCGCATCGCCACCGCCGGCGTCGACACCGTCAAGCTGATCGACATCGACCAGATGAGCGAGGCGGAGATCAAGGCGGTGGTGGACGAGGCGCACGCCCACAAGCTGTCGGTGGTGGGCCATGCCCACCGTCCCGACGAAATCCGCCTTGGCCTGAAATACGGCGTCGATGTCTTCGAGCACACCGGCCTGGGCACCTCGGCGGAGTATCCCGAGGACATCGTCAAGGCGCTGTCGGAACGCACCGCGCGAAGCGGGGCGGCGGGCCTGCTTTATTGGACGCCGACGGTTTCGATCCTCAACAACTACCCGGCCTGGATCAAGGACCACGAGTTCGTCGACGCCGCCGACTGGCACGAGGGCCTGACGCCCGAGATCATCGCCGACATCAAGGGCTCGCTGACGCACCCCGAGCGCATCGGCTACTTCCAGCAGGTGCCGCAACGGGTGCCGACCCTCAAGCGCAAGTTCGAGCAACTGCGCGCCTCGGGCGCGGTGCTGCTGATCGGCACGGATTCTGGCGTGCCGATGATGTTTCACTCGGGCAGCACCTGGCAGGAGATGGACCTGTGGGTGAACACCTTCGGCGTGCCGCCCATCGAGACCATCCGCGCCGCCACCTACTGGCCGGCGGTCGCCATGAAGGCCGACAAGGACTACGGCTCGGTCACCGAGGGCAAGTACGCCGACATCATCGCGGTAAAGGGCGATGTGCTGAAGCACATGTCGCTGTTGCAGCGCGTCGATATGGTGGTCAAGCACGGCAAGCGCGTGAAGTAGTCTAGCCCCCGGGCGTTCCGACGCAGTGGGGAAATCAACCTGTAGTGTCAACTTGACCGTGTAAGCGCTTTAGTAGAGTTCTCCCCTGGGGTGTTCCCGCGTATCTGGGGGTAGGGTTGTCTGAAGTTGTTGGTCGCCTGGGGCTGGGCGTCGCGTTCGCCGATCACGAGACGAGGGTTCTGGCGGCGAACGCCAACTACGCCCGCATTGTGGGGCGGGACCTCGAGGCCGTGATCGGCCTGACCATGTCGGAAATCACGCATCCCGACGATGTAGGATTCAATGGAAAGCTGATCTCCATGGCGGCCGGGACGGGGGAGCCGTTCACCGTGCGCAAGCGATACCTTTCCTTTGCCCGCGGGGCGAGGCGCTTTGGGTGGAGAACCCGGTGTTCGCCCTGGCCTGCCCGCCACAGCAGGAGCCGCTTTATCTGGTGGTCAGCCGGCGTATCGACGGCCGCCCGGTGCTCGAGGGCGGGCAGGGTTGCTCCGACGTCGCCGAGTACGTCCGCGACATGTCCGACCAGTTGGCGCAACTGGCTAGAAGCGCGGGTCTGTATGAGGCCGAGGAACTGCTGAAACTTACCTCGCACATGGTGCGCGAGGAGCTGGAAGCCTGATCGCCCCCCAACGGCCGCCTAGTGGCCGGCGCCCTGGTGGACGTGCGCGGCGACGCTTTGGCGTCCCTTATCGCGCGATCTGCAATTGAGGCGGCAATTCGACCGCCAGGGCGTCGATCGCCAGCCGCACCTTGCGGGGGATGGAGAGCGTCGAGAGCCACACCGCGTGGACATCGTAGAGAAAGGGCGCCTGATCCGGCATGACCAGAACCAGGCTTCCCGCTTCCAGCCGCGATCGCACCAGCCAGTATGGCAGCCATACCAGGCCGAGCCCCTGGGTGGCGGCGTCGGCCATCGCGTCCATGTCGTCGAGACGCAGGCGGTGAGCGAGCATGACCTCGATCTGCGAGCCGTCGTCCAGCGGGAAGATCCACGGCTTCACTCGGCCGGAGCGGCGATAGGCGATCGCCGTGTGATCGCCTAGTTCGCTTGCTGTCCTGGGCGCGCCGTGGCGGGCCAGGTAGGCGGGGGAGGCGCACACGACCATGGGCTGGCGTCCCAGCAGCCTGGCGGTCATGCCCGCCCGATCCGCCAGGCGGCCGGTTCGCACCGCCAGATCAAAGCCGTCTTCGACGAGATCCACGAAGCGGTCGCTGAACGACAGGTCGAGTTCGAGCCTGGGGTGCCGAGCCGCGAGCGCGGTCAAGGTGGGGGCGAGGCATCGCCTGCCCAGATGCGCCGGCAAGGCGACGCGCAGCCGGCCCACGGGCTCGCCGGTCAGATCAGCGGCCAGCTCGTCCGCGGCCGCCAGCTCGGCCAGGACCGTGCGGCAGCGCTCATAATAGGCGCGACCCAGATCGGTCAGGCTCTGGCGTCGTGTCGTGCGGTGCAGGAGGCGACCGCCCAGCGCCGTCTCCAGCGCCTGGACATGTTTGCCGACCATGGGCGCGGAGAGATCGAGCGCGGCCGCGGCGGCGGCGAATGACCCCAGCTCGGCGGCCCGCACGAAGACCGTCATGCTACGCAGGCGATCCAATTCGAAATCCTTGGTTTCGGGTGAGCTGTGCCTTGAGCCATTTATGGGCTCCGCGCCGAGGATCACAAGCGGATTACCCTCAACGACTTAGGAATTGGTCATGGCGCGCGTTATTCGTATTCATGCTCACGGCGGGCCGGAGGTTCTCAAGATCGAGACCGTGCCGACGCCCGAGCCGAAAGCTGGCCAGGTGCGCCTGTCGGTCCGCGCCCTCGGTCTGAACCGCGCCGAAGTCCTGATGCGGACAGGGCGCTACATCGAAAGCCCCCTCCTGCCGTCGGGTCTTGGGCTGGAAGCGGCCGGCGTGATCGACGCCGTGGGCGAAGGTGTGGCGGGGTTGGCGGTGGGGGACGCGGCAAGCCTCATCCCGCCCGTCTCCATGGCGGCCTGGCCGACCTATGGCGATCAGATGGTGTTTCCCGCCGCGATGGTGGTGCGCCATCCCGCCTGTCTGGGATGGGACGAGGCCGCCGCGCTCTGGATGGCCTATCTGACAGCCTACGGCGCCCTGGTCGAAGTCGCGCGTGTGACGGCGGGCGAGGCGGTGATCATCACGGCCGCTTCCAGTAGCGTGGGACTGGCGGCGATCCAGATCGCCCGGAGCCTGGGGGGCAAGCCCGTGGCCGTCACGCGAACCGTCGGCAAGGCTGATGCGCTGAAGGCGGCCGGGGCGGCGAGCGTTGTGGTCAGCGACGCGCCCGGCTTCGAGGATCGCCTGCGGCTAGCCTGCGATGGCCCAGCGCGCGTCGTGTTCGATGCGGTCGCCGGGACGCTCTTTGAGCCGCTCACCGCCGTGATGGCTCGCGGCGGAATTCTGATCGAGTACGGCGGCCTGGCCAAGGAGCCGACGCCGTTCCCGCTGGGCGCCGTTCTTGGCAAGAGCCTCACCCTGCGCGGTTATCTGGTCCACGAGGTGGTTACCGATCCCGTTCGGCTGGAGCGCGCCAAGGCCTTCATCGCCGCCGGCGTCGAGGCTGGCGCGTTGCGACCCATGATCGATCGCGTCTTCGGCTTCGAGCAAATGGCGGAGGCGCACCGATACCTGGAAGGCAACGCTCAGATTGGAAAGGTCGTGGTCAAGGTCTGACGGGCGCACGTCGCGAGGGGGCCTTCGCGCGCGTGTTCTTCTGACCGACCATGGCGTGCGGACGCACGGTCTGCACCAGACTCACCAGAAAGCGACCGGGCTCTTCGTGGGGCGCCAGGTGGGCCGAATGCTCGAACCAGACCACCTCCTTGGCGGGGGCCTTCAGGCGTTGAAGCCAGGCCGTGGTCACTTCGGGCGGCGTGGTCAGGTCATGGCGTCCCACGAACATGAAGGTCGGGAAGGAGACCGAGCGCACCCCCGCCATGTCCGCGTCGCTCAGTTCGGAGATCAGCTTGGTGACCGACAGGAGCCCGCCCTCGTCGATCGCCTGGCGCTCGGCCAGATCGAAATACGGCGAGACGCGCGCCGCCCTGAAATAGAAATTCGCGTTGTCGCGATAGGCCGCGAGACCGCCGTAGATCCCCACCCATTTGCGCACCAGCCCAAGGCTGGCGATCGGGATGTCGCCCTTGCCAGGGTAGGGGGCGATCGACCGAAGCTCCTTGAGGGCGACCTCGTCATTACGCTCGGCGGCGATCCGCAGGACATGCTCGTAGACAGCGGCCTCGCTCTTGCGCATCTCCAGCAGAGGCCCGACGCCCACATAGGCGCTGATCCATTCCGGGTGAGCCAGCGCCGCGTCCATGGCGATGGCGTTGCCCCAGGAGTGACCCAGCAGGATCACCTTGTCATGACCGGTGCGCATACGAACATGCGCGATCAGCTCGATCAGATCCTCGGCCATCCGCTTGCGGCTGAGGGTCGGCTCGGTCGCCTTGGCCCCGTTCAGGCGCAGGGTCTTGCCGGTCCCCCGCTGGTCCCACTGGACGACCGTGAAGTAGTCCTCCCAGCCACGTTGATAGGGCCAGCTGCGGCCCATCTCGCTCGCCCCGGGGCCGCCGTGGACATAGATCAGCACCGGGTTCTCGCGCGCCATGCCGCGGATCGAGATCCACTGGTCCATGCCGCCCAGACGGACGGTCTCGACGGTCTCGATGCCCGTCGGCGTGGAGATCTTGCCCATGTCCGCGATCATGGGCCGGACGATCCCGTAGGCGGCCTCGCGCGCTTCGGCGGAAGGCTGGGGCGCCTGGGCGGGCTGCCCCACTGCGGCGCCGGCCATGGCCAACAAGCCAAGAGCGCCCGCCAAGACGCGGGTCTTGGGATATCGAGGTCCAGCGTGACGGGGATGCGTTGCTTGGCGGCGGGCGAAAGACATTGGCGGGTCCGTGGAAGGTGAGCGGGGGAATGGCCGAAGGCGGCGCGGTGATGCTTGGCGGCGCCTTAGGGGACGACTTCGAATCTCGGCTCGTAACTCACCGGGAAGTTCACCGACCGGGCGATGAAGCACACCTTGTGAATCTCGTGGTGGATCGCCTGCGCGCGCTCAAGATCGGCGCCTTCACGCACGCAAATGACGGGGCGCAATACGGCCCGCACGAAGCGGCCCGCCCCGTCCGGCGTGCTCTCGCCGACGCCGATGGGATCGTCCGCGTAAGCGGTCACCACGATGCCGGCCGAACTGGCCAGGTGCAGGTACCAGAGCATGTGGCAGGCCGACAGCGACGACAGCAGCAAGTCTTCCGGATTGGGAAGGCTTGGATCGCCGCCCAAGAGCGGATCATTGGAGCAGTGGGTGACAGGTTTCCCCGGCGTGGCGATATCCCAGGTGCGGTCATAGCCCTTGTAGCTTGCCGTGCCGTCGCCACGGTTGCCGGTCCATACGATCCGGCTGATGAAGTCGTGCTGCTTGGCCATGCGTTCCGATCCCTGAATCAAGTGAGGCGACTACTTAGCGGGCTAAACATGACGGGGTGTGGCAGGTTTTTGCGGCGAAGTTCGGGGCGCACACGCCGTAAATGCGCCGGACCCTGTCCGCCGAGCATGCAGGGCTGAAGCCGGACGCCGCGCAGCCGCATTCGCCGCGTGCGGACGTGCCTGCGTCACGCGCACGAACGTCGCTGCTGCGTGCACCATAAGTCTTGATTTTCAGCGAAAAAGTGGTGGGTGTACAAGGATTCGAACCTTGGACCCGCTGATTAAGAGTCAGCTGCTCTACCAACTGAGCTATACACCCACACCCGTCTCCGAAGCGCTTGGCCCCGGCGGCGAGGCGCGGAACATACTCGAAAAGATCGGCTTGGCAAGCGTGGTTTCAACGGCGATGCAAGATATCTCTCCGACGGTGGATTTTCCTTATCTGGAAGGCTTCGCGGCTGGGGATTTCGTGGTGATCGACGCGGTGCTGGGGCTGTTTTGCGAGCAGGCCCAAATCTGGATGGCGCTGCTGGAGACCGACGGCGACCAGTGGATCGACGCGGTCCACACCATCAAGGGCGCGGCGCGGGGGATCGGGGCCTTTCCGCTGGGAGAGGCCTGTGAGCGCGCGGAGGCCGTCGGCCCCGCCGGGATCGGAGCCGTCAGGCGGGCGCTGGATGCGGCGCTGCTGGAGGTGGAGGCCTATCGCCAGGGGCTGGCGGTGAGACAGGCCTGATCAGCTCTCCCGCGTCCTGTCCCAGACGGTGAATTCGTAGGCGATGCAGCGGTCGATCAGTTGGCGCCAGACCGGCTCCGCGATCGCTTCCGACAGGCCGGCCTCGACGGCGGCGGCCTTCACCTTGGCCACCACATCCTCGATGCGCGCGCGGTCGTGGACGGCGGTGCGGTTCGGCTTGATCCGCGCGGCGGCGTCCATATAGCGCTGGCGCTCGGCCAGCATAAGCACGAGCGCCCGGTCGAGGGCGTCGACGCCCTGGCGAACCTCGATCATGGTCGTGCAGTCGGCGGGCGCTGGCCGAGGATCGGTCGCGCTGAGAATGTCTTTGGGCATGAAGTCTCTAGATGCCTGCGCCGTTGTCTAAGGTGCGGAGCGCGGCCTCGTGGGCCGCAGCCTCCGCGTTGAGCCAGGCGACGAACGCCTTCACCTGAGGCAGCCGTCCCTTGGCCTTGGGATGAACGACGTAATAGGCGAAGTCCACGGCCGTGGCGATCTCGAAAGGCGTCACCAGACGCCCGGAATCGAGGTCGGCCTGGGCGAGCGTGCGCTTGGCCAGCGCGATGCCGCGCCCGTTGGCGGCGGCCTCGATCACCAGGCTGGATTGATTGAAGCGCGGGCCGCGCTGGCCGTCGACATTGCGGATGCCGCGCGCCGCCAGCCACATGGCCCAGTCGGGGCAGGAGGGGTCGGCGTCGGGCGAGCCGTCGTGCAGCAGGATGTGGCGGGCCAGATCCTCGGGCTTCTCCAGCGGGTTCTGCTCGAGCAGTTCGGGGCTCGCGACCGGGATCAGGGTCTCGCTGAGCAGGCGAATGGTCTCCAGGCCCGGATAGCGGCCCGAGCCATAGCGGATGGCCAGGTCCACCTCGCCGGCGGCGAAATCGACGACTTCCATGCCGGCCGACAGCCACACGTCCACCTGCGGGTGGGCTTCCTCGAACTTGCCAAGGCGCGGGACCAGCCACTTGGCGGCGAAGGAGGGGGCGGCGGTCAGGCTGAGGCGCCGGCCGTCCACGGCGGCGGTGAGCAGGGAGGCGGCCTCGGCCAGACGGTCGAACGCCTCGCGCAGGGCGGGCAGGGCGGTCTGGGCCGCGTCGGTCAGCAAAAGGCCCTTGGGCGTGCGCTTGAAGAGGGCCGCGCCGACGTACTCCTCCAGGTTCTGGATCTGCTGGGAGACGGCGCCGGGCGTCACCGAAAGCTCGTCGGCGGCGCGGCTGAAGTTCAGGTGGCGCGCGGCGGCCTCGAACGCGCGCAGGGCGTTCAGGGGCGGCAGGCGCCGGCGCTCGGTGCTCTTTTCCATGAGTTTTACTGATCGCCCCGGCAGAAGACCTCGTTTGCGATCTGGACCCTCCCGGAGCAATTTGCAACCACCCGCTGGCGTATCGGCCCTTTTCGTCCGCGGGGGCTGCGGGGCGGATCTTCGGGTCTGCCCCGCAGGCGATTCAAGGGTCCAGCTTTTAGAGGACCTGCAAGGCCCATGTCCCTCAAGGGCGCCTTTCCCGCCAAGCCCGCACGTCTCGTCGCCCTTCGCGGCGGGGCCTTCGCCGCGCGCGCGCCGGGTCGCGTCGTGCTGGTGGGCGCCGGTCCCGGCGATCCCGATCTTCTGACCATCAAGGCGCTCAAAGCCCTGCAAGCCGCGGACGTGATCGTCCATGACGGCCTGGTCTCCCGCGAAATCCTCGATCTGGCGCCCGCCGGCGCACGCCGCATCGATGTGGCCAAGCGCAAGTCGCGCCACACCCTGCCGCAGGACGACATCAACGGCCTGCTGGTCGCCCTGGCCAAGGACGGCCTGTCGGTGGTGCGCCTCAAGGGCGGCGATCCCTTCATCTTCGGCCGTGGCGGCGAGGAGCTTGAGGCCTGCCGCGCGGCGGGCGTAGATTGCACCGTCGTTCCTGGCGTCACCGCGGCCCTGGCCGCCGGCGCCTCGTCCGGCGCGCCCCTGACCCATCGCGGCGCCGCCCAGGCGGTGACCTTCGTCACCGGTCATGCCGCGCCCCAAGACGGGAAGATGGGCGAACCCGATCTGGACTGGCCGGCCCTGGCGCGCCCTAACCACACGGTGGTGATCTATATGGGCCTGTCGACGGCGGGCCTGATCGCCTGCCGCTTGGTCGAGGCGGGCCGCTCGCCGGCCACGCCGGCCCTGGTGGTCGTCAACGCCAGCCGCGCCGACGAGCAGCGCATCGCCACGACGCTTGGCGGGCTGGCCGATGTGGCCGCCGGCCTATCGGGCCCGGCCCTGCTGATGGTGGGCGAGGCCATGGCGCTGGCCCAGGCGGACGGCGGCGACGTGGTCGGATCCGTCGTGGCCAACCGGAGCATCGGGGCATGAAGGTCGTCACCGCCAACCGCCTGATCGACGGCGAGGTCGTGTTCTGGAAGGCCGGCCAGTGGGTCGAACGCTTCGCCGACGCCGAGCTCTTCACCGAGGTCGAGCCGGGGGAGGCCGCCGTGGCCGTGGGCAAGAGTCAGCCCAAGGTCATCGTCGAGCCCTATCTGATCGACGTGGTCGAGGCCGGCTCGGGCCTCGCGCCCGTCAGCTATCGCGAGCGCATCCGCGCCCTCGGCCCCACCAACGAGCCGACCCACGGCAAGCAGTCCGAGGGCGGCGCGGCGATCGAGGCCCTGCGGGACGCCTCCGGCGCGGCGCGCTCTTCTGGTCGTCTCGACCTGATCCGCAGAAAGTAAGGGGAGGGAGCCGATGTATCTCTACGACGCCCTCGACAAGGAATTCCTGGCCGACCGCTCCGCCGAGTTTCGCGGTCAGGTGGCTCGCCGCCTGGCGGGCGAGCTCTCCGAGGACCAGTTCAAGCCGCTGCGGCTGATGAACGGGCTTTATCTGCAGCTTCACGCCTACATGCTGCGCGTTGCGATCCCCTACGGCTCGCTCAACGCCGTCCAGGCCCGCCGCCTGGCCGACATCGCGCGCTGTTACGACAAAGACTACGGCCACTTCACCACGCGCCAGAACATCCAGTTCAACTGGATCAAGCTGGCCGATGCGCCGGACATCCTGGATCAGCTGGCGGAAGTCGATCTGCACGCCATCCAGACCAGCGGCAACTGCATCCGCAACGTGACCGCCGACCCCTATGCCGGCGCCACCGCCGAGGAGGTGGACGATCCGCGCGTGTGGTCCGAGGTGATCCGCCAGTGGTCGACCCTGCACCCGGAATTCTCGTTCCTGCCGCGTAAGTTCAAGATCGCCATCACCGCGGCGCCCAAGGATCGCACCGCGGCCCGCGTGCACGACATCGGCCTGGTGGCGCGCCGCGACCGCGACGGCTCCTTGGGCTTCGAGGTGATCGTCGGCGGCGGTCAGGGACGCACGCCCTATGTCGGCCCCACCATCAAGGAGCACCTGCCGGCCTCGCGCCTGCTGAGCTACCTGCAGGCGGTGCTGCGCGTCTACAACCGCCATGGCCGGCGCGACAACATCTACAAGGCGCGGATCAAGATCCTGGTGGCCGCCCTGGGCGCCGAGGAGTTCGCCCGTCAGGTGGAGGAGGAGTGGGGCAGGATCGACGCCGCCAAGGCCGACCTGCCGGACACCGAGCTGGCCCGCATCCGCGGCGCCTTCGCCACGACGCCGTTCGAGATATTGCCCGCCACTTCGGCGGTGTTCGAGGCCAACCGCGCATCCGACCCGGCCTTCGCGCGGTTCGTGCGCAACAACGTCAAGCCGCACAAGAAGAGCGGCTATGCCATCGTCGAGGTCTCGCTGAAGGCCATCGGCCAGACGCCGGGCGACGCCACGGCCGACCAGCTGGACCTCGCCGCCGATCTGGCGGAACGCTACAGCCTGAACGACCTGCGCGTGACCCATGCCCAGAACCTGGTGCTGCCGCATGTGAAACTGGACGACCTGCCGGTGGTCCACGCGGCGCTGCAAAAGGCCGGTCTGGCCACGGCCAACATCGATCTGGCGTCCGACATCATCGCCTGCCCGGGTCTGGACTACTGCGCCCTGGCCAACGCCCGCGCGATCCCTGTGGCCCAACACATCGCCGCCAAGTTCGCCGACGCCGACTACGCCGAGAAGGTGGGCGAGCTGAAGATCAAGATCAGCGGCTGCATCAACGCCTGCGGTCACCACCACGTGGCCCATATCGGCGTCCTTGGCGTCGATAAGAAGGGCGAGGAGTTCTACCAGCTCTCGCTTGGCGGATCTGGCGCCGAGGACGCCTCGATCGCCCAGATCCTCGGCCCGGCCCTGCCTGCCGACAAGGTGGCCGAGGCGGTGGACACCCTGGTCGACAAGTACCTGTCGGTGCGCGAGGGCGACGAGCGCTTCCTCGACACCTTCCGCCGGGTGGGCATGGCCCCGTTCAAGGAGGCCGTCTATGCCGACGCTCATTAAGCTGACCGACGCCGCCTTCGCCCAGGTCGAGGACGACTTCGTCCATGTGACCGACGAGGACGACGCGCCGAACGTGGACGCGGTGATCTTGTCCTTCGCCCGCTTCCAGGCCGAGG
The DNA here is from genome assembly GCF_041021955.1 of Caulobacter sp. 73W. Classification (GTDB taxonomy): domain Bacteria; phylum Pseudomonadota; class Alphaproteobacteria; order Caulobacterales; family Caulobacteraceae; genus Caulobacter. Next base: position 3,272,559 of record NZ_CP158375.1, read on the forward strand.
GCGAGGCCCTGCTGGCCGCCGGCCGCAAGGTGGGCGTGCGGCTGGAAAGCGACCAGGCGGTCGAGGATCTGGCCTACGACCTGCCGCGCCTGTCGGTGGTGGCCGTGGCCTTCCCGAAGTTCCGCGACGGCCGCGCGTTCACCAGCGCCACCCTGCTGCGCGAGCGCTTCGGCTATCAGGGCGAGGTGAGGGCCGTGGGCGACGTCTTCCGCGAGCAAGCCGGGTTCATGGTCCGCTGCGGGTTCGACGCCTTCGAGCCGTCCGACGGCTCGACGGCCGATGAGTGGGGGAAGGCCGCCGGGCGGTTCCGCCACGTGTACCAGCGCGCCGCCGACGGCCGTGCGCCGGCCTTCGAGGAAAGGGCCTGAAGATGGCCTTCGACCGCGAGCATCCCCATTCCTTCGCGGCGCGACTGAACGCCGACCTGCGTGACGCCCATCCTGGACGGGTGCTGGAGGCGGCGTGGGCGGTCTATGGCGACAAGCTGGCCTTGGTCTCGTCCTTCGGGGCGGAGTCGGCGGTGCTGCTGCACCTGGCCTCCAAGGTGACCAAGAAGTTCCCGGTCCTGTTCCTCGACACCGGCATGCTGTTCGGACAGACCCTGGATTATCGCAAGCAGGTGGCCGAGCGCCTGGGCCTGACCGACGTGCGCGACCTTCGTCCGAAGTTCGCGGACCTCGCCCTAAAGGACCCCAAGTCCGATCTGTGGAAGACCGACACCGACGCCTGCTGCGATATCCGTAAAGTTCGCCCCCTGGACGAGGCGCTCGGCGGGTTCGAGGCGTGGATCACCGGCCGCAAGCGCTTCCATGGCGGCGACCGCATGAACCTGCCGGTGGTCGAGGAGGCCGGCTCGCAGGTGAAGTTCAATCCCTTGGCCAACTGGTCCAAGCAAGAGCTCGACGCCTACGTCGCAAAGCACGACCTGCCGGCCCACCCGCTGGTCGCTAACGGCTTTCCGTCCATCGGCTGCTGGCCGTGCACCAAGCCGGTGGAAGCCGGAGGCGACGTCCGCGCCGGCCGCTGGCAAGGGCAGAAGAAGACCGAATGCGGCATCCATGTCGCTCGCGCTCCGGGGCGCGAGACGAGCATGGGCGAGGGGATTTGACGAATCCTAGCTCGTGCTGGCGGTAGCGAGGCCAGCCGACCTTCTATTTGACGGGCGTATCTCCGTAGAGCTTTCCGACATTCTCCTCGAGCCACCGTTCCGCGGTCTTGTCGCGCCGCTTCAGGTGTTCGGTGAGATCGTTGAAGGTCTGATCGAAGGCTCGGATAAGCGACCCCGGGTCAATCACGGCCAACTGATCGCCCGCGCCTTCGCCAAAGGCCCGGAAGGCCGCGGCAAGCACGGTGGCTGCTTTGTTGTCCATGCAGCGCAAAGCCATGTCTGGGCTTCCGAAAATCAGGCTTGAGACGATGCCCATGGCGTCACTGTCAGTCGCCTCGGCGAACCGCCGGATTTTCTCGAAGGTGAAAGGACCCTTCCCCAACTCAAAGCTCCGATAAGTGCGCACCGGTATGCCCATGCGCTCCGCCACATCCACCGCCGTCATTCGTCGCTCCTCGCGCACGAGGCGCAGGGTTCGCGCCAGAAGCTTACTCTGCTGAGACAGTCCGGTCGTAAATGAACTCGCCATAGGCTGATCGCGCGCCGTAAAAACAACTAGTAATTGTTTTAAGTTGGAGGAGGGCACGGGCAGCGGTCAATGTCTCATGCCGTCGTCAACGGTACAGCTCGGCCATTTTCGCCTAACCGCAGGGCTCTACCTTTCGGGTACTTACTCCCCTGGCGCTACCTGCTGACCCTAGAACGGACAGTCGGCGGCGCCCTCGCCGCAGCGCTGAACCGATATTTCGGCCCGGATGCGCGCGTGGCGCGTGATTTGACACAAATGCCCTCAAAAGAAGCATCGCGTGGCTCGACGACGAGCCCGGGAGGGCCGCCTCATGAGCCGACCGCATCTTCGCGGTCATCGCAAACAAAGGAGGCGATCATGAATACCAAGGCTTTCACTCTCGTCCGCTTTGGCTCGGCTAAGGCGCTCACGCTCGATGGCACGGGTATCGAGTTCCCCGAGCCGGCGAGCGTCCTGCGCTGGGACCTCGCCTGAACAAAGTCGGCCGGCGGTCTTCCGCCGGCCGATCCTTTCGTCAGTCGCGGTGTGGAGGCGGAATGCGATCATCAAGCGTGCTCAGCCCAGACCGCAAACTCGAACGCTAGGAGCCAAAGATGCTGACTTCGTCGTACGAAATTCTGCTGATCGGACCGGCGAGCATCCTCACGCGTGAGGGCGGGCCTGGGCCTGAATTGGAAGTCTCGCAGATAAACTACTACGAGAGCCCGGCGTGAACCGAGCGACCTCGAATACGCAAGTGCTTAGCTACGCGCTGGCGCCGTCCGTGCACGCGGTCAACGTCCGGGACGACCTTGTCGTCTTGGACGTGCTCGCGGATGCATATTACTGCCTGGCCGGGGTTGGGGACGCGGCGGCGGTCAGCGAGGACGGCCGCTTTGTCCGCGGACATACGAGCGCCTTGTCCTCGCTGCTCGAAGCAAAGCTATTGTCATACGATCCGGTTGAAGAAGATCGGCCGCGAGCGCCCGCGCCGCTCGATCGCAACTTACGGCGTGAATGGCGTGGCGAGAGGCGAACAAGCCTTGCCAGTCTTTTGGACGTCATGGCGACCGGATGGCGGGCGCATCGCGACATACGACGTCTTTCCTTCGCGCAACTGGTCGAGGCGGCGCGACGCGAGCCCGTGAACCTGAAGCGGCGAACAAGACTGCCGCAAGCCGTCGCGGCCTTTGACGCGACGCGGCCATGGGCGCCGTTCGATGGAGACTGTCTCTTTCGGGCCTACTGGCAGTTGCTCTTCTTGAGACGGTTAGGCGTTGTCGGCGTCAGATGGGTGTTTGGAGTGCGCACCTTTCCGTTCTTTGCGCATTGCTGGCTTCAGCGTGAAGATCTTGTCTTGAGCGACGATCCTGACGCGCTGGCGGGCTATCGGCGGATCATGGTCGTCTGATGCGCTACCTCCTCATCGCATGGCCCTTTGGTAACGGTGACGCTGCAGGACGCGCTCTTTGCGAGCGTGTCGCGGGCGGCGGCAATTGGCGCCCGTTGGCTGAACTTCCTGGCGTCCGGATCTTCACGGCGGGACGCGTCTTTCCGGTCCGAGCCATCGGGGAGACGGTAGTTGTCGGCTCGCTACATCCACAAGAGGGGGCCTCCTCATCCGCGGGGGCTTGCGGTCTCTCCGCGGCGACGACGCTCACGACACAATACTGGGGTCGCTATGTCGCCATCATCCGGGACATGAACGGCAAGCCGCTCGTTTTCAATGATCCCCTCGGCGGACAAGAGTGTTTGGTGTGGCGCCTTGGAACCGCGGTGCTGGTCAGCAGCGAGATACCCACACAGGCCATCGTCCGCCCCACCAATCTTGGAATTGATTGGATCGGGCTGGCGAACCATTTGCCGAACCTCAGCCTCGCGCCGGAGGCGGCGCCGCTCACTGGGGTGACCACCGTCGGCCCTGGCTGTCTCTACGATCCCGACTCTGGCCAACAGACTAGGGTCTGGTCGCCCGCGACGGTCATAAGCTCAGCCCCATCACGAGCGGCCGTCGACCCGGTCGCGTTGCGAGATATCGTCGACGATACCGTGGCGACACTGGCCCAGGGCCGGGAGAGGATCATCAGCGACATATCCGGTGGTCTGGACTCAGCGATTGTCACGGCGGCCCTGGCCCGGGGCCGGCGCGTCGGCGGCGTGCACCAGCGGTTTCCAGAGCCTGAGGGCGATGAGTTTATCCATGCCCGGAGCATCGCGGACCGACTGGGGGTGCCGCTCACAATTCTCGACCGAGGTCCAATAGCTTGGACCGCTTCGCTGATCGAGGCGACCGCTGACGGTGCGCGTCCGAGCACAAACGCCATCGACTGCCTTTTTGACCAGTTGCTCGCGGACCATTTGGAGCGGGAAAACGCGGACGCGCTGTTCACAGGCCATGGCGGCGACGCCGTTTTCTATCAGTCGCCAAACGTGAACCTCTTCGCTGAGGCGTTGCTCTCGAGCAGCGGTGGTAGGGGCCGACTAACCGCCGCGGCCAATGTCGCCTACCGCCGGCGCTCATCCTACTTTGGTCTGATCCGAGATGCCTGGCGATCGCACCGCGCCCCGCCCGAGGGGCAGGTACCGGGATGGCTGGCGGATGCGCACCGCGTGTCGCCAGCGCGGCGGATGCAAATCGTCGGTCTAAATTACGCGCGCCATCGGTTTGGTCGCAGCCTTAGAGAGCGCGTTTGTGACCTGATCGATCCCCTGTTCAGTCAGCCTGTCGTCGAGTGGTGTTTGCGAACGCCGATCATGGGCCTGACCGGCGGCGACATCGACCGCACCCTAGCGCGCGAGGCTTTTTCGGAACGCCTGCCGCAACGTGTTGTTTGGCGTGCGCGAAAGGGCGACGTCTCCGTGTTCTTCTCCAAGAGCATCCTCAATAGCCGCGCGTTCTTGCGCGACTATCTTTTGGGCGGGCGCCTGCGGGAGAAGGGACTTCTCGATCCCAAGAAGGTTGAGGCGGCGCTCGACCCGCAGGCGATCCTGTGGCGTCACGTCATCGATCAGGTCTTGCCGCCACTGGCGGCGGAGGCGTGGGTGCGGGTGACCGAGGCTCGCCTGTCGGGGGCAGAACCTCGTCGATGAAGTTGAAGGCGCGATCGTAGAAGTCCCGAAGTTGACTGGGGATCATCAGCTCGTGTTCGGAACCATGATAGGTGCGCAGCTCGGCGTCACCGCCCGCACGCCGGATCATGCCGAACATCTGCCTCGCGTCGTTCGATAAGAAGTCCAAATCGCCGTGGGCGATCAGGACGGGGGCGTGCTGACGGTTCGCGAAGAGGGCAGGGCTGTTGCGTAGGTGGCGTTGGGGATCAACCCAAGGGGGGCCGCCAACTCCGCCGCGCGCGGTGTCGAACCAAGAGGCGTTGGAGTTGAAGAAGTACTGCGGATAAATCGCCGAGATTGGATCGATCGAACCGTAGAGCCCTAGAAAGTTGGAAACGGGCACAACGGCGACCGAGGCGCCAAAGCGGTTCGATTGTTGAGCGGCCATCAACGCCGCCCAGCCACCGAAGGACCGCCCCCACAGAACAAGCCGATCAATAGGGACGCCGTGCTGGGCGCCAGCCGCATCGACAGCTCGGAGCATGGCTTCGGCGAGGCCTTTTTGCGGATCAGTCGGGTCTTCGAAAGGCAGCGTCGGCATCAGCACGGGGTAGCCTTGGCCGGTCAGCAGATGAACATTGGTTGTGAAGCCGGGATTTGCCCGGCTCGCGCGGCGCAAGGACGCCTCGGACCAATCGCCTGGATAGACCAAGACAATCAGCGGCTTTGGCGTGGCGCGCTTCTCGGGGGGCAGGAAGAGCCAGCTCGTGACGAGCGCGCCTTCGGCGTTGGGATGCCGAACAGGCAGGGGGCGCGAGATTGTCGATGAGGCCAGGTGAGTATTGATGCTCATAAAGGTGCGACGCTTATCTCCCCTATGACCAACAAGGTCGGTCACGCCCGTCTCGTGGGTCACTTGGTCGAACACCCATCCATCCGCCAAGGGGGACGCCACCGTCCCCCAGTCAGCCGCGCCCAACTGACTGGGGGACGACTGAACCCGGCCCGCCGCTTCTGGATCTCGTCTAAGCGCGCGGGCGGCGATCTTGACCTCAAGCCGGCGTCCACCGCGATCCACACGCCAAAGCTTGTCATGCTCCTTGAGGAAGAGCGCCTTGCCATCTGTCGCGACCAGTTGGCCGCGCCCATATCGTGTTCCGCTTGCCGGGTCGAACCACTCGCCGACCGGGGCGACGACCGGGCGGCCGCCCAGCCAGGCCGCGGCGGAGCCCGCCGCGACGCGCTTGCGCGCCTCCCCACCGACGAACCGCGGGCAAAGCGATCGAGGGGGCGTCCCGTCGATGTTGATGCGCCAGATTTCCGCCTGCGGCCACGAAGCGCCGTCGCGGCGCGCGACGACCAGCAAGCCTTTGCTGTCGGGTGACCAAGCAAGCAGATCGGTCGATACGTCTAGCCCTGGGGCGAGCGGCTTGACGTCGGTCTTGGTGAGTGGAGCAAGAAGCAGCCGCGTGCGAAGCAGCGGCGTCGCGACTTGCACTTGGTCGTCCGCGGCGGCTTCTTCCTCGGCGATGAGGACGGCGGCTAGGCTTCGATCTGGCGAAAGTTCGTAATCGACGACTTCGCGGTCGACAATCGTACGCAGGTCTCCCGTCCGCGCATTCCAAAGAGATAAGGCCCCTTTTGGCGCTGGGGGATGCTGGTGAGCCAAGCGCCCAGTCCCGCTGACAGTGACCGCGCTCTCGTCGCGCGCCGCGGCGGCCCAAGCCGCCGCGCTGGCCGCCTGGCTCTGCCAGGGCCGCCCAAAGCGGCGTCTGGGTCCGTCCGTAGCGACCGACGCGACCAAGACTTGACGGTTGTCCACCCAGACCGCCGTGGCGCCGAAGACAGAAGGTTCGGTCGTTAGACCGCTCCAGCGAACGGAGCGGTCCTTGATGGTTAGAACGCCAAGTTCGCGGTCGTGTCCGAGAACGCGGTGGACGATGACGCTTTCGCCGTCCGGTGAGGGGGCGCCCACGACAACGCCGTCCCCTGCCGCCTCCAATAAGGGCGTTCCCTCGGTTGGAGCCCTCAGGTCGAAAAGTGTGATGCGACCCAGCGCCTGATAGACATGTTCGGCAAGATCGAAGCTCGGCGCCTCCCTCAAGGGGCGGGATGTTTGGACAATCGCCCATCGATCCTTGGGGTCCACCGCGGTCCGCCCCATCGTCTCGTGACGTAGGATGTCATCGAGACTGTAGGTCGCCGCGGCGGCGGACGTGCCGCATAGGCATAGAACGAGCGCCAAGCGGCGCGCTGCCACGCACTTCAAGGTCGCGCCCTCCTACCAGCTCTTGGTGAGTTGCAGCGCTATGGTGCGGCCGAACGGGTCGGCATTGGCTGGGTCGTAAGCCACCGCCAGATTGCTATCGTAGAATGGCGGCTTGCGATCGAGCAGGTTTTGAATGCTCAGCGCCGCGGTCAAACCTCGTGTCGCTCCCCGGTCACCACCTCGCCATTGCAGGGCCATATCGACCGTCGTCCAGTCACTCACGGCGCGACCCTGGCCCGCGTCGAAATCACCGACATACCGAGCTGTCGCTGTCGCCGTCACGGGGGCGAAGGTCCAGCTCGCCGACAGACGCCCTCGCAGATCGGCCGGGTTCTGGGCGGTTCCCGCGAGATCCACGGCCGTCGCCCGCGGCGTCATTCGGCGTTCAAAGCGCTCAAGCCACGACAACTGGCCGGTGATCGTTAGAGGCTTGCCGCCCAAGCTCGTTCGCGCGGTCCCGGAAAGGTCGACGCCGCGCAAGTGAAGCACCGCGGCATTGACGTATCGGGCGTCGGCGATGGCGCCGTATTCGCGCGGATCGAATAGGCCCTGGGCACGCGACCCCGGTGAGTTGATCAGCCCCGTGATCAGCGCCAAGTCCTGGGCGCTGGACGCCGGGGAAATGAACTGGCGAAAGTCGGTGAACTCCGGCGACGAGAGCACTGTGTTGAGATTGTCGCTAGCCGGCTGGCCGATGCGATCTCGATAGCGAATGTCGAAACCGGTCGCCTCCAATTCCACGCCCGGTGTTGGGCGCCACTTCACCGTCACGGTCGTGGTCTCGGCGCGCTCGGGTTTCAGATCCGCATTGCCTCCGTAGCGGATCAGGGTGAGGACGCTGGACGATCCACGTTGCAGCACGACCGGCAGCAAGATGGGTGCGTCGGTGAGCTCGAAGACGGCCGGTGCGCGGAAGCTCTTCCCCCACGTCGCTGACAGCTGAATCTTGTCGGAGGGCGACCACACAAGGCCAAGCTTTGGCGTCGTGCTGTCGCCCACACGCTGGTGACGTTCGTGCCGCAGAGCCGCGGAGAGCTCCAGCCCGCCGATGGCGGAGTCGTCGGGCGAAAGCGGCGCGCGAAGCTCGCCGAAGGCGGCCGACACCTCGCGCTTGCCACCTCGTGGCAGAGTCGCCACCGGTGAGAAGCCGGACGTGAAGTTCTCGCCGGTGAGTTTGAACGTCTCCTGACGGGTTTGCGCGCCCAGCGCCGCTCGAAGCTCGCCCCCAGGCAGTTCGAACACTGGCCCCTCGATGAGCGCGTTGAGCGACTGCACGCCGTTTAGTTGCGAGGATCGCGAGTAGCCGGAGGAGATGAAGGCCAGAACTTGCGGCGTGTTCGATCCCGTGCCGATGAATGGATTGAAGTAGCCGTCCCGCGCCGCGCTGAAGGCGGTCGTGGGATTGTCGGGCAAGGTTCCCAGCGCCTCTGACAGGTAGCTGGTGTTGATCGCGTTGCGCGACCAGGTGGTGTTCTCATCGCTTGCGTGCGCGAAGTAGACGTCCGCCTTCCAGTCGGCCGGGAGAACTCTTGATGCGCCTAGCGTGAAGGCCAGGTTGTCAGGTCCGCCTTGGGTACGCACGCCGATCAGCTCATTTTGGAAGGAGTAGCCGATCCTCTCGCTGGCGGAGCCGTCGGGTGAGACGAAGTACGGATTGGAACGCGTGACCGTAAGGGTCGTCATGCTTGGCGCGCCGCGGCTTTCGAACCGTCGGCGTGAAAGTCGCAGGTCGCCGGAAAGCTCGAAGCCGGCGACTTGCTGGTGACCCGCGACATACAGGCTGTGGCGCGTCTGCTCACCGAGCACATCGAAGTTCGCTCGCCAGTTTCCAAGATTGACCTGCCCTGGCAGGAAATCCGCGGGCCGAAGACCAACGCCGTTTTGGCCACCCGGGATCGCCCAGGCCGGAACCAGCGCGCCAGATGCGTTCGGTCGCAGGATGTTACCCGGTTGCGCGAAGGTGCGTCGCCAATCGCTGCCGCCCCTAGGGCGCAGATCGGCATTGCTCGTGACCAAGCGAGCCCGGCCAGGGAGCTTGTCGCGGTCGTGATACTCGTACGACGCTAAAATCCCACCGCTCGACCACGACAGGCCGCCGGTTTGCGCGAACTGGCGCTGGCCAAGGTCGCCATGGGTGGAGCCGCCCACCAAGGCGCGGCTCTCCAGTCCATCGAAGGACTTGCGCAGCACGACATTGACCACGCCGCCCACCGCGTCGGAACCATAGAGCGCCGATGCGCCATCCAGCAGCACCTCGACGCGCTCGACGGCGGCCAATGGGAGGCCAGACAGGTCGGCGAAGTCGCCTCGGTTGCCAGAGCCGGCAAGGCGCCTGCCGTTGACGAGGACCAAGGTGGCGTCAGCGCCAAGACCGCGCAGGTTCACGCCGCTGGATCGCGCGCTATTGGTGCCTGAGAGGTCGCTGCCGATGGCGACGGTTTCTTCGTTGGCGGTCCCTCCAAACGCCTGGGGAATTGAGGCGATGGCCTCCGCGAGCGTGGCGAAGCCCGCGCGATCGATCTCATCGCGGCGCATGACGGTCACGGGCGACGCTCCCGCGTCGGGGCCGCGGATGTAGGTGCCGACCACAACCTCATCCACCAAGGTTGGAGCGTCCAAGGTGGCTTGGGGCGAGAGGGGAGGCTGAGGCGTAAGGGGGCGACGGACGGTGATGACGCCAGGTGAGGACTGACGCGCCTCGAGGCCCGAACCAGCGATCAGCAGACGTACGGCGTCCAGGCTGTCATGGCGGCCGGTCAGGGCGGGGGCCGAGCGCCCCGCGACCACATCCGACGTGAAGATGATCTGCGCACCCGTCTGCGCGGCGAGCGACAAGAGGGCATCACGTAGATCGCCAGCGCGAACGTTGACTGGCGCGGGGGCCGGCGTGGTCGGTTGGGCCATCGCCGGCGCCGCCAGCGCCAGCGCGAGGATGGATGAGACAGACAGTAGCAGACGACGCTTAGCGTTCATGGGCTTCCCCTCTCGGATGCTCCGTCGCCGAACTTGCGCGTCGGCGTTCGGAGCTGGTGGGGAAGTGACGTTTGGCGAAGCCAGATGCCCTAACGCGGGTACGAACAAATTTTCAGCTCAGCGCGTGGCCCGAAGCTCAAGGCCATGGGGCGTCGGCCGAGCGGATACCTCGAGGACGTCGGCGGCGGCGGTCGCGAAGGCCGCCACGTCCCCGGCGTCGAAGACGCCGTTGATGCGGGCTTGAGGATCCACACCATCGCCCAGGGTCAGCTTGCGATCGCTGTAGCGGTTGACCTCCGCCACGGCGGCGAAGAGCGGGGTGTCGTGGAACACCAGGCGACCCTGGGTCCAACTGGTGGCCGCCTGAACGTCGGTGGCGAGGAGGCGCGGCGGTCCGTTCTGCTCGGCCGTCGCGCCCTGGCCAGGATCAAGGGTGATGGCGTCGTAGTGATCCGCCTCGCGGCGGACCACAACCCGTCCTTGCACCAAGGTCACGTAGGCCCCGTTTGCGTCGCGCCGTACATCGAACTTGGTCCCGAGCGCGGTCACATCGACGCCGCCGGCATCGACGGTGAAAGGGCGCGAGGGATCGTGCGCCACGTCGAAGAAGGCTTGGCCGCGTTCCAGGTCGATCAGGCGACGCGCCTTGCCGAGCCGCACGCGCACGCGGCTGTCGGTGTTCAGTTGAAGCGTGCTGCCGTCTGAAAGACGGATGATCCTGCGTTCGCCGACTTCGGTCTCATAGGTCCGGCCTAGGCTGGTCGTGACGATTACCGCCGCCAGCGCGACGGCCGTCACCATGATCCCCGCGGTGACCGCGCGCGGATCGCGCCAAACAGGGCGGCGATGGCGTGACTGCGCATGGCGATTGAGGGCCTCGATGGCGGCCGCGTCGATGTCCGGATCGCCCGCCAGATCCTGAACCGTGGTGAAAACGCCTTCCACGCGCGAATAGGCCGCGGCGTTCTGCGGAAGCCTGCGCCATCGATAGAAGGCGTCGAGGTCGCGGTTACGCACCTTGGGCGCGGATAGGCGCGTGAACCAGGCGGCCGCTTCCTTTTCGGCGCGGGTCTCACCTTTCGGATCGCTCATCCAGCTCACCCATCACTCACGCATGGCCGCCGCACATACGGCTAGGGCCTTGCGCAGCCGCCATTCCACCGTCTTGGGCGAGATGCCCAGCAGTTCAGCGGTCTCCTTATGACTCAAACCGCGAACCTGGTTGAGTATGAAGACATCCCGCAACTTTGGCGGCAAGCCGAGAATGACCTGTTTGAGAACCAGAGCCGAGGCCTGAGGCGCGGCCACGGACGCCTGATACTCGACTGGCGCGGGGATGAGCGCCGCGCGGGCCGCGCGGCGGTGCTGATCATGGGCGAGATTGACGGCGATCCGCAGCAGCAGCGCCCGTGGCCGGACGATCGGTCGGCTGGGCTGGTAGGGCGCCAGTCGCAGATAGGTCTCTTGAACCAGATCGTCGGCGGCGTCCGGGCCATATCGACGCCGCAGCACCGCTCGCAGCCACATCTGGTGTTCGAGAAATAGCGTCTCGGGAGTGTGTTCGGACTCGTTCGCCGCCGTCGCGGGTTCGTACGCCATGACCGCCTCCATGTTCCGAGGCGGCCCGAAGACCGGGTGTTGAGAACATGCAAGGTGACATGCGCCGACGCCTTTAGCCCGCGAGGACCTGGACATGCGCGCCGGCCACGCCGGTCAGGGCGTTCCGCTGATACCGAGCGAGGTTCTCACGCCTCGGCGTCGCTACGCGACGCAGGCTTGAGTTTATTGGAACTTGCGTACGGCGCAACTGATCTGGAGCGGCCGGCTCGACTTAGCGCAACGCGGTCAAAATGCTCTGCGCGATATCGAGCGTGATAGCTTGGCCAGGTTCCAAGTTGTACTTCCGTAATGCGCGCTCAAGCACTCGCTTGCAGTCAATAAATAGATTTCGCGGAGTCATGGCGTTGGCGTGGGTCACTATGTAGCGGATAGAGTCCTCGGTGAATGGGTAGAAGTCGCCGACGCCGTGGGCATCAGGTAATCTATAATCTTTGATCTGTGCGCGTAGAAACTCAACCGCGTCGTCGTCGCTCAGCGTTGGAATTTCAATGTATTGGCGTGTGAGTCGCTTTAGTAGGTGAGTGTTCATGATTGCTTCGATCAACGCTGTACCGACCGAGAAGCTGAGGATGAGGCCGAAGCGATAGGGGAGGCCATTGATGAGCTCACGAAGGCCAGAAAAGACGAGCTCGGTTTCCGTTGCCTTCGACTCAACGAGCATCTCGCACTCGTCGATGAAAAGGTAAACGGACTCTAGAATTTGTGACCCGGGCTTTGAGTCGGTGGTGAGAACCCGGAAGAGATCGCCCAAAACCTTGGCCGCGACAAAATCAGAATCAACTTTTCCGCCGTACTCTTCGCAGGGGGTGTCCCCAGTAAAAAAGCTATAGACTTTGTCGGAGTTGTCAGACCCCTTTGCTAGCAGAACAACCATCGCCTTATCATTGGGCCGGAAATCTTGAATCGCTTTCTCGTGGAAGGATGAAAGATCCTTCACGTCGGTTAATTTGCTTTCTTCCCGAATTTCAATCGCGCGATCATTCAGGATCTGAGCAATAGCCTTGCAGTAATCGGCTATCCGTTCCTTCCCGATCGTCTTTATTATGTATTTGTACAGCTCAAGGAAATTGAGCTTTGCCGCCACGCGCGGTCGCTCGATGTAGATCGCTAGAGAGCGAAATTCACCGGCAGGTTTTTCTGTTTCGTCGTCAACGAAGGTTTTGAGGAAGCGTAGTGCGTGGCTCTTGCCGGCGCCGAGCTCGCCGTGAAGGATCACGAACTCGGACACGCCAATGTCGCGCGCTCTTACGCCTTTGACGAGATCAATCAGGTCTTCCTGAAGCTCGGCTCGCCCGGCCCAGTTGTAAACCTTGCCGTCCGGCACGATCGGAAAGGGATCTTCCCTCAAGGAGTATTGTTGGAGCATCAGACGTGTCCTTCATCGCCAGTGGGCGTTCCGTTCGCGAGCCAAGTATTAAATGGCATCGCCCCATTCATTGATCGCATGCGGTCCAGTTCGCGGTGGCACGCGGTGTCGTCGCCGACGCCCTGCATCTCGGCTACGAGTTCTTGATTTCGTTCAAAGCCACCGAGCGTAAAGTTTGCAGAGCCCACAAAGCTCCGAAAGTGCCCGCGCTCGTACTCAAAATGATACATCTTGGCATGTAGATACGGATTGGCGCGAATGAATATTTCAACGCCTTGGGCGGCCAAAATTTTTGCCACTTCGAGTGTCATTGCTTGTCGGTCACTCCCTGGCGGTCTTGTAATTATTTGAATCTTCTGGGCTCCGCGCTTCTGCATGAAGTTGCAAAAGCCGATGACATCTTTGAACGGGGCGGGCAGGTGGTCGAAAAATGGGGAGCAGATTGTGACACTGGAGATCGGCTCTGTTAGGGCGGCTACGAATTGACCTTTGAATGAGCGGGTATGGTGTAGCTCCTGGAAGACGATACGCCCTTGCGTGCCCATCAGGAGCCCACCACACGGTAGAAACCGATCTTGCCTTTGCGCGCGGAGAAGCGCTCAAACGTGCCTTTGAAATCTGAGAACAGCGCGTCCAGGATATCCTCCCATCGATAGTCACGCTTATCCGCGTATGATCGGTAGAAGATATACTCTATCGGCAGTTGTAGTGAAGCTTGCGGAGCATGGATCAGCTTCGCTGCGGGGAAGCCTCTCCGCATGACCGACGACAAATCCGAAACCAACCGGGCGATCTCAGAGTCCGAAGGCGGGAGTTTCCCTGTTGTGAAGCGGATCTCGTCTTCCGCTTGGCCTGGCGGAATTGGGCTCAGGCGAAGCGACTGCAGTGCGTCTGCCGGAGGCGATATCCAAAAGTAGCAGTGCTCAGGGTCGAGGCTACGTAAAACATCTTCCCCAAATGGCGTTAGTTGTCGAGTTTGTCGATCGACCATACCAAGCTGCATCACCCATCCCTGTCGAGGGGTGGCGTGGTGCCTAGCAGTGTTAGCGGTGGGAATTTCGACGTCGAGAAGTGCATTCGCTGATTTTGACTTTTTTACCCAAGTCAGCTGATCGGTAATGCGTTCGAGCAGTATGCGCTCCGGCATAACCTGATTCAGCCAGCTTAAGCGGCGCTCTCGTAGAGATGTTTGATAGTCTATGAAGTATGGCTGTAGCCCGATATCGAGTGGATTTTCGAGAAATCTAAGTATGGGTATGATGTAGTCGGCGTCAGAGCGCAGAACGATCTGCGTGGAGTAGTAATTGTAGAATCCAGCATCACCAATCGCGGCGGCTCCAAGGAGCGAGCGGCCGATTTCACTGGCCGCGTATCTCGGAATTTTCGCGTCTCTCGCTGACACGACGTCAAGTAGGCCCATTGACGTCGCGAAGCTTAGTACGTCAGCGGCATACTTCGGGGAAAGCGGCTCCGACTGTTCAAGATCGCGAGCTTCCTGCAGAAATGCGACCAACTCACTCTGGTACGCGGACGTCCGATCACGGAAAGCGTCTAGGGTGGAGAAAATGCGATCCAGGCCGGAGGCGCCGCTCGTATAACCAATGTGGCGCGACAACGACTTCGCCAAAAGGCGCTCGGCTTCGTCACGCGAGGTGCTTAGCATCACTGTGGACTCACGCCGCCATGAGCGCTTCTACGGGGGCGGATCTTGGCAATGAATACGCGACCGCTACTTCCGTCCGCGACGATCGCTTCGCCCGGTGAAAGGCTTCGCAGCACATCGGTCAGGTAGCTTGCGCGTTGGTTGTCCACGTCATACTCAACTGTGGTTCGCGTCGGCATCCTGGCGACAGCGGCATTCAGATCCGCTTCGAACCCCAGCGTGTGGGTAATCGTCAGGTCGACTTGGCTCATCAGCTTCGTGTCAACGGCGGAGGGCTGTTGAGTGGCGAAAATGAGGGATAGCCCGGCGTCACGGCCTCTTTTCACGTAGTCGATAAGTGGCGCCGTAGCAGCCGTGGAGCCGTCGGACGGCACCAGCACATGCGCTTCGTCGAGCACCATCCAAAGACGAGTTGCAAGGTCGGCGGAGTCGTCCGCTGCGTTTCCGGTCCTCATGGCAACTTTGCGCAGCTGTTGGGCACGCCCCATGCGGTCCGCGACCAGCCGACTAATCACACCTACCACGAGGCCTCGAACGGACTCGGGCAAGTTTCGCATCAGGACGATGGATAGGGCGCCGGGAGCCAAAAGCTCATCGATAACAAGGCCTGCGGAGCCGATAATCTCAGCTTTGGCGAGACTGTCCAATCTCCAGCGAAGGCCGTCCACTGTGCCCTGCTGAAAATTTGCCAAGGAAGGAGAACTGTCGACGAGCTGTACGAGCTCCGAGGGGGTCTGTGCGCCCTCTGCTTCGATGAGGCCCAGTAGAGCCTGTCCCATCGCACTGAATCTATCCAGTTCGAGGATCGCTAACCAATCGGCCGCCGACAATTGGGAGGGGGAAAGCCGAAATGGCTGAGCCTGGGGAACCGGAGTGTCGCTCCCGGCGGGGACCAAAACGCGCAGGCCGGTTGTCGAAGATGGCGTTAGGCCCCATGCGGTCAGTTCGCTCAGTTGTTGGGCGTCACCGCGGATTGTCGTCTGCGGCTCGAACGCCAAGGTCCAAAACTGATCTTGGATATCAAACACGATGCCGGCATCGCGAATAGGCGTACCATCAGCGTGATCGAAAATTCCTTCGAGGAACACGCCGAGATCGAAACTTTTTCCGCTCCCCCGGCTTCCAAAGATGCCGATGACGTGTGGAAAAGAAACGTCGCAATGCACCTCGTAGTCGAGGATGTTGGAGACCTTTCCCTGCTCCACCACCTTGCCGATATAGGCGGATTTGCTGGGCGTGGGCGTTCGCGCTCCGATCGTAAGCCGCTTCTGGCGGGGATCGATCGCGAAGCTATTTTGCCCCTTCGCTTGGTAGCGGCTCGAGGAGAAAACCTTCTTGTAGGTCATCGGGCCCAATATGCTCCGTCACAATCGGTCTGTCGCCGCGTCGCAGAAGTACCGCTTGATCTATGCCTGGAAGTTTACTTAGTCGATCATAAGATGCGGTCGCGGCAAGCACCGCCACCCCTAGCTCCGACGCTAGTTGCTTGATCCCCCGAATGACCGCCAGGGCAGTGAATCGATCCAGAGGTTCGCAGAAGTTATCAATAACCACCACGTCCGGCCTTTCGAGGAAAGCCAAGGCGACCTGGAGGCGATATTGCTGACCTGAGCTGAGGCTGGACAGGGGTCTGACAAAGAGCTGTGGCTCCGCCAAGCCGCACTTCGCTGTGACGTTGAGGAATTGGTCGAGCGGCACCCGGCCCTTCAGTTCTAGCGGCGTTTTGTCGGGCGCCAACGCGGGCAGCTCCGCAACTACCGCAGAGGTATCTACGCTTCCCCGGATATCAATCAACGAGCCGTCGGTTCTTACACCTCGTTCGTTGCCTTTCAAAAGATCAGCGCAGGCACGCAGAAGAAGGCTCTTACCCGAGCCGCTGGCTCCGCAGATGAGGGTTAGCTTGCCGCTGGTCAGTTGGAACGAGAGGTCGCGCACCAATTCGGAAGAAACGTCCGCGCCGACAAAGCCAAATGCATCCTGAAGGTGTCGGGCTTCAGAGGATTGTGAGATTTTAGCACTTGCAGCGATCGAGACATCGTTCAGCGCGTAGGACTTTGGCGTCATCGTTTTGTCGAAGATAGCTTTGGGGGACATGACTTCTGCGGCGACGGTCGACATACTCGGCGGCGCTTTCGCTAAGTCCGGAGACATACGAGGGCTTGGGGCGTCGATTCAACCGGTGAAGCGATTCCCACGCATCCTGATCAAGCATCGAGGGGTCGTTCCGCAAAGACGCGACAACTTCCGGAAGCGGCCTCTCGTTCTTTTCGAGGTATCGCATCAGCTGGGAGGCGTAGCCGCGCTGAAGCGTCATGATCCCGCCGCCGCCCTGGGGCATGCCGTCTTCGAGGTTCTTCGCCTTCTTGACTAAGTACGTCATGTCCTTGGCGACGCGGTGTTCGTTTCCTTCAGTCTCGCCCATGAAGGCGAAGGCTTGATCGACGAATTTGTAGTACTTCAGCATGTCAGCCGTGATCTCAAGAAACCGCGGCCGCATGCCCCCGTAGTGCCAGCGGTCGCGTGAGTACTCTCGCGCCGCCTCCATGAAATGCTTCGCAATGCCCAAGCCGCGAATTTCCGGGTGGATCACAAACCGGGAAATCCGCGATATCGCGCTTGAGTATCGTTTTGAGGTCGCCGTATCCCACTCCTGCCAGTGCAGGCCATTCGGTTCGCGATAGGGCGTGCTGAAGAACTTCTTGCGAGCGGTATTGGCGATCATGCTCGACGACACCTCGATGAACCCCAGTACGGAGGGGAGGTCCCATAGATCTCCGCTTGCCAAAATTGGGACTGTGCGGCCCGCGCCGCCTCCGCCGCGATAGTGGAAGCGCCGCAGGCTTTCGAACTGCGCCATTTCCTCGGGGGTTTCGATCTCCTTGAAGGTGAGATTGATCTTTTCAACGCCAAGCGGGAGCGTGGCGGACCATCGCCAAGCTGGCTCTAGAGGAAGCCAGCAGCCATCGTGGCGCAGAAATACGTCTATTCCCGTGTTGGAAATCCTCAGACGATCCCCTTTTCCAGCTGGAAAGAAGCGCCGAACCTCGATTTGACCGCCATCGGATAGCTGTAAGACTGATCGGTGCGCCGCGATCCGTCGGTCGAGAATCTCAACCGTTCTCGCGTTGTCCGAAGTGCCGAGGCCGTTCGTGCCCATCCAGTAATCTTCCAACCTTCTTACCTGTCCTGCTGTCCTTCTGAGCAGCGGATTAGGCCGGGGCGACCTGACCATGTCCGGCGTCTAGGCCCAAACGGCTTGCCGCAACAAGTGATATCGATGTCGTTTCGGTGACCAACGGGGCGGCCATACCGCTGCGATCGATTAGACGTGCGAGAAAGCGCGGTGCCCTAAGGCGCTCGTCGCGTTTTTTTTGACATTGGAACGAAACTTAGCCGAACTCTCGGAGGCTCAGCTTAGGAATGGGTCTTCGCCATGTCGCCGAAGGCTCGCCGGACCGTCGCTAGCGCGAGCGACGTTTGTAGACCCGAGGTGATCACCGCCGCGTAACTGGAGACAGAGACTTCGCTGGAACGCGGAATTCCTGAACCTCTTAACAAGCCGCGCAACTTTCTGATGTGCGGGGCTAGGTCGGGATTCTTCGGGTGAGCAGCGGCGTTGCGCAGTTCGTTGAAGGCCAGCAATTGACCTGTCACGCGATCCATTATCGGACAGTCAAGAAGGGCCTTCAACACAGAAACCTTGTGGCCAAACCCTAGGCGTCCGAGCTCTTTCGGTCGGACCACCAATCGCTCGAAGGCTAGTTCCATTTCACGCTCCAGACCGAAATGGGCAGCGATGATCTCGGTGGTGCGTGCATCGAGCTCGAGCGGAGCATCAACTCTCGATGATCCCTTCTCGATTTGATCCCAGCTCTCGGCGATGGCGGCCATGAGTGGCTCGGGCAACCCGTCCATCGCCTCAAATGGCATCCGCGCTGCCTCTGCGGGGCGCTTGAACTTTCCAAATAGACCGCTCAGCACGCTGAATCTCCCGCTGCCGCTATCCTAGATGGGCATTTCCGCCTCTACGGCCGTAACGTAGATATCCTTTCCAAGCAGACCCGCTCCACCAATTCTCGCAGCCGCTCAGCTGACGCCTTCAGCGACGCTAGATCCTTGGCCGTCACGTCATACTGCTCGCTGTATCGGGCCTCCACATAGGCCCGTTTCAGGTGCTCGAACCGGCGGCGGTCGTCGCGCGCCTCGCGCGGCCAGGCCGCCGCGAGGCGCTTGTCGGCATCCTCGGCCAGTGAGCGGAGGAATTTGATGTTGTGGGAGCGGGGGAAGTAGAAGGTGTGGACCAACAAGAAGCAGATGTAGGCGCGCTCCACAGCCTGGTGAAGGTTGTAAGCGGCATCTTGGCGATTACCGCGAGCAATGCAGAACTCAGCGATCTCGAGGGACTCTCCGACTTTCGGTTGCCAGTGTTCAAAGTACCGTTTGGCCGCCTCATGGGCATCCGCCGCCGTCATCGGGCGCGGCGCAGTGAAGGGGTGGCCCGGGAGGTCGTAGAGCATCACCCCGTCGCGGATGATGTCGGTCCAGAAGTACTCGCCTTTGAGCAGGCCCTGGTTCACCTCGTCCATGGTGTGGACGATGATGTTCACGGTCCGGCCGATCATCGGATCGTGGAGGATCTTGTCCTCGGCCACGTACCAGTAGTCGGCGATGTCGGTCAGCTTTGGATGGCTGGCCACCACGAGCAGGTCGAAATCCGACAGGTAGCCGTTGTCCGGTTCGTCGACCCAGTCATTGCGAGCGTAGCTGCCAAAGAGGACGATCTTCAGGACCTTGCCGCTCTTGCGCCACGGCGAGGTGCCGCCGGCGCCCGACTTCAGCGCGACCTCGAACTCGGTGAGCAGGGTGGTGCGGATACGCTCGAGCTCGGCCTGCTGGCGCTCAGGAAGGTGGTCGAGATCGGACTTCATCGTTCAGCGAGTCTCCAGCAGTCCGGCAAGCTTGGCAAGGCAAGGGCGAGCGTCCTGCGTAACCGCCGCGTGTCTTGATACGCCCGACCCTAGCGCTTCCGAGTGCGAAACAAAATGGGAACATCTTGGGGGCCGCAATCCTGACGAGCAGGTTCTAAGCGCCGTCATCGGCATCTTCTGGCTTACTCCCAGTGTGGGCGTCGCGCGGAGTACCAATTGACGCGCACTGCCATTCAACCGCTGATAGGCGGAGAGTCCGCATCAAACTCTCAAGTTCAAGGGAGGGGGACGCTGGCAGATTGAGCTAGAACCTGCGTAACCCGTTCCCGACTCCATTGGGCGTCTATGAATGGGCAGCGGTAATTCGGTCCAACTTGGTCTTCTTCGGCATCGAGGAAAAACGCCCGTGCTGCATCGTGGCTATCCTCAGGGATTACGAGGAAGGCGACGTCTTCAGGACGGAATGAGAGATGTCCGACCTTCCGCCATTCTCGTTCCCACTCGAAGAAGTATGAGCCTCCTGCGCCTGGCGCATCGATGAACGGTACGATCTGCCAAATAGGGTGGGTTGGATCGCCCTGGCCTTGCACCATCAGGCGATTGATCGGAGCCGCTAGTGGGCCGGCGGCGTATCCGTAAAGGATAGGATTGCCACCCTGCTCAATAAGGAACGACTTACGAAAGGCGACCGCGAAATTCGATCGGCGCCGAGCAGCCAACCGCCCCAACTGGCCGAACGGGACCTCCGACAGGCAAACCATATTGTGGTTGGCGCCGGCGGGCGCTCGTGCTCGTCCAACCCCAAACGGGTTTCTGGCTTCGATACGTCCCCAACTCAGGATCGCCATTATGTTGGAGTATGCTTCCGTGCCCTGTGAACCGCGGGAGAAGTGCAGCACATAGTCTGACATGTCCGCCCAGTCGGGCCTGTTGGGATTGTAGATGGGGCTGCTCATCGACTTTGTGGGCACCGTGATGGGTGGCTAGGGCGCCGTTGGATCCGTTGACGGGATGTCGGGGAAAAGCGCCTCCTCGGCATCGAAGAAATCGATCTGATTTCGAACGATCGCGTCAGCTCCGAAACGTTTTTCCAACGTGGCCAACTGTTCGCCGGCATTTTGCCGTTCCCCGGCGCTTTGGCCAATTTTCCAGACCAGTTGGCCGAGGGTTTGGCCATCTTCCGCGTCAACAAGTGCGGCCATGATTTCCTCGAGTAGGGCAAGGTGCTCGGGCGGGGGCGGAAAGCGTGTGATTACAGCGGGGGACCCCCCAGCAAAAATCATGTACTGCCGCGCGTTCGGGTTGCGAGAGGACGCGAAGCGTAGCGCGAGCTTTCGAAGTCGCCGCAGATCTGGATGGTCGTACTGGTAGAGGAGGGTCTCGAGGGCGGCGGATGCATCCTCCTCAAGGGACGAACCGATCTCATCAAGCTGTGTCTCAAGACGCTCAAGGAAGCGAACTTCAGTTGCTGGATGAAGGCGGTCCGGCGGCATGAGGCCGAGAGTTCCGGTGTGCGGGCCAAGCCTCCCCGCTTCGCAAAGGATGAAATCTAGAAGAGGCCAGCAATCCTCGCCTAGTAGCTTGACCGCAGTCCAAATGAGATGCTCGTCAAGGTCTTGGCTAATCGCGAGTAGCTCCAGCGCGTGCGTTTCGCTAGCGTGGGAGAGCAATTGGCAGACGATCATTTCGGCGCGTTGGGCCGGGGATTTCACAGCGACCGCGAGCCGCTCGGCGGAAGCTGCCAGCTCCCGCCAGACTTCTTGATCAGCAACGTCGCCTGAGCGCCCATCAATCAGTTCGAAGATGCTCCACAGCTTGGCGGCCTCGGCATCGACGCTCAGGTGACCAATCTTCGCGCGACTGCGCAGCGCACGGATCGCGGCGCGGGGGTGAAGAGCGCATAGGGTTCGGAATGTGCGGCGTTCGGCGGCGCCACCATGCGCGAGGACCGCGCCCAGCACGGCCTCGGAATCGGCCGAGGCCGCTTCGATCGTCAGCCCCAAGGCGACGGCGTCCGCAGTACCCGAACCGGTCATCCGTTTCATCAAATGGGGTACAATATCGGCACCGGACTCGCGGGCTAGGTTGGTCGCCAGGGTGCAGAAGGCCGTCACCCATCGCCCTGGCGTGTCACTTGCCCAATACTTCGTCCGCCAATCATCAGCGTCCTCATTCGAGGCAAGGCGCATGATGACTTCAACGCGTTGCTCGAGGGGAAGACGTAGGCTTTCGAGCATGGCAGGCAGGTTCGATGCGGCCAGAGCTAGGTTGGACTGGCCCCATAGGTCCACAAGTCCGCGGATTTCAGCGAGGGCGGCATCCTGATCAGCCAGCTCCATCAGCAGCCGAGCGGCTATCTCAAAGTCCGGCCGCAGCCCCTTAGGTTTAGAAGCGAGTAGGTCTCTAACAATTTGCCGGGCCGCTTCAGGGTTCTTCTCTTCCAAGTGAGCGGTCGCCATGGCGATGCCGCCGATGAAGAGCGGGTCTTTCCGGCCCGCCCGGTACTCGGCGAGGGCGTCGCTTAGTCTTAGCACCCCGCCCATGAGATACTCGATGGCCTCGTCAGGCTCTGGACGGAGGGCCGGTCCGACCATTGTGAGCAGCCCAGCGGATGTGAAGCGGCCCGCGATGTTCAAGTCGGTAGAGGGCAGGCGCGAGAGCGGCACCTCGCCTCCAGGGATCCGCGCCAGCTGAAGCGACAGCTCGTTCAGAAAATGAACGACGCTCGGACGATTAGACGGCTCACTGGCTATGACCTCATTGGTCATTGCTTCCACGTATGCCTTGAAGATCGCGTATCGGGTTACCCTGGAAGCACCCACCGCGTCCCGAAGGTTGGCGAACTGACGAATGAGCGATGGCGTCAACAAGCGTTCGTCACTACGACCCTTTAGGGGCAGGCCGTAAGCCTCTCGAAGTTTAGCCGCGTCAGTGTCGGTCAGCGCCGTGAGGGCGAAGTAGCCCGGAACATTCCCATCTGGGCCCGTCTCCGGAAAGAGGCGGTCGGAATGATTGAGCAACTCGGTTTGCATCGCGCGCCACGTCTCCGGTCGCGTGGTGGCGACGAGACGAAGTGGCATCGTGCTGGTCTTCTCGAGTGAAGACTGGAGCCATTGTGCGAGATGGTGGGGGCTGACGTGGCTCGCCCTGTCCAGACCATCTACGATGACGATCCGATTGTCTGCATCGAGCCAATTCCATACCGCTTGGTCTAGCTCATGGCCGCTGACCTCACCGAGAGGCCTCTGCCGAAGATCTGAAGCAATCGTCGCCACTAAGTCCGTATGATCCGGGCGGATGTTCGCTCCGGGAATTAGATGGACCTTTGCTCCACTAGGAGAGGCCTGAATTTGCCTAACGGCCCACGTGCTCTTTCCATGCCCAGACCCGCCGACAACCAGCATTGCGCGAGCTTCAGCGGCGAAGAAACGTTCAAACTCCCCCACGAGTTCTAGCGGCTCCAGAAAGGGAGCTGCTCCTAGCTGACCGGCACGGTGAGCACGATCTATGAGAGACTGCTGGCTGGCTGCGAGCAGGTTGTCGACGTCTTGGATGCTAGGGCGCCGAGGGGAGTCCTCCGGACTTCGGAAGAATTGCTTTTTGACGCTTGGCTTGTCTGCGATCCGCTGACTGATAGTCCGCTCGTCGGCGTGGCGCCAGTCAAAGCCATCTAACAGCGCCTCCACGCGGGAGACCTCATCGTTGGGACGCGGATCGTTTGGAGCGGGCGCGAGAGTTCGCGTACTTCGCGCGAATAATCGAAACGAGTTTGGATGTGTCGCGGGCGATAAACTCCCTGCGTCGCGTTGGATCATCCAAAAAAGCTCGCGCTTCCTCGGTGAAGCCTCCGGCGGACCAAATCTCGTACCGACAACCGCTGGGATTGGGCAACAAGGATGGATCACGAATGAGATGAAGCGCGACCTTTACGGCCTCGCCTATCAGCTGTGTGATGCCGACGCGGCGCTGCACTCGCTTGCACTGCACCAGCCCAACCTGAATGCCGCCGCAGTAGAGTAGGATATCGCGCCCCTTATCCGGGCCGGGATTGAGCAGTGCAACGTGGTCATATTCGGTCGTTTCCGACTTTTCGGCATCAAGAACATGATAGGCGAGCAGCTCAAACTGCCGATGGTCCAGCAGGCCTAGCGGAAAATCCGTCGCCTGAACGAAGACGTGGGGACGGGGCTTAAGGGCCTTCGACTCCAAAGCTAGGAGCGTGCTCTCCACGGCTTGCTCAAACGGCAAGGTAATACCTCGGGGCGACGCAGTTAGGATGTTCGGAAGCGCTCCCCCCGGTAGAGCGGAATAAGGTCAGGGTGAGCTCCTGGACAATCAAAAGGAAGATCATCGAAGAGCCTAGCCGATGACTTGGCGTATCAAGCGGATGACGTATGCCGCAAGTTCCCCGCCATTCACCCGAGACAATAGGGTCGCGATCTGTGTCTCAAACAACCGTACGGCATTGGTGAACGCGAAACTCAGCCCCTCCGCGCCTATGTGGCTTAGCGCGCCCTCCTCAATGCTCTTCAGCCTGGGCTTGAGCTCGCGTAGTGACTTTAGGAGCAATGCGATGGCGAAGTTACGTTGCGTTTCAATGGTCTGCGCAAGCCGCTGCTCATCGTGAATTCTTTCGCTGCCACGGACAGCGGCCGTGGATTGATCATTCGCCTCATCGAGGAGCTCGGCGGCCTGTGGCGTGGTGATAGCTCGGTTGTCTCTAATTCCGGTGACGAGAGCAGCGCCGGCCTCGCGCTCGTGCAGCAGATCAGCGCGATCTCGTGGACCGACGCTCCGAGCATCAAGCTGTGCGAGTATCGGGTGATCAGCAGCAAAGACGTTGAACTGGTTTACGAGGTCGTTGAGCAAATCCGCAGTCAGCCCAGGAAGCGGCGGTACATCCGGGTCACTCGAAGAGCGCGCCCGAATGTCCGAGTCTCTTAGGGCCCTAAGGCTGCTGCCTTGCGCCCACAGCCGCCTTGGCTTGAGGTCCATCAGATCTGGCGGCAAGAAGTCAACAAACTTGCTCAGCCGCTGAAGCAAATTGGCCGTGGCGTTGGCTTGCGCGGGGCAGTGATCTTGGAGCTCAAGAGCCTTTTCGCGCAGATCCACATAGACGTCAGAGAGCTCTTCTGTGGCATCGGTAGGCGCCTCGCGCGCGACATCAATAGGGCCCGTGCCCGTCGTCCTAAAATTTGGTGCGAGATCAGCCTGCCGGGGAAGTCGTCTAGGATCAACGCGTCGCAGCTCCGCTGCGGCGTCCTGAGCATTTTTCGGTTGCCGAACCTTGGAAGGGCGAGGAGAGCGGAGCCGCAACCCAAGCTCAAGCTGCTCGATCAACGAATCGAGTGTTTGCGATAGGCTCGTGTCATTGAGACGATATTGATCGACGGCATCTATTGCTTTGGCCGCCTCTGCTTTACTGACCTGATAGTGTCGCCCGATATCGAGCATCGACAGAGATGTAAGGTGGTCCGTCAGCCATATCGCCACGTCGACAGCACCACGTGCACCGCTGAAAAATTCGGTGCGCGATAGCGCATAGTGGTCCTGAACCACCTCCTGAATCTGGCGGACTGTGAAGCGTGGCCGGCGCCCCTAGTATTATGCGGGCATCCGAGGCTGTCAGTGTGCTCGGATCGCTCGTGATTGCTCTCAGGCGCATTGCGGCGGTTTCAATGCTTCGAGGCGTCGAGCCAAAGTTCGCTATGACATAGGATACTAGGTCGGCACGCAGTTTGCCGGCGGCTCCAAGAAGCTGACCCAAGTATGAGGTTGCGGCCCTGCTGGTGAAAGGATCGAGTTGAACCTCCTTGATGCGGGCTTCAATGTTCGGAGGGAATTGAAGGGTTTCTAGCGAAACTGCGCTAGCCATCACGACGCGGAAATCACCTCGAATTCCTAGCTCTAAG
Organism: Caulobacter sp. 73W; assembly: GCF_041021955.1. Taxonomy (GTDB): domain Bacteria; phylum Pseudomonadota; class Alphaproteobacteria; order Caulobacterales; family Caulobacteraceae; genus Caulobacter. The sequence continues at coordinate 3,297,957 of NZ_CP158375.1, forward strand.
AGTTCGATCAGTTCGCGACGGGAATTTAGAAGCTCGACTTCGTCAATGATTACGAGGTCCGGTTTCAACGCGACATCCGGAATAAGCCTGCCCGCGTGTATCTGGAGCAGCCGCCCATCTGGATTCACTGTGCGAAACTGGTTCGCGATCATCGCGAGGACCGTGGTCTTCCCAGTGCCGTGACCGCCCGAGATCAGCAGAAGGCGAGAATATTCCAGCGCGCCTTGCGCAATCTTGTTGCCAAGCGCGAAAGCTTCGACATTCGATTCATCGATAATAAGACCATTCGGTCGGAAGGGTTTCGAGCCAAAATTATCGGGAGCTTGAGGCATTGGACTGAAGGACGGCGAGGCCTAGGCAGGACAAGATTGGACGGGCGAATAGTATAGCTTCATCAACCTATAATATGCTCGCGCTTACCGTTGCACGCGATTTTCAGCATAGGTCGGCGGGCAAGCTCGTTGTCGCCGCCCTAAGGCGCGGAGAAGGGGGCCGCAGCCTTTTCGGTGCGGTGAGCGGTCGCACTGGTGCGCGCGGTAGTTGAAAATAGTGAAGCTTAACGTCAGCCTGTTCGAACATGATTGGTGTCCGGGGGGGGGGCGATGGTCACGTTCGCAACAGAGTTTCCAGTCAGGAGTGGCGTCACTAAGGCCGCGTTCGTTGCGCAAGTCGTCGCCTGGTTACGTGGCAATCAGAAGAGCATTGTCTTGGACGAGGCTCATGAGCGCGATCTAGACGGTGACGAGCCTGTCCTACGGCACGCGAACGGCGAGCAGCTCTTCCTCCGTGTCTTATCGACTGGAGGTGCTGTTGTGGCGATGGGTGTGCGCCATGACATTCCCGATATTGAGGGGCGTTTGTGGCGAACAGAAGCAGTCTTGCGCCGCGCAGAAGGTGGAGCCGATCAAGATCTCTTACGGCTTCGGACCCATTGCATCGCTCAGAAGGCCGATGCTCGTCTCGACGTGCCCCGCAAGCCATTCCTGCTGAAATCGGTTCTCAAAGATGGTTGGGGGGCTGACGACGGTCGCCTCCCTACCAGTGATCAACCCCATTGGCTTGGTGTGGATAACGATGCGGTTGCTCTTGCCAGCTCCGTGTCCCTTGGCGAGGCGACCTACTACTTGCCGACCGTCTACATTTCCGCGACGGGTGAGGGCCAATGGGCGATCAGCCGCGACGAGATTGATCGACTGGCTTACCAACTCGGCGGCGTGGCACACGTTGTCGTCGAACCTGATCGAGGTTTTTCATTCAGACTTCGTGACGCATGCGAAGCCGGAAATGTGTACGGCGGTGCGATTGGTGTGATCCTGCCTGGGCGGGGCGTGCGTCGTAAATTCTATCGCCATGTTGGGAAGGGGCAGCAGGTTCCTTTGCACGACATCCTCGTCAACTTCATTTCTGCTTTGCGCGCCCATATGCCGTCGAATGGGTGGGACTGGACTGAACTGCAGGAGCAGGCGCTTCGCCAGCAACGTCAACGTGACAGGGCCCGGCTCAGCCCGGCCGAGACCGAGGCTCTCTACGACGGGGAGATTTCAGCGCTCAAGGATCAGATTTCGCAGCTAAAAGATCAACTCGCGCAAGCCAGTCTCCATGATCAGCTTGACGACGGCGACGATGCTCTCACCAGCCTCACGAGCGAGTTTGGCCCAGAGGTTTATCCCGGCGAGCTTCAAGACAGGTTGCGTTGCGCCGCGACAGTCATTTGCGATCGAGCCGACCAAGATGGCCTCGATCCGAGATCCAAAGCCGTATTGCAGCAGTTCGCGCGCCTACCAAGATCCGAGGGACTGACGGAATTATTGGAGGATTTGAAGCGAGCAACCAAAGAGCCTGGACGGCTTGCCGACCAAGTCACAGACCTAATGAGCCGTCATGGGTACAAAGAGAAGTCGAAAAACCGACATGTGAGGCTTGAGCCACGCGAGGGCTTTGTCGGTCTGGACACCATTACTGTGCCTACATCACCAAGTGATATCAGAGGCCTGAAAAATATGCGTAAGCAGATTGAGCGCACTTTGGGTCTAACCCAGCTCTAGCAGGCAATGGCACATGATGTTCCCGATCGGCGGCGATCCTAGCAGTCTACTGAAGCGCGCAGGTTTTGAGCGGCCGAAAGTGAGGAACTGCGGATTGTGGACTTAGTTCGCCGCCCGAACCTCATGGGCTGTCGGGCGAGCCTGCAAGCGCCTTGAGTGACGCATTGATATCGAGTGGCGCCGCCGCGGCCCTATCCGAGGCTGTAAGCTTCCTGCCCGCTTCCTGTTCGAGATGCCTGACCCATTCAGGAGAAAAGCCCTCCTTCCGGGCAGCCTGAAACGCGCTGTAGGCCGTCGCGGGGTCATCTGCTGACGCCTGGCCGAATGTCGCCAACGCTGCTCCGCGAAGCTGGGGGTTCTGAGTGGCCGCCGCCGAAACGAGGGACGCCTTCTTTGTCAGGTCTGCGTAGGTGGACTTATCCTCAGTAAGCAGCGTCAGAAGCGTTGCCGCGTCGGCCGCCGACTTGAGCGCCACAATCTGCTCGGTACTGAGCTTAAGCGCGGCATTGGCCGCCGTAATGTTCTCAAGTTGCGGGCGCAGCACCGGCTCGTAAATTTCCAAAGCCGCGCGCAGCTTCGCAACATTTTCGCCGGCCACGCGGGCGTCCGCGGCGTTCCGGGCAGCTGAAGCTGAAAGCGCGTCGGCAATGGCGACCTTCTGAGCCGTACCTGCCGCCCGCTTTGCAAACAGATCGATCGGCACGCCGCGCTGGAAGGCCATCGGGACGATGGGGCACCGCAGGACATCCTGCCAGCGACCCTCCTCAATCAGTCGGCTCGCCGCAATGAAGAGATCAAGATTGCTGACCTTAGAGTCAGCAGGGTTTGCCGCGAGGGTGTTGAGGATCACCGCCTGCGACTTCGTCGTGAAGAGCTCGTATGTCGCCTGAGCCTTGTCTTCGCCGAGGCTCTCAATCACCTCGTCGAAGAAGCACGCGGTGGGTATGAAAATATTGAGTTCGCCCTGCTGGATGGCGACCGAAGTCACGCCAACGACATAAGCGCTTTCGCTGACCATGGCGGAGCCGCTGTCGCCCCCCAGCGTAGCTTCGCGCAACGCGCGTGCGCATCGTGCTGCCGGCTTCCCATCTGCAGATATCGTGGACGCCTTGCCGCGACCAACCAGAGCGCTCTGTACGCCTGCGGGAAAGCCGTAGAAGTTCACCTCGCCGTCGCTGTCCACGATGCTTCGCAGGTCCAGAGGATGGGCGAGCGGAGGCAGCGCCGTCGCCCGAAGCACAACGATGTCCCGGGGAGTATCCAGGGCGCTTCCCTGGCCATCATCGATAGCGTCGGGAAGCCGCATGACGACTTGCGCCTCGAAGACTTCGTCCGCAAGCCCCCGAAACCTGACGAACGCCTTGCCGTCCTTCACAACGTGAGCCGCGGTGATCAGCAGCCGGCGCTGCTTGTCGATCAGTGTCGCTGAGCCCCGGACGTTGGTTCCGCCAGCGTCGGCGTAGACCGTGGCAATGGAGTAGGTCGGCACATAGCCGGGAGGTGCGGCGTAGGGGCGTTTGTAGTCACAGCTCTGAGCTCCGGCGGCGGTGGCCGCTAGAGACGCGCACGCCGCGAGGACGAGAAGCAGCCGCATGCTGTCGCTCAATTCTTGTAGATGACCACGATTTCCTGCGCCGTGGAGGCTGCGGCTCCAAGTTCAATGCCGGGGGCTATGACCGGAATGAACTCCAGCTTGATCTTGCCAGCACCGTCCTTTGAGACGCCGAATTTGATGCTGGCTTTCACCTCGCTTGCGATGAGCGGCGGCGAGCCAGCCTTCGCCTCCTGAACGGCCTTTGCGGCCGATAGAATGACAGCGGCGAGGGCGTCGCTGATATCCGGAGACACGCTAGCGGCGGCGTCGGCTCTCGGCGGGGTGAGGGTGATCGAAACGGCGGTCGTGAGTTCTTCGCTGCGCTTGGCGCCGAACTCCACAATGAACAGCTTGAAGCTCCCACCGGCGTTGGACTTTTGGACCGTCGTCGCATTCAGCGTGGCGCTGCTGAGTTTCGGAAGCCCAGGTGCGGCGCTCTGCTCAACTTTCAGGAGCGCGGCCTTCATCTCCTTCAGCATGTCTTCAAGCGCGACTGGCGCGGCGTTCGCTGAGCCGCCCAAGCAAGCCGCTCCGAGCGCGGCAAGCCCCATGACCTTGTTCCAGTGTTTCATTCGTGCCCCCACGATTGACGCCCTCAGCGCGAACGCTGGTATGCAAACTAAGCGTTAACCTTTGGTGGCTGTCAACATCATAGATTGTAATGGATTTATGGTGCTCGCTTGAGGTGTTTAGCGGCGCCGCCCATATATGTTGTTGCTCTCCTTCTTAGGGAGCGGGCGCACGAGCTTGCGCTTCGCCAAAGCCCGTTCACCGGCTTCGTCCCGCCGCCAGAGCGGCGGGACGACATCCGGGCATTGAGAACGCGGTATCAGCGCGCCGGCGTCTTTGGCTTCGCAGCTTGGACATCCCGCCAGCCACCCATGCGCAAAATGCCGATCAGACGGAAGCGACGCAATCGCTCGCCTCGGAGCGCTCGCCTAAACCGCCGGCCTATCGGTGGGCGCCATTGACCGTGAAAGCTGACTCTCCTCGGGCGGTCGTCCGAAGACGCGTGAAGCGTCCCCGACTTACACATCGAGTGTCATTGCAGGGGCGCGGCGACCGCTGTTTGCTCGGCGGGGCGTCGCTGGGGCTTGATGCTGTCCGCGTTGTCCGCTGCCCTTTCTCCCGTAGTTACCAGTTCTCGGAAGAGTAATGTTCACATCGCCAGCTGACGCGGATGTCCGCATTCGCCGCTACGGTCGTTGGAGAGTCCGCGACTTAGATCCCAATGTTGGGGCCCTCCCGCGGCGAATGGCGGTCCAAAGATGATGCCCCGGCGCGCGCCCGCCTGCTCCGACAACCCTGTTCAGATATGTCTCTCGCGGCGACAGCGCGAATGTCTCGTTTGGGCTGAACGAGGCAAAAGCAGTCGCGACATCGCTACAATCCTGGGCCTGTCCTCTCGAACTGTTGAGGAACACTTCGCCGAGGCGTGCCGCAAGCTTGGTGTCAGGACCCGCATGCAGGCGGTTCTGGAAGCGGGTCGACGTGGTCTGCTGACTGAGCCAGAAGGCGAAATCGTTTCCAGGGAAGAACGCTCCTGGTGATGCGCTAACCCCCGTAAGCTTACGGGGTCGCGTCTTCGGCGATCCTTGCAGAACCTTCGGATGTCGCTTTGCTCCGAGGTACCGATGCACCGCCCTTGTCAGCCATCCCGTCGCATTGGATTTGCGAGCCCAGGCTTGATCGGGTTGATCCCTTTGGGAATCTGTTTCCTGACGCTCTGGGCAGGGCCAGCCTTCGCTCAATCGCCGGGCGGCGACCTTGGCGGGTTCATCCAAAACATCATCGACCTGTTGAACTCCGACATCATCCGGGGGCTCGCGGTCCTGGCGGTGATCCTCACCGGCGTCGCCTGGATGTTCGGCCAAATCGACCTTCGACGCGCCGGGACCGTGGTGGTCGGCATTATCGTCATCTTCGGAGCGGGCACGATCGTAGATATGATCGTTGGCGGAGCCTGAAGATGCCCGGCGAGCGCGCCCGCCTTTCTCGGGACACCCTCTTCTTGGCATGCACGCGTCCGGCCCTCGTGCTGGGCGTGCCCATGGAAGCCATGGGCGTCAACTTGATCGCCTCGTCCGTCGCGTTTCTTGGCGGACGAAGCCTTCTCTATCTGCTCGTCGCCCCAGCCCTGCACTTCGTGCTCCGGGCGATCTGCAAGAGTGATCACCACGCCCTGCGCCTCATCTGGCTCGCCATTGAGACGCGCGGGCGCAGCCGTTCGAGCCGGCGGTGGGGTGGCTCTTCAACAAGCCCGCTGAAGTGCCGAAAGGCGCGGCATGGCTGACCCCACGACCGCCGCCCACCGCCCGTGGAGCAAAGTCGCAGCCGAGACGACGTTGAGAACTCGTCTGCCCTACGCGCGGCACGTCACTGACGACGTGGTGAGCCTGGATGGTGGAGCGCTTATGGCCGGCCTTGAGCTGGTGGGCTCCGCCTTCGAGACAATGGATGTCGCCGCCTTGGAGCGGATGCACGAGAGCCTGTCGGCGGCGTGGCGCAATATCGCATCCGAGGACGTAGCGCTGTGGCAGCATGTAGTGAGGCTGCCGGCAGCGGTGCCCGCGCGTGGACAGTTAAGTTCGGCCTACGCCACCGAGCTCGATGTCGACTGGAGACGACGGTTGGTCTCCCAAGGTCTCTTCGCCAACAGCCTCATCTTGCATGTCGTGTTGAAGGCCCCCTCGTTGGAGAGCCTCTTTCGCAAGGCAGACGCTTCCTCGGCGCTGGAAGCGCGCCTGGCCCGTCTTCAAACCGTGATGACGGATCTGCAGCGCTTGCTCGCGCCGTGGACGCCCAGGCGTCTTGGAATCGAGCGTCGAGGACACGTCTTGTCGAGCGCCTTGCTGGCGCCGCTCGCCACGATCCTCGAGGGACGCCCAAGCGACGCGGCGATGGTCCGGGGCCATTTGGGAGAAGCGCTTGGTTCGAGCCGTCTGATCTTCGGTCGGGAGGCCTTCGAGGTTCGACACGCTTCCGGCTCCACCTATGGGGCGATGCTGGCGCTGAAGGCCTATCCCGCGACCACCTGGCCGGGAGCCTGGGACGCGCTCTTGGCCGCGCCGTTCCCACTCGTGATCAGCCAGTCCTTCGCCTTCCTGTCGCGGCCAGCCGGCGAGGCGCTGCTTGGGCGAAAGCAGAACCAGATGGTCAGCGCCGCTGATCGCGCCGCCTCCCAGATCGAGCAACTGGACGAGGCCATGGACGATCTGGCCAGCGGCCGCTTCGTGATGGGCGAGCACCAGGCCAGCGTCCTTGTGTTCGCCGACACGCCGGCCGACCTGTCGCGCGATATCGCCTCCGCGCGCGCCATGCTGGCGGGGGGAGGGCTGGTGGCCGCCCGGGAGGACCTGGGCCTAGAGGCCGCCTACTGGTCGCAGTTTCCTGGAAACTTCCGGCTTCGGACGCGCCCGGCGGCGATCTCGTCTCGCAACTTCGCCGGCCTCGCCTCCCTGCACGATTACCCAAGCGGCAAGGAATCGGGGCTCCACTGGGGCGAACCCATGTCGACCTTCAGAACGCGTGGTCGAACCGCCTATCGCTTCAGCCCGCATGTCGATGACCTTGGCCACACCTTCATTTGCGGCCCGTCGGGGGCCGGCAAGACGGTGCTTCAGAACATGATCCTCGCGCAGGCCGAGCGGTTTGGTCCTCGGCGGGTGCTGATCGACAAGGATCGAGGCGCCGAAGTCTTCGTGCGCGCCTGCGATGGCAAGTACCAGACGCTGAGATCGGGCGAGCCTACCGGGCTGGCGCCGTTAAAGGCGCTCGGCGATGGCGATCTAGCCTTCTTGCGCGCGCTCGTCCTTCGCATGGCGTTCGGCGAAGACGGCGTGGCGGGCCCCCAGGAAATCGCGCTTCTGGACGAGGCGCTCTTCGCGGTCCTGCGCCTGCCGAAGCGCGACCGCTCGCTCGCCGCGCTTCGTGGTCTCCTCGGGCAACGTGACGCCGGCGGCATCGGTGCCCGTCTGGAGCGCTGGTGCGATGGCGGCCCGTTGGGCTGGGCGCTGAATGGTCCCGAAGACGCGCTCGATCTTAAGCCCGCGCTCATCGGCTTCGACATGACCACGATCCTCGACGACGCTGAGGCTCGGGCGCCGGTGATGATGTATCTGCTCCACCGCATAGGCGCCTTGGCGGATGGGCGCCGCCTCGTCGTGTCGATCGATGAGTTCTGGAAGGCGTTGGGGGATGAAGCCTTCCGCGCTTTCGCTCGCGACGGCCTCAAGACGTGGCGCAAGCAGGACGCGGTGCTCGTCCTGGCGACCCAATCCCCGTCGGACGTGCTCGCCTCGCCGATCGCCCGAACCATCCTTGAGCAATGTTCGACGCACGTCTTCCTGCCCAACCCGCAGGCGTCGCTCGCCGACTACCGAGAAGGCTTTGGTCTGTCGGAGCGCGAGCATGAGTTGGTCCGCGACGAGCTTGGCGTTGGGAGCCGCGGCTTCCTCATCCGCCAAGGCGGAGGCTCGGTCGTCGCCGAGCTCGACCTCGCCGGCCTCGATGAGCACCTCGCCATTCTGAGCGGCCGGGCCACGACGGTGGCCGCCCTCGACGCCATCCGCTCTCGGGTCGGCGATAGATCGGCCGACTGGCGCCCCGTGCTTCGTCAAACCTTGGAGATCGAACCATGAAGCCCACCGGCGTCATCTTGGCGACCGCCTTGGCGGTCTGCGGTGTCTCGCCCGCCAAGGCGGCGGTCATCGTTCATGACCCGACTGCCTATCTGAAGGTTGTGGAGGAGGTTCGCGCCGCGCTCGACCAGCTGGAAGCGCTCAAGGCGCAACTGGCTGAAGGCAAGCGCCTGCACGACAGTCTCAACGTCCGCTCCGCCATCGACGCGATCGCTCCGGAGCTGTCGAAGACGGAACTGCGGAAAGCCTTGCCTGAGCTCGACGCCTTGCGAAAGGCGGCCGGCGGTCAGTTGGAGGCCCTGGGCGCGATCGGTGATCGCGCGCGCGAGATCCGCGAGGCGCGTCGCGGGGTAGGGCCCGCGCTGACGGACTCGGAGAGACTGCTGGCCCGCGACGGCGATCTGGCCGCTCGCGATCTGGCGGTCGGGGAGGCCGCGATACATGCGTCCGCCGAGCGGCTCGAGGGGTTGCGGCATTTGCAGACCGCCGTGGGCAAGGCCGAGAGCGCCAGGGCTGTCGCAGATTTGCAAGCTCGCATCTCGGCGGAGCAGGCGCTGATCCTGAACGACCAGATGCGTCTTCAAGCCTTCGCGCTTTCCCAGGAAGCCGAGGAGCGGATGCGCCTCCAAGAGGCGAAGGAGCGGTCGGCGCAGCGTCGAAGAGACCGAATGGATCAGGCCAAGAGGACTTTTCAATGAAGCGAGTTATCGCGCTGGCTTTGTTGGTCGCCGCTTGCTCGGCGGAACCCCGCAGCAAGAGCTACTTCGTGGCCCATCCGGAGGAGGCGAAGGCCGTGCTGGCACGCTGCGAGGCGGGCGAACATCGCGGGGATGAGTGCGTGAACGCACGCGCGTCAGAGCGCGAGATGCGCCGGCGGGCGCGAATGGAGATGGCTCGCAGAACTTTCGAGGCACGCTGATGGAGACGAAGTACACCGTCTTCACCCAAGCTTACGGCACCGTTGGCGGAAGGCTGGATGGCTTCCTTGGAGAGACTGTCGGCAATGTTATCGCGCAGGTCGCCGGACCTTTGCGCCTAGCGCTGGTTCTCTACGTAATTCTCTACGGGTTCGCGATCCTGCGAGGAGCCATCAACGAGCCGCTGATGGATTTCGCGGTCCGGAGCATCAAGCTCACGATCATTTACCTACTGGCGACCACCCAAGCCTACAGCCACTTCGTCACCGATCCGATCTTTCATACGCTTCCCGACGCGCTAGCTGAAGCCGTCGGCGGGGCGCCGACCCAAGATGCGGGTGGCTCGTTCGACCGGTTCATTGGGCAGACGGCCTGGATGGCTGATCGGATTACCGAGCAAGCCGAGCCTTGGGAGCTCATGGATTGGCTCATGGCCACGGCGGTCTGGATCAGCGGCGCCTTAGCCGCCGCGCTCGGCTTCGGGATCGTCCTCGTGGCCAAGGTCGCCTTGGCGCTGCTCATCGCCCTGGGCCCGATTTTCATCGGCCTGGCGCTGTTTGAGGCCACGCGTCGCTGGTTCTTCGGCTGGCTGTCGCAGGCGGTGAACTACCTGATCCTCTTCGCGCTGATCTTCGCGGTTTTCCAACTGGTGCTCGCCATGGTCGCCGACCAGTGGGAGACGCTCCAGGCGCAGGACGCCATGGCGGCGGGCTTCGCGTTCATCGCGCTCTCGTTGCTGGGCTCGATCTTCTTCCTGCAGACGCCGACCTTGGCGGCTGGCATCGCAGGCGGCGCTAGCCTGGGCATCCGCGACTTCTTCGGCGCTGGTTCGATCGCGACGCGCGCCGTCTCCGGCCGGTGGAGACGCTGACGATGCGCGTCTTGATCCTGATGCTCCTGGCCTGCTCCGTCCTCGCCGGCTGTAACACGCTTCGGTCGCCCGAGCAGGCGCCGGTGTGCGACGGCCAGCATCGGCGCACGGCCAACCCTTACGGCTCCGTGCTGCTCGACCCGACCGCGTCGCCATCGAAGATTGTCCCAGAGGCGGACCCGGTTCTCCCGTGTGGAGAGGGCCGATGAACATGCCCACCGACATGGCGGTCTATTTGAAGGAAGCGTCGTCCTGGGACGATGATCGACTATCGGCGGCCTTGAGGTCGCGGCGCGTGGCATGGTTGATCGCCGCGGGTGCTTGCGTCCTCGCCTCCTGCGCCTGCGTGGCCATAGCCATGCTCGCGCCGCTCAAGACCGTCGAGCCGTTCGTCGTCCGCGTCGACAGCGCCACCGGCGCCGTCGAGGTGATGACCGCGCTTAGCGGGGCGGAGCCGCGCACCTACGACGAGGCCGTCGGCAAGTACTTCCTCTCCACCTACGTGCGGGCGCGCGAGACCTGGCTGCCCGCGGCGGCCAAGGCGAACTTCGACCAAGCGGTGATCCTCTCCGCGCCCGCCGAGCAGCAGCGTCTCGCCGAAGCCTTCCGTCCCACCAACCCGGCCAGCCCGCAGGTGCTGCTGGGGCCCGCCGCTCAGGCGACCGTCGAGGTTCGGGCGGTGACCTTCCTGTCGCCGAGCGTTGGCCAGGTCCGCTATCGGCGCACGCTCGCTCACAACGGCGTCGAGGAGCACGGCGACTTCATCGCCACCATCGCCTTCGCCTGGGCTGAAGGTCCCATGAAGGAGAAGGATCGCCTGCGTAATCCCCTCGGGTTCCAGGTCGCCAGCTATCGGACCGATCAGGAGGCCAGCCAATGAGGGGCTTGCTTCTTGCGGGCGCGATCACGCTGCTCGCGGCAACGGCCGCTAAGGCCGAGCCGCGCATCCGCACGACGGCCTACGATCCCGACCAGGTGGTCCGTTTGGAAGGGCGCCTATCCACCGCCGTGCAGATCGTCTTCGCCGACGGCGAGGAGATCCGCCATGTGGCCATGGGCGACAGCACCGCCTGGGAGGCCGCTCCAGAGGGGCGGCTTCTCTTCCTGAAGCCACTGGAGCCGCGCTCGACAAATCTCATCGTCGCCACGCGGGCGCCGGGCGGCGGCACACGCAACTACGCCTTCGATCTGCGTGTATCCAAGGCGGCGGGCCCCTGGATGTTGCGGTTCTCCTACCCCGCCGAGGAGAAGGCGCTCGTCACCGCCGCGATCGACGCGCATGAGGAAGCGCTGCGCGCCAAGCTCCTCCAGCTCAAGCTCGACCGGGGCGCCGTGGAGGGACCGCGCAATCTCGCCTGGACGCTGCAGGGGAGCGGAGCGCTTCAGCCTTCGGAGGTGAGCGACAATGGGCGGTTCACCGTCCTTCGCTTTCCAGGCGGCCAGGACGTGCCCGCCGTCTTCGCGGTCGGCGCCGATGGATCCGAGACGCTCGCGCCTTTCGACGTGCGCGGAGAATTCGTGGTCGTCCACGGCGTGCATCCTCAGCTTCGGCTCCGCAGGGGCAGGGAGGTCCTCTGTCTTTGGAACGAAGCCTTCGACCCCCGCGCCGGCGGCGCGGCGTCCGGCACGGCCGCGGCCGATGTTCGGCGCTTGGAGGTGGGAGGTGATCATGAGCGGCGATGACGACAAGCCTCGCGTGGACGAGGTCTCCCCCACGCCCCTGGACCGAGGCGCGACGCCGGTAGCGGGCGACTATGGAGCGTCGCGTTACGGTCGCGCCGCAGCGATCGTGGTGCTCGCGGCGGTCTGCGGTCTTCTCATCCTAGCTCCCTGGAAGCGTCGCCCCGAAGCCGAGGCCGCCAAGCCTCCCGCGCCCCGTCAGACCGTCGCCTTCGAGCCGGCGCGCGAGGGCCTCGCGCCGCAAACGATGGAGCTCTTCGACGGCGAGGAGGCATCAGAGCTGCAATCCACCGAGCCGGATCCCGTCGGCGCCGCGCCTGCCGAGGCGACGACCTCCGCGCCCGTTCCGCGTCCGCCTTCGGTTCTGGCCTGGTCGGCGTCCTCGCGCGCCGTCGAGCGTGTGCCCGAAGGCCGGTCCGCGCGAGCGGACGGTGTCGCCGGTGACGTACGCGACGCGATTGACGATCCATACGCGCGGCTGCGTCGTTCGGAGGAGATCGAGACGGCGCGCGCCCGACGCATTGGCGACCGCAACTTGCTACTCACCGCCGGCGCGGCCATTCCGTGCACCTTGCAGACCGCAATGGACAGCAGTCTGCCCGGGCAGGTGTCCTGCATCGTTGGACGCGATGTCTGGTCGGAGGCCGGTACCGTGGCGCTCCTGGAGAAGGGCTCCAAGGTCCTCGGAGAATACCGCAGGGGCCTGAACACCGGCGAGGGGCGTCTCTTCGTGATGTGGACCAGGGTGGTGACCCCTGGCGGCGTCGCCGTCGATCTGGCCTCGCCGGGGGCGGACGCCTTGGGGCGAGCCGGGTTTGGCGGCGACATCGAGCGGCACTTTTGGCGAAGGTTCGGTGGGGCCGTCCTTTTATCGATCGTCGACGCGGCCCCCGCCGCCGCTCTGGATGACGGTAGCGGACGCGGCATGGCGCGCCTGCCTTCCCAGGCGGCGGCCATCGCCGTCGACCGCTCGATCGATATCGCGCCGACCCTTCGTAAAGCCCAGGGCTCGCTGGTTTCGATCATGGTGGCCAAGGATCTCGATTTCTCGAGCGTCTACGCCGTGAGCGATGGCCACCGTCGAGGCGCGCCATGAGCGGCGTGCTCGATCACCATCTGGCTCCTCTGTCGCCGTTCCTCGACGATCCCGCCGTTCGCGAGGTCGTGGTCAATCGCCCCGGCGAGATCGGCGTCGAGACAGCCGAAGGCTGGCGTTGGGTTGAGGATGGCCGGCTCACCTCGCCTTGGCTCATGACCCTGGCGCGAGCGGCGGCCGCCGTCACAGGGCAGGACGTCGGGAGCGAGGCGCCCATCTGCTCCACAAGCCTGCCGAGAGGCGCGCGCTGCCAGATCGTCCTGCCGCCAGCGGCCGGCGAGGTGACGCTTTGCATTCGCAGGCCGATGGGCGAGGCGCCGGATCTCCATGTCATGGCGCGCGAGGGGCTCTTCGACATCGCGGCGGATGCGGCGCTCTTCATGGGGCCCGAGCAGAAGCTGGCGGCCCTCAAAGCGTCCGGCGATTGGGCGAGCTTCCTGGCGCTCGCCGTGCGGCTGCGGAAGACCATTCTCGTCAGTGGCGCCACGGGATCGGGCAAGACCACCTTGGCTCGGGCGCTCGCCGCCAAGATCCCGGACGGCGAACGCCTCGTGACCATAGAGGACGCCCGAGAGTTGGAGCTCGCGCATCGCAACCTGGTTCGTCTGACGTGGGCCCGCGAGGGGCAGGGGAGGGCGAGCTTGGGACCAGGTGATCTTCTCGCCTGCGCGCTTCGTCTGCGGCCAGACAGGATCTTGCTTGGCGAGGTGCGTGACGGCGCGTCGGCCTTCCACCTTCTGCGCAATATCGCCTCGGGGCATCCAGGATCGATCGCCACGATCCATGCGGGAAGCTGCGCGCTAGCGCTCGATCAACTCGCCTTGCTGGTTCGAGAGACCCCGGCGGGGCGGGACCTTCCCAGCGACGAAGTCCGAGCGCTCCTTTCCGGTCTCATCGACATCCTGGTCCAGATGGACCGCGTCGATGGCCGCTTTCGTGTCGTGGAGGTGCGTCATGGCGGCGCTCTTAAGCCAGCCTTGGCCGCATAGGGCGACGGCCGTCGTAACCGCGATGGTCGCGGTGATGGCGATGTTCACCGGCCTGACCTTGACGGTCGCCTTGGCGGGTCTTGGTCGCCTCGATCCTCGCATCGAGGTCGTCCGCGTGATCCCGTGGTTCTGGTTTCATCGAGACGATGAGCAAGTGCGCCGCTGGCTGCTGATCGGGGCTGGTACCTCCGGCTCCATCCTCGCGCTCCTCGCGGCGGGTACGACGCGTCGACGGGGGGCCGGACTGCATGGCGCGGCCCGGTGGGCGACCGCAGGGGAGATCGCGCAAGCGGGTCTGCGCGGCTCCGATGGGGTGATCCTCGGCTCGCACGGCGGGCGGCTTCTGCGCTCTGGCGGGGATGAGCACGTCCTCGTCTGCGCCCCGACCCGCTCGGGCAAGTCAGCCGGGATCGTGATCCCGACCCTGCTCAGTTGGGCCGGGCCCGTCGTTGTGCTCGACGTCAAGAAGGAGGTCTTCGAGGCCACCGCCGGATGGCGGGCCTCCATCGGGCAGGTCGTGTTCCTCTTCGATCCCCTTCAAGCCGAAGGGCGCACCGCGCGGTTCAATCCCCTGGGTGTCGTCGATCGTGAGGATATGGCGGCGGCGTATGACGCCATCCATCGCGTGGCGGGGCTGCTCTTTCCGGATCAGGCCAAGGGCGATCCCTTCTGGACCGAGGCGGCGCGCAGCGCGTTCATCGCCGTCACCCTCTACGTGGCGCAAAGCCCAAGTCTGCCGCTGACCCTTGGCGAGATCGCCAGGCAGTTCACTGCCGGCGATCTCGCCGACCGCCTCACGCGATCGGCTGAGTCCAGGCGAGGCGGCCCCTCGGCGCTCAATCCCGTGACCGAACGGCTGATCGCCGACTTCTGCCGAACTTCGGAGAACACCTTCGCCGCCATAAGGCAGTCGGTATCAACGCGGCTGGCTTTGTGGCTCAACCCCCGTGTCGACGCGGCGACATCCAAGAGTGACTTCACGCTCTCCGCGCTTCGGTCACGCCCGATGGCGCTCTACCTGGCCGCCGCGCCCTCCGACTTGGAGCGCGTAGCGCCCCTATACGCTCTGCTCGTTCAACAACTGCTGGAGAGTGCTGGGCGCTCGCTCCCGAGCTCTGGTGACGACAAGCGATTGCTCGTGGTCCTGGACGAGTTCGCCTCGCTTGGACGCGCGCCCATGCTGGCCAGAAGTTTTTCCTGGGTGGCGGGGTACGGCGTCCGTCTGGTGTGCGTCGTTCAGACCCTCTCTCAATTGCGGGCCCGCTATGGCGAGGACGCGGCCGAGATCACCGCCAACTGCGCCGTGCAGGCCTACTTCGCGCCGGCCACGATCCAGGACGCGCGGGAGCTTTCCGAGACTTTAGGGACCTATGGGCACGGCTCCATCTCCCGCTCAAAGCCGTCAGGACTGTCCTCGGGGCGCCGCAGCGAAACCCACGCCGAGCAGCGCCGCCCCCTGCTGCTGCCCCACGAGCTTCTCACCCTCGACCGCGAAACCATCATCGTGGCACCGCGCGGCAGAGCACCTGTGCGGGGCAAGCGGCTGCTTTGGGCCAAGGCTCGGGCATTCTCCTCGCGCTGGCGCCCACCGCCGCCCGTTCCACCCAGGAAACTGGTCGAGGATGGTCCGGTCGAGGCGGCCGCTCTTCACAGGCCATCACCCGGAAATGTCGACCTAGCGATGGAGCGCATGTCCGCTGGCCGAGATCTCTTCGGCGAGGCGCGTCGATGACGCAGGCGCAACTCGTCTTGAATGGGTCGCCCGCGGCCATCGCCAAGTTGCGGCGCCTAGTGAAGTCCGCTGGTGGAGACGAGGCCTTCATCAAGCGCGTGCTGGCCATGGCCTCACGACCGGCGCCGCCGAACCTGGGCGATCAGCATCGACTGGGTAAAGGCAGGATCCTGGCGGCGGTGCATCTTTCCGCCGAGGAGGTCGAGGAGATCAAGCGAAGGGCCGAGCCCCTGGGGTTCACGCGTGGCGGATGGATGCGGGCGCTTTTTCGGGCGCATGTAAGACGGCAGCCGCAGCTGCCGCCCGAGACGCTCAAGGAGACGTCGGCTGTCCGTTACGAGCTTCAGCGCGTGGGTCACAGTCTGCGCGATATCGCGCGCCGCCTTGATGAGCGCGGGGAGAGGACAGCCGCCGCAGATGTGGAGCGCATCTGGCGACAAGCGCGCGGCGAGCTCGTCGGCCTGCGCGCGACGCTCGCCGGCAATCTGCTTTGGTGGGATGGCGAGGATGACTGAGCTGACCAACGTCCGCGGGTTCGAGGACTTTTGGCGGGTCCTCCGCGAGCCCACGCGCATAACGCCCGCTCTGCTGCGCGATCCTGGGTTTCGGGCGGCGCTGCGCAGGGTGGTGGCGGGAGCGCCGCCGGCGGTCCTCGCCCACGCCTCAACGATCCATTCCCTGTCGGCGCTAAAGGCCAATCTCGATTATATCTCGCGCAAGGGTGAACTCATCCTTGAAGGCCGCGATGGCGAGAAAATCGTCGGTCGGGAAGAGGCTCGCGAGCGCGCCGAGGACTGGCGGCGGGACAGGCATGGCGTGCAAGAGCGGCTGTGTCTCGCTTACGCATGGATAACGTCCGCTCCCCCAGGCTCGCCCTATGAGCCGGTGTTCGAAGCGGCGTCCGCGTTTTGTCGCGAGACGCTTGGCCCGCGGACGGATTTCATGCTCGCCAGGCACGACGACGAGCCTCATCCGCACTGCCATGTGACGATCAGGGCCCAGATGGATGACGGCGTTCAGTGGAAGCCCTCCACGCGTGACGTCGTTGAGCTGAGGGGCAGGTTCGCCGCGTGCCTGCGCGAGCGGGGCGTGGAGGTGGATGCTTCGCCCCGATGGGCTCGTGGCGTCGCAACGCGTACGGCGTCGCGGCCAGTTCGTTGGCTTCAGCATGACCATATGGTTGGGCGCGCCGTGGAGCCTGCATTCGTACAGCGGGATATCGACGAGGCGTTCGCCATTGCCCGAGGGGCTCGCGCCGATGATCGGCCTTGGGAAGAGAGGATTCGGGGCACGCGGAAGTCCGTCGCGATCGGCTATCGATCGATCGCCGACGGCCTCGATGCGTTGGGCGACAAAGGTGATCTAGCCCTGGCCAAAGATGTCAGGTGCTTCATTGACGGGATGGAGCCGCCCTCGACCCGCCGCGAGCAGCGCGTCGAGGCTGCGCGATTATTGGAAGCTGAGCGGTCAGTATACAGCCGCAATGCTGCGCGGCGTGACCGTATCCGGTAATGTGGGGCGCCAGACCGGTCTGACTCTTGATCTGTAGTTGCTTCACGCATGCAGAACGCGCCTGCGTTTGGGAGGCAAGCAGCCCGTCCGCGGCTGTGCGGACACCTAGTACGTACGCGACCTTAGGAAGGCTTACCTCTAGGGCTACGGGGGGTGTGTGGCCTCTATGTAAGCCGAGTTTCAATAACCGCGGCTGGCGCGTCGTGGCACACGCTCCGCCCATACGCAGCTCGCCGCCCGCTGCGATGCGTCAGCGTCGCCTTCGATACGCTGCGAGATCGTCCCGCCCGATGTCGGCGGCGGGAACCAGCTTGTAGTGCTTCTCGTCCACGATCTTGACCTGATCGTCCTCGACGGTGAGTTCGAAGATTGCGATCCGGTCGTCGTCCATGAACTGCGCCGAGACCGAGCGGCAGACGAGGTCGGGAAATTTCTCGGCGCAGCAGGCGATGTCCTGCTTGGCCTGGACAACCGAGAGCTGGTCGGCGCCTCCCTTGGCCTGCACCGGGACGACGTAGTGGACGCCGTTGCGGTCGACGCCGACATAGACTTCGTCGATCTCGATCTGGCCGACGCCTTTGACCGTAGTGCGCAGGTGGTTTTGCAGCGAGTAGGCGGTGACGCCCAGGAACGTATCGATCAGGCGGTTGTAGCGAACCTTCGCCAGCAGGGCCTGCTCGTCGTTCAGCGCGTAGGCGCCGATGATCTCGGGTGTCGCATCCGGGATCTTGACCGTGATCAGGTCGCGGTTGGGAAGGATCCGGTTGATGCGGACCAGGCAGAAGCGATAGCGGGCGCGACCGGCGCCCTCGACGATCCACTCCATGCCCTCTGGCTGGGTCTCAAGGATGCTCTGCGGCATTGGGATGCGGTAGCGGATCGCGTAGACGACATCGCCAAGGTTCTTGGGCAGCTTGATCCCGAGTTCGGCGGCGGCGGATTCCAGGTCCTCGCGCTCGAAGTCGAGCGTCGTGCGGCCCGGCTCGTAGGCCCCGAATGCCTCGCCGAAGAAAATGCGCTCGACGAGCGCCTTGTACCGGTTGGCTTCGATAGAAGGTCCGCTCATCCGGCGGCGACCTTGCGGAGAGCGATCAGTTCGGCCTCGATCTCGTCCTGCTTGCGCTTGGTGGCGCCGCTGCGGCGGTCGCGCTTGCCATTGGGGGCGGCGACCCCGAAGTGCAGCGCGGCCTGCGAGACGGTCATCTCCAGGAGGGCCGGATCGCCCAACTGCTGTGCGTCTTGCGGGCGTTCGCGCGGCTGGCCGATGGCGAGCGCGACCTGGTCGGCGATGGCCTTGGCCAGGGGCGGAGGGACGGAGTTTCCGATCTGGCGGGCGCCATGCCACTTTGTGGCGTGCAGGCGAAACCAGTCGGGGAAACCGTGAAGGCGGGCCATTTCGCGCACGGTGACACACCGGGCGTGCTTGTAGTGGACCGGTCGCGGGCTGGTGAAAGCGCCTCGCGCAGCATCGGTGCCGGCGCGCAGGGTATTGCTGAGGCCGTCCGGCGGCAGCTTGAAGAAACGCGAGATCGGCTCGACCTCCCCAGGCTCGGTCGCCGCGAACCGGCGCCGCGAGATCTGGGTGTGGTCGGTACGGGTGCTGGAGGTCAGCAGGCTCGGGTCCCACTGGCGCGGATGGGAGAAGTCGTCCTCGCCGTTGGCGGCCCCGCGCATCGCTTTGGCGTAGGCGCTTGGCTTGCCCCAGCGCTTGGTCCTCGCGCTGTCGCCGTCGACGAGCTCGGGGAAGCTCTCGGCGTCCGGCAGGTCGTCCAGAGCGTCCTTGCAGCTTGGGCCGATAGGCAGGTCGCCGGCTTTGCGTGCGTCGGCGGGCGTGTGAGTGGGCAGGGGGTACGTGGGGTTAGGCAAGCCCTTGCGCGCGCCAAAAAGGATCAGGCGCTGGCGATGTTGCGGCACGCCGTAGTCGGCGGCGTCAAGCACCTTCCAGGGAAGCCGCACCTCGTAGCCCACGGCGTCGAAGGCCTCGATCAGCTCGTCGAGGAACTTGCGATGCCGGCCGACGGTGAGGCCTTTGACGTTCTCGAAGACGAAGTAGGAGGCGCGCAGTTCGGCGACCAGCCGCACGAAGTCGAGCACCAGGGAGTTGCGCGGATCGTCGAGGACCCTGTGGCCGATCAGGGAGAAGCCCTGGCAGGGCGCACCGCCGAAGACGACGTCGACCTGCCGAAGGCCGATCCCCGCCGCGCGCCGGATGTCGGCCGCCGAAAGCTCTGACACCGACGTGGGAATGACGGCGCATCCGGGGAAGTTGAACTTGTGGACCGCGCAATGAACCGGATCAATCTCGACGGCGGCGACGACGTCGAACCCGGCTTGCTCGAAGCCCAGGCTCAGGCCGCCTGCGCCGGCAAAAAGATCGATGCCGATGGGGCGTGCCATGGGGTCCTCGCGAGTCGTGCGGGCAACCTTAACGTTCTGCTTCTGTGCTGTCGATCGGATTTTTCGGCGCAGGGCCTACGAGCGCCTGGATCAGCCTTTGCTCGAGGCCGCCGGCGTCGCGGATTTCGCACTGCCAAAGGGTGAGCACGTTCCAGCCCTTGGCGACGAGCGCGGCCTCGTTTTGGGCATCGCGAGCGCGGTTGCGCTCCAGCTTGGGCAGCCAGAACTCGGCCCGGGTCTTGGGCGGTCGGCCTATCTTGCAGCCGTGTCTGTGCCAGAAGCAGCCATGCACGAAGATCGCAGTCCGGTGTTTCGCAAGGACGATGTCGGGCTTTCCGGGTAGGTCCTTGCGGTGGAGGCGGAAGCGAAAACCCAGGCGATGCAGCAGGCGTCGGACGATCAACTCCGGCGCGGTATTCTTGGCGCCGATGCGAGCCATGAGCGCGCTGCGGCTCTGCGGGGTGCGGTTGTCCGCCATGTCCGTCCTATATCCGTCTGGCGGCCGTTGGGCACGTCCGCTCGCCAGCGGACTTCATGAAGCTGCGGGCTGGTTAGTTCGCTGACGTTAGCCGGTCGGCTGGATGCAGGCTCCGTACATCTTGTCCAACGCGGCCAGATACTCCGCCATTGGCTGCAATCCCATGGCGGCTCGTCGCGCATCGAGCCTCTTCGGATCCTCAAGGTCGCTTGGGACAGCGTACTTGCCCGCCTGACACGTCGTGCCTTGCGTGCCGTAGCGCTGAGGTCGCCGATCGATCGTGGCGATACGGTCGTACAGTCTGGCGTAGTCTTCGGGCCGTGCCTCGCGCGACTTTGCCAGCGGCTCCAACAGCGCGAGGACGCGGCGCTGGAACTCGATGTCGCCCGAGTGATTGGCGATCATCACCGCCGTCGCGGCGGTGCGCTCGGAAGTCTCCGAGATTTTCGGCCAGCCATGGGAAGCGATGATGGTCTTCAACCTGTCGGCATGGGCCCGATCCTGGGCGTCAATGATGAGACCTGCGTGTGCCTGGGCCTTGGCGCGCGTGCCCGGAGCAAGTCCCCGGGTCGCCTCCAACATGCTGGTCCGCATGGCGCGATCAACCTCGCCCATTCCGGCGATGGCTTCCATCACAGGCGCCTTTTCTACGATGCCATTCAGCTTGGCGACGATCGGCACAGCCTCTTCAGGTGGCTGGATCTCTGCAATTCCAGAGGCGGGGCTCGCTGCTAGAAATAGGGCCAGTAAGAACACCATTGGTCACCTGGGGTTTGGGGGAAAGAAGGACCATCACTCGGCAGATGACACCCATTCATGTCAGGCCGGTCTGGAGGCCACCGTCATCGGGCTGTGGGCGAAAACTTGCTGATCTGCGAGCCCGCTACCTCGAGGTCGGTGCGGAGGAGGGTGGGCAAAGCGTATCCATACGTCGCTGATACGCGGTCATTGGCGGTAGTCCTGCTGCTGTCCGCCGGGCTTCAAGCTGAGCTTCGTCCTCGATCGGATTTGCGAGCCAACGGCCTCCATTGCACCGCCCCTGCGTTCCATGGCGCTGAGGCCGACCTTCGCGCACTGCTACCCGATCCCAGAGCAGCGCGTAGGCGCCTCGTTCGACGTCGCCTGTGGCGGCCAGCGGCGCCATGAGGTCCAGCATCGCCTTCTGGAAAGCCGGATCGCGGTCCGCGTGCTGAACAAGCAACCAGGCGGCCCCGGCCGCTCGGTCGCCGTCTACGGATTTGAGAAACCAGCCTCGAGTGGCGACCTGGGCCTTCAACCAGCGTGTGTTGTCTGCGTCGAGCCCGCATTCCAAAGCGCCTGCGGAGCTATAGGCATACTGCTTCGCCCGGACCGAAAGACCCGCAGCCCAGGACTCGTTTCGCAGAGCCGCCGTCAGATGCGTCCGAGAGAAAGCATCTCGCGCGGCCCTCATCAGGAGCTCGCTCACGACTGGGTCGGGATTGCCACGTGAAGCGGCGGCATATTCGGCTGCGCCCTTGTAAGGCGACGGTAGCGGCGTTCCAGCGTCGAGCGCGTCTCTCATCCGCTCAATCTCTTGGCGCGCTTTCTCACCACTCTCAAAATCTGTCTGAGCCGACGGATCATTGTCCAGTGCAATGAAGCGTATCCGAGCGAGCTCACGGGCTTCAGCCGCTGATTTCGCGCAAATAGTCATATAGCTTGCCGGCGCCGGAGGCGTGGCGGCCAGCTGCAAGGCGGCGGCGAGATGGATCAGCATTAGAGCTCCCCGGAACAAGCATCGCCATAACGAGCAGCCCGGTTGTGGCGGATCGAGGGCGCCGCGTGAGGCTACCTATGCGGGAGTTGCCCATTGGCAGTGTAAGATCCGAGTGGCGGGTTCAATGCAATTGTTCTGAGCGTTACCGCTTCAGCCGCGGCTCTCGGAAAAGCCGGACGGGGCAGGATCCTATGGTGTCGCGCCTCCCGCCAGGCTGAGCGCCACTTCGAGCTGCTCGTCCTGGCCGGAGCGGAAGCCCGCCACGGTGCGAGAGACTGGATGGGTGGGAACGATCCCGATCCCATGATGGCGTGAGCCATCCTGCTTCGTCACCCGAAGGCCGGTGTAGGTGAGCGTGTAGCCGCCCGGAAGCGGCAGAGGATTTACGTCACCGTTCGTGCCCGCGGTAGGCTCTCCGACAATCGGGCCAAGGCGCTCGCCTTCCACAACGCCGAGAATGCTTTCGGCATAGCTGATGGCCCTGCCGTCAGTCATGAAGATCAGCTTGCCGCTTAGGCGGCTCCCCTGCGCTGGGATGGTCCAGCCTTCATCGATCCAATCGAAGGCGTGATCCGGGCGAGTGACCAGCGGCACCTCCATTTTCGCGGACTTGATAGTTCGATCACTCATCGCATTGAGTAAGCCGCGAGGCACCCGAGGATAACCGCGCACGTCAAAAATGACGGCCTCGGCCTGGGCCAGCTTGGGCAAGGCTGCGCGATACGCCGCGGCATCGGCGCGCGTCAGGTCCACGTACGCGACCCCGGGCTTCAGCTCGGTGATCGACGGCGGCCGGTCAGAAGGCTCGAGCTCACCTGCTTGCAGGTTCCGTATGACCGTGATGGAGAATGCGGAGCCGTCGACGCGGACGCCCTCAAGCAACATCGGACCGGGCTTTCCGCTGCGGATCTTCGCCAGCGCCCGCCAACGCCTCCATTGAGCGGTGGCGCCCGCCGACGATGCGATAGCTTCGTCCATCAACTCGGAGGCGGCGCGTCCATCGATGCGGCGGATCACATCGCCGCGGCCTGAGGTCCACCCCGGGACGCGTTGTGCTGACAACCAGCCGATCCTCGATCCAAGCGAACCATACGGGAGCGAATGCCGATCGAGGCTGCGGCCCGCCGACAGAGCCATGGCCATCGTTGAGAGCGACGACGAGTTCGATTGAGCACCTGCGTGAACGCCTCCGCGTCGCGCGCCTCGGATGCCTCGCGAAGACTGCGTTCAAGCTGCTCGAGCCAGTCCGTGTCGACCTGTTCGAAGTAGGGATAGAAGTGCTGCGGCACGTTCCAGGCGATGATGACATCGGCGATCCGCGTGATCCGATCGTCACCCGTCGGCCGAAAGCCGTCCGGCTTTTCGAGACGAACCGGTCCGATCGCGCTTGGAGGGACATTGCCAAGCGGCATGCTCAGGCGAAGGCCGCCCGGCAGGTCGGTCGCGAACATTTCCGCCTTCGACACGACTTCGGTATGGGTCTCGTACACGGTCTTTCTGGCCGCCGACGTCTGCGGCCCCAGGCCCCGATGACGAAACCGCACGCGCTCGCCCGGAGCCAATTCCTGAGATGGTGCGCGTGTTGAGGCGGGCCAGACTTTCACTTCCGGCGCAAATGGCCTGAGCACCTTCTGGATCGCGGCGGCAAGCTGGCCGACCGACCGTGCGTCTTGTACCGCGAGCACGCCGGCAAGGGCGAGGCTGTCCCAGTCGGCGCCAGCAGCTGTCGGTTGAAAGTACCTCGCATAGCCGTAGGCGCGCCCGAAGGCGGCGAGGTTGATCGTCTCCTGCTTACTCAAAGTCCGGGCGGCCTCGGCGCCGACGCCACTCGCTCCGAGATCGCGCAGTTCGTAGGCGTCGGCGAAGACGTCGCCGGCGCCCTGAAGCAGAAGCCCGACGACGATCTGGTCTGCGTCCACCGGCACCTCGGCCTCGATCTCGTAGGGCTTCCATTCGACCGAGGCGACGGGCCGATCGAGCATGTTGTCGTTGAACACCGCTTGGCCCTTGGCGTCGATCCGCAGCCAAAGACCCGCGCTGCCGGCTGAAGGGCGGGGTACTCGCGCCAATGCGCGCAGCGCGACGCGGCGCCCGCGATAGGGTACGGCGGAGATGACTTGGCTCACCCGTCCGAAGCTGGCGTTGGAATTCGCCGATCCGGCGAAGGACAGGCGCACTGATCGCGCATCCTTGCCGGGATCCTGGCCTGTCACCTCGGCTGTGTATCCGGCGCCGAACGCGCGCCAGGGGGCTGATGGCGGCGCACCCGCCTTGTCCGTTTCAAAGCCAGGGTTAGCGATCTGGCCGGATGCGGCGGTCGCGCCGCACAGGGCGAGGAGAAACCATATCCAGGTCAGGATGAAGCGCGGCACTGGCAGCCCCGAACACACGATCGATGCGCTATCGGTGGCGGGCGACGACCACAAGTCAAGATTGTGTGGGGCGCGGCCTGCACGAAATGAGATATGGTTCGATTTCGACGTCGCCTGAGGCGCAGCCATCCGTATCTTCTGCGGGCGCCGGTTTGGGATCCGGTTGACACGCTCACTGCGACGGGGCGTCAGGCCAAGTTCGGAGATGCATGTTGCCCGACAAGCAAGTTCTATGGGTCCTTTTCAGCGCCGCTCTGGTGGTCGCCTTTGCGCTGATTGCGTGGTCCGTAGTCAGGAACGAACCGGTGCTGATCGCTATCGCCACTGGAGCCGTCGTTGCTTCCGGCTGTGCGCTCGTTGCCGGTTCGCGACCAGAACGATGAGCGGCGGCGATCGGCCCGTTGCTGCGGATAGGTATGTCAGCTTAAGGCCGTGAAGCCGCTGGTTGACTACCGAACTCGGCTCATAGCTTCCGTTCGGAAGGTCTGCTTGCTGGAGGCCGGCACAGGGGTAGCAGGGCGTTGGCGTTGGCGTTGGCGTTGGCGTCGGCGGCGGAAATCTGGCACCAATCCGTCGCGTGCTTCATCCAGTCTGCTGCTGGATCGCGTTCAACCGCGAGCGCAAAGATCCGGAAATGACTATCGGGTGCGCAGGGCGTATCGGAGACGTATTTAGTCCGCAAAGTAGATCTAGTTGGGCGTCTCGCGCATCCGCGCGACCGCGCTCTACGGTGCCAGCTATCCGAACGCCCCCGAGCCCCCGCGGCCTCGGCCCTGCAGCTGACGATCGCTGACGCAAGCTTCTCGGCGTTTGAAGTAGGTCTAAGGCCGAAAGTCATAGTATCGGATGACCTGATCACGAGCTAGCTTAGCAGCTTGGATGGTATCCATATTAGACATAACGACCCAGTACTCGCGACGAGGCATCGACCTCGACTTCACAATTTCAATCTGGGTGTATACGTTAAGCATTCTCGTTATTATGGAAAGAACGGGGCGCACTTCATCTGCAATGATATTGAAAATCATGATTGCGCCGGATTCCGACGCCCGCTTTATTTCATCTATAAGTTCGTCCGAGATTGCGAAATGGAAGACGTAACACGCAATTATTGCGTCAAATCGCGCTTCGGCGGTGTTGCTAGTCCGGAAGTCGGCAAGCGTTTTAGTATTTATTCCATTGGAATTGCACCATTCAATAGCTTCAACATCAATCTCAATGCTGGCATAGTTTGAAAGAGCTATATCTATCGAAATCGGAAATTTACCGCAGCCGATTTCGAGAACGGAGGAGGCTGATATCGCTTTCAAGGTGGCGATGTATGCTTGGCGCGCGCGTTTTGCGTTCGTAAATTGCACGTCGTTTGCGATGGTAACTTCGCGAAATCGGTTGATTACCGAAATTTGATCAGCGGACAATTCCGCTAGCGGTGCGGGTAGCCACAGGACATCGAGAAAGCGGTGTCCCGCGACGTTCAAAGAATTGATGGTGTCTAGGTCTGAGCCTGTGTATCGGATAATGCCCAGCCCAATGTCTTCAGGTCCCATTGTGCTCCAGGTGGGGGTAAAGTTTCAGAAAATATTCGATGGCTGCAGCGGGCGAGTGGCTGATTATCTCTTCCGCACGCTCGCCGGCAGAAAAGCGCTGGGCTATTATCTCGCAGGCCTCCGCTAGGGTCTCAGAAAGAGCATCTGACAGGCCAAAGGCGAAGGGATGTACCCAATTTTCGAGGTCCTCCCCAAAAACGTTGGGGACTTTGGACCTCCTGTAGTGGGACTCTTGAGGTACCCAGCTAACGATCGGCTTGTCGCACATTCTTGCGAACATAAGCTCTGCGCCGACACCTATTCCTTTTTCCCGACGTAGATCGGCAAGAACCACATCGCTAGAATATATGAGGTAAAGATCACAGCCATAGTTCGCGAAATAGTCGTTCCGCTGAATGGGCGACTTAGAAGGATTTAGTAAGACTGTGTCCGGGCCGAGCTGATCGACGATCAGGGCCTCGTCGTCCTCCGTCCAAAAGTTCGAGCTAGACCGAGAATTTGTCGAGCCCTTCTTAACGCTTCCGGAGAGATATACGCGCATAGTCACTCTCCGCTCAGAACAAATCCTGGGCGGCCTCAATAAGCTTCAGCACGGGAGCGGCGGCGCCGGCGAGCTTGCCGACGGTCGTTGCGACACCGGTGAGCTTGTCCATCAGTGTCGCTTTATTTTCTGGAGAAGGCACCGTGGCGACGGCGGTGATCGCCGCCTGTGTTTCGGCCTTCTGCTCTGCGCTGATGGAGGCGTCGTTCTCAAGCGCCTCGAGCAGTTCAGTCAATAGCTCTTTCTGCCCTGCCTGAGACTCGGTCATATTTCGGACCGCATTGAACGCATTGCCAGACGCGGTTCCGAAAACTTGGTTTTGCCCGGAGACAGGGCCATTGAAATTGAATGTGTTGGTCACCTGCTGAACTCCCAGGATTCTGGCCGGAATCGCGCCGTTCAAGTTAAAAAGGTCTATGGCAGAGCGATTGATATTCTCTTCCGCTTCAACTTGTCTAATTAGACCGTATAGTTTCAAGCCCTCAGACGCCGAGATAAGCCGCTGTCGGAAATTCTTATTCGTGGAAGCTCTAAATCCTTCAAGCGCATATTCTTCATACGCCGCGTTTAATTCAGAATAGGTCGCCATATGCTCAAGAAGGCTACGCCTTACGACTTCGCTATGCTCGCGACCGTACCACTCGATCACCACTGCCGGAAGGCCGATATTGAAAGATGATCGCAGCCCGATGGCTAGGCCGTCGCGAGCGCCGTCGTCCTCGTCCAAAATGAGATCTTGAATGAGTTCGACGTGCTCGTCTGTGAGCGTCGAGGCTTTGGTGAGAAGCCGGTTTATCCAGCGTCGAGCCCCAGGTGCCCTCGTTTGAATGTCCGCCAACGGGACCGAGAGGTCGTCGATCCCATAGCGCGGGTTGTTCCACAGGGACCAGATCGCGTACTCGCTTACCGTTGGCGTGTCGTGCTTCTGAAGCTGCTGGACCGACGCTAGATTTGAGTTGCCCGATTTGAACAGTTTGATTGGTGCCCTTCCGTATCCTTCCAGTAGACAAGCCCAGAGCAAGGTGAGGCTGTTGTCGACATCGATATCGATCGCAAAGCCGTTGGGCAGGTCGTCATCAGCAAGGCCAGATCGGAAAAGTTGGCCCGCCATAACCAGCGGCGGAGTAAGTTCGACTCCGGCTTCCTCGCAAATTTCTTGAACGGCGCGACCCTTTGACAGGCGACGGATCGCGTACATCGCCCAGGTTTGGTTTTCTGGGTCCGTCTCGTTTTTCAGCACGAAATAGAGCTGCGCAGCGTCCTCCCTGACGCCGACAAGTCCAATCGCTTTGTAGGCCCAGCGGCGGATGATGGTCGGCGATGGGGCCCAGAGGAGACCTCTAACCAGGAGACGGATCGCTGCGGGCTCGCGGAGTGTCCACCCTGCTTCATACAGCGCGCAGAGGCGTTGGAGTGCGGCCTTCGTCTCTTGCGGAGCACTTGGGGGCTCAAGCTGAAGCTTAATGTAGAGCGCTAGCTCATGGCTGATGAGCTTCCTGGCGCCAAGGGCACCCCCAGGAAGAATATCACCCGATAAAGCTTTCGGCCCAGCCAAGTTCGAGGATCTTCCTAGAAGTGGGTTCAAAATTACTCAGGTCGTTGGGTGGGGATCTGAGTGATATCCAGCGTAGATCATTTGACGAAAGCGCGGATTTTGCGGGCACGAAATCATCTGGGCAAGACAAGCCCATCACCACATCGATATGGGGTGGTTCGCTATCCTTCATCGCAACGTAGGCGAACAGTGGCTTGACCGAGTTGGTGTAGCGAACTTGCTCGGCAGATCGCTTGTCCAGCCCAACGCCATACGCCAAGTCCCTAATACCGCTCTCGACCACGCCAAACAGAGAATCAAAAAGAATATCGAAATCGCTGCCGTAAACAACGCTGCCAAAGCCAATGCTCCGAGGTGAGAACAGCGGATCATAGTCGGGCCGAAAACGTCCCTTTCGGTATGAAAGCACCGACGCTTCCTTGTGCATAGTAAGGAAACTATGAACGGCAATGAAGGTTTGTGATTTCCGAAGCGATTTCCAAGGAAGGTATTTGAACTTTCCCTCCCTTAGTGTCGATGCCAACAAGTCAATTTCGATCCTGCCATCCTGTTGCACATCCATTATTGCGGCGCGCGACATCGCAAGCATTAGTTCTTTCTTCAGCTCCTTCTTACGCGGTGGAGCTAGGTGAACCTTTTTATAGGCCGCAGGGATCGACTGGTCTTCAATGAACCTGCGCAGGAAAAACACTCCTGGAGCTGTACGGAAGAAGATGCTGGCCTCGCCACTGTTGGAGATATCCTCGCTCAGACGGGCGTGCAGTGTCTTGTGCTGCGTTGCCCCGTAGAGGTGCTGCGGGACCACGCCAGCAAGGTAGGCCCGCTCCAAAATCGCCTTCGCCGTGAGAGGCTCTCGGACGATCCCGAGAACCTGTTCAGCAAGGCGGAGGTAGGAATTGGACATGATGTCCCAGAATTGCAGGGCCGAGTGGAAAACTTATCATCAAAGCATTAAGCCCCGCAAAACTTGAGATTGGAGGTGCGCCTCGTCGTCTCGTAGCTAGTCGACGAACGTCGTCCGGGAACGTTCTCACGCGGGCGCGAATGTCTGGTTCATGGAGGCGCGCCAAGTTCCGCTCCTGGCGCCAGGCGGACCTCCCCGAAGCCGTATTCCGCTAAGGCGTACTGTTGCAGCGAAACTAGCGACGGGGGCTCAACTCCCCAATTTCAGCGCGCCCCTTACGCTTGGCGAATAGGCACGTCAGACGCCCCTGTTGGCCCCGCATCGCACCTTGACGATAGACGCCCTGAACGGTGGAGACCGTGTGGTCCCTAAAATCCGGCGAGTAGGCGACGACGCGCGCCTTCCGCAGGTCACCGGCCTGGGCCAAGCAAGCGCTATCGGACCGGCGCCGCAGATCGGCCCAGGCGTTGGGAGACGAGGCGTGGGCTTGAGTGGCGGCCAAAAGGCCGATCGCGAGGCCAAGGCGGACGAGAGTCATTGGGCGATCCTTTCGTGATCGAAACGCGATTGGCGTCTTTCGTGAACGCTCAAGGGTGACCGTGGGCGCGCGGCGCGGCCGGATCATGTCCAAGACCGGGCGATGTGTTTCAGATGTAGCGCGGCCGGGGGCCTGCCTTGTCGATGGCGGGACACGGGTCGTCGAACGATTGGGGTGGGGCTTAACGCCCCGAGGTTTCAGCTGAAGTCGAACGGCGGCCAGGCGGCATCGTCCCGTAACGGGCCTGTCGTCGATTGCGGGCGCGGCGCGGTCTCCGGTTTGGGGACGTCCCGCGCCCGCCTGACCGATGGACGTCGCCCCCGCGTTGCCGCTCTTCGACCCCGCGTCGACGGTCAACGAACGGGGCGCCGATCGGGCCGGGCGGGATGTCCCGATCCCCTTGAAGCGGAGGCCCCCATTGTCCCAGGACCCGATCCCCAAAGCCTCGAGCCTGCCTGTCGTCAGCCACGCAGAGCTGGACGCCAATCCCCACGAGGCCCTGCGCCGCTGGCGCGCCGCCGCGCCCGCCATCGAGCGCGACGACGGCGTCTGCATCGTCCTGCGGGCCGACGGCGTCGAGGACCTTTTGTTCGACCCTCGCACCCAGCAGCTCGATGGCGCGACCTACGCGGCCATCCGGGGCGTTCCCCAGGGCGCGCTGCATGACCTGCTTTCGACCTCGATGCTGTTGTCCAACGCTCCCCGGCATAAGCCGCGCCGCGCGCCCATGTCGCGCATGATGTCGGCCCGCGCCATCGACGCCTTGCGCCCCCTCATCCGCTCCCTGGCCGAGAGCCTGATCGACGAGTTCGAGAATGATGGAGAGGTGGAGCTGGTCAGCCGCTTCGCGGCCCCCCTTCCGCCGCTGGTCAT
Organism: Caulobacter sp. 73W; assembly: GCF_041021955.1. Lineage (GTDB taxonomy): Bacteria > Pseudomonadota > Alphaproteobacteria > Caulobacterales > Caulobacteraceae > Caulobacter. The sequence continues at coordinate 3,327,976 of NZ_CP158375.1, forward strand.
CAGCCACGTGCTGGGCGCGCCCGCCAAGGATGCTCCGGAATTCTCCCGCTGGGTCTACCAAGTGTCGCCCGCCTTCTCCGCCGCCTCGCCGGCCCAGGACATCCCCCAGATGATCGAGGGCGCCGAGAGCCTCACGCGCTACGCCGAGGCGCTGCTCGACGCGGCGCCGAGCGCGGCGCAGGCGGGCGCGGGGCTTTCGGGCTTGTTGGAGAGCGTGTTCGTCGGCGAGCTATCCCAGGCCGAGGCCAAGGCGCAGCTGGCCACCGTAATCCTCGGCGGCAGCGACACCACGCGCACCGCCATCGCCTCCGTCGTCGCCCTGACCTTGGCCCATGGCTGCCCGTGGAGCCTGTTCGCCGCGGATCCCCGACTGAGCGCCGCCGCGGTCTCGGAGGCGCTGCGTTATGATCCGCCGGTGGGATCGGTTCCGCGCTTTTCGCTGGAGGACATCGTTCTGGACGGCTTCACCATCCCGGCTGGCCGCATGGTGTCGCTCTCCACCTTGTCGGCCCTTCGCGATCCCGGCCGTTTCGCCGATCCCGACCGGTTCGACATCCATCGCGCCGATCAGCCGCGATGGCCGGTCGCGTTTGGCGGCGGCGTCCACCGCTGCCTGGGCGAGGCCCTGGCGCGCGCCGAGCTCGAGGAATGCCTCATGGCGCTCAGCCGACGTTTTCCGACGATGCGGCTCATCGGATCGCCGCCCAAACTTCGCGGCTACGCCGGAATCCGGGGCCTCGACGAGCTTCACCTGGCTTGGTGAGGATCGAGCGCGGGCCTTCGCCTGGAGGCCCGCGGGTCGCCGGCGCTCTGGGGCGAAACGGCGAACGTTTTGGCCGATGGCTTGCTTGAGGCGCCGTCCTAGCGGCGCGGCCGCCGGTGGATCGCCGTCGAGACGATGAGCGCGGCGGCCAGGACGCCTACCCAGAGCAGGGCCAGCAGACCAAGCAGTCGGGGCGCGGTTTTCATGAGCGGCCCCCAGAGTCCGATCCCCTGGATGAGATGGTCCAGGCTCGGCGGCCCAAGCCGGGCCAAGGCCGTGCGCGTGAACCCCATGGGTCAGCGCGGGGTCATGTCGACGACGGGCGTCCTGGCCGCGACGCCGGGCGCCAGGCCCTGCGGCGCCGGCTCCCCAGGCTCGCCAAGGCTTTTGATATATCGATAGAGCGCCCGGCGCTCGCGGTCGGTCATGGCCTTGAGGCTCGGCCACGGCATGGGCGGGCGGCCGTCTCGCGTGGCGGCCATGGTCACCCAGTCGTCCTCGCTCATGGAGGCGGTGCTCAGGCGAAGGTTGGCGGCGTAGCTGATCCCCCAAGGGCCTTTGAAACCGATGGGCGCGCCCTTCAGCCACTGGCTTTCGGGAACCTCGCCCTCCAGGTAGCCGGCGGTGTGACAATCGTTGCACCCCGAAAGCGCCACTAGGTGACGGCCGATCGCGATATCGTCGGGCCCGACCACTTCGGTCGTCGATGGCGTCGCAGGGGCCGAGGGATGACAGCTGGCCAGACCGATGGCGGCCAGACCAACGGCGAGCAGGCCGGCGGCCGGCAGGCGATGGCCCGCGCGCGGAGCCGCGGCGGATGGAACGGTCATGAAATCTTCCTTGCGCGATGATGGGGACGCCACCTCTAGCCAGACGCGCCCGCCCGCGATGGCGCGTTCCTGGCGCGCCTTTGATCTTTCTGCGCTTTCGGGCCGATTGGACTCGCGCCGGTCCCCCAAGGGCGTCGCTTGCCGGCGCGCGGCGACCGGAACCGACTAAAGCCGACAGAAAAGGCAGCGCGGGATGCATGAGGGATCGGCGATAGGGATGGGGCCCGCCGCGCTTCCCCCAGGCGTCGGGCGCCGGCCCCTTGCCCCCTTTCGATCGAGGGGCCGAGCCGGCTGGTCGTCGACGGCGCGGGTTGAGCGGCGCCCGTCGATGGCCAGCCTTTCCCCGCCGTGCGCCTGCCGCTCGTCTCTTTCCCGGAATCTGTGATCGAGAAGCGAGCCCCGCGGTCACGGGCGGGGCTGCCGGTCGATCGCGCGCGCCGCCAGCCCCGCCACCGCGACGCCGAGCAACACCCCGCCGAGGGCGTCGCTTGGCCAGTGGCGTCCGGAGGCGACCCCCGCCGCGGCGGCCATGAACGCGGCGCAGAAGGCCCCGGCTACGATCGGCGCGCGCAGGCGCGGCGAGCCCCGCGTGGCCGCCAGGGCCAGGGTCAGCCAGACCGCGGCGGCCATCGCCGCGTGGGTGGACGGAAAGCTCGCGCCCGCCTCGCAGGCGCCGGGCGGACGCGGCCGATCGAGCATGGCCTTGAGGAAGAAGCTCGACGATAAGGCGGCGAGCCCTGCGCACCAGACAATAACGCCGGCGCGCGCCCGTCCGCCCGCAAGCCCGACGAGGGTGGCGATGGCGCAGACGAGCCCCAGGAGGCGCGCGTCCCCCAGGGCCGACCAGGCGCCCAGCGGCGGGCTCGTCCCCATGAGCGTGACGAGCGCCGCGCGGCCAGGCTCGTCCCATCCCAACGGCTCGCCCTTGGCGCGCCAAACCATCGCGCCGAGGAACGCCAGGGCGCCGGTCGTGCAGGTCGGGGCGAGGGCGCCCGCGAGGCGACACGCGATCGGCTCCTTGGCGTCGGGGGCCGCTCGCGGAGCGTCGCCGCGGCGGCGGCGTAAGGAACAAGGGCTCATGGCATGTCCAGGGTTTGACCTGCCGCGATCCCTAGCCGTCGGCGGCGCAGCGCGGATTGTCCGTTTCTGTCGCCTTCGGTCGCTGGCCGCGCCGTGGGCCCCTGGCAAGCCGCGCGGGCGGTCCGCGACCGCAGGCCGGTACATTCAAGCGCAGTCGATTACACGCCAGGGGGGCCAGGGCGAGGGCATGAGGGCGCCGCTTTTCCATCCCCCCAACGGAGCCCCTCGTCATGTCCACTATCCTCAGAACCAAATCTTCGGCGAAGACGGCCGCCGCCTTCGTGGGTCTGGCGGCGTCCCTCGCGCTTTGCGTGGCGGCGGCGCCGGCCAACGCGGCTGGCGACGCCAAGGTGCGCATCGGCGACCTGGACCTGTCCCGCCCCGAAGACCAGGCCACCTTGCGCCAGCGCGCCAAGCGCGCCGCCCGTCAGCTGTGCGGCTATGGCCTTCGAAGCCCTCTGAGCAACCGCGATAGCTGTCGCGACGCGGTCCTGGGCGAGGTTGCCGACGCGGCGCGGGCCGTTCAGACCGAGCGCGCCGAAGGGGCGTACGCGACGCCCCAATACGCGACGCCCCAGTACGCGACCCCCGAGTATGGGGCGCCCCAGTATCCGTCCGCCTTCTGCTGGCACAAGTGATCCTACGCTTCACTCGCGTGTGCGCCGCATCGATCCTCGCCGCCTGGGCGGCGAGCGGTCCCGCCGAGTCGGCGTTCGCCAGCGGCGGCGCGTCCGACGTGTTGGATATTCGACGCGGCCTTTATGTCGAGGCCGCGCGGCGATGCGACTCGACCGCCGCGCGGGCCAAGACCTACGATGGCGTCACGCTGCAATCTGCGCATGCCGGGCGATGCCGAACCGAAGTGCTCTGGAGCCTCCAGGGCGTCCAGCGTCTTCGCCAGGCCTGCCTCGTCGAGGACGGCCGGTGGCGCGAGACCGGCCGGCCTTACCTGCGGGTCCTCGATCGGCAAACCTTCGAGATCGTCGAGGTGCGCCCGAACGTGGCCGAGCGTCCGCCGGCGGGACGCCGCGCCGCGCGCTATCGCCATTGCCCGGCGGCGCGCTGAGTCCCCCGCGAGCGCGCCGCCTCGCTACAGCCGTAACCCGTATGCGCCCAGGCGTAATCGCCCCGTCGCCGGCCGGGCCGATGACGTCGCCCGCGGGCGCCTTGGCCCGCCGGAAGGGACGCCGCTCGCCATGACTTCACTGAACGCGCCGCCGCGGCGCCTGAACCTCACGCAGGACCAAGGGCGTGGCCGCGTCGCACCGGCGCGCGCGCTGTCGTGCTCGGATCTCTTGCCCTCGGGCTCACGCACCCATTGGGTGTGCACGCGCCGCTCCAGGATCGCCGTCAACCGCCTGGTCAGCGAGCGCCGGGGGGCGCCGGTCAGGATCGTCGCCGCCGCCCGCCAGGCCCATTGCATCCTCGTTCCGCTCCGCGTCTGCGCCTCGCACGACCGATGGACGGATGACAAGCGCTGGCGGGCCGCCCAGGTCGGGCCTGGGGACTTTTGCGTGCTGGGGCCCAGCGTCGAGCATGCCGGCTTGCTCGACGGGCCGCTCGATCTTCTGCTGCTGACCATCGACCGCAAGGCGATGGAGGATCTGGCGTCCGACGCGGGCGCGGCGCTGCGGGGCGGCGCCGGCGAGGCGACGCGCTGGGGCGTGCCCGACCCCGCTGTCGCCCGCCTGGCCGCCGTGGTCGCCCAGGGCCTGGACGACGGCGCCGGCGAGCCGCTCTATTTTCGCCACCTGGTCCAGGCCTGCTGCCTGCAGGCGGTCCGCGCCTTCGGGGCGCTGGACGACGCCTCGGTGCGCCAGGGCGGGCTCGCCCCCTGGCAGGCGGCGCGGGCCAAGCGGCTGTTGTCCACCGATCTTTGCCTAGATCGCGGCGTCCAGGCGGTGGCCGACGAATGCGGTCTTTCGGCCGCTTATTTCGCCAAGGCCTTCAAGGTGACGACCGGTTGCACCCCGCACCGCTGGCGCCTGGCCGCGCGCATCGACGAGGCGCGCCGGCTGCTGGCCGAGGAGACCCTCGCCATCGCCCAGGTGGCCGCGGCCGTGGGCTTCGCCGACCAGAGCCATCTTTCCAAGGCGTTCAAGCGCGAATGCGGGGTCAGTCCAGGCGCATGGCGCCGACTTCAGGGGCCGGCGCGGGGCGGCGACGAGGACGGGTTCGTGGGGGAGGACGCCCAGGCGGCCGTCGGTGAGACCGGCTAGCTTGGTCCTTCCAACAGCAAGGCGGCGCCGGGCTTTCGCCCGACGCCGCCGACGCCTGGAGCGTCTCGTTCGTGGCTAGCGCGCGGCGTGGGCCGCGTGGCGGGCCGCCTCGTCGATGACGTCGGCGACGGCCTTGGGCTTGCTGATGAAGACCACGTGGCTGCCCTCGACCTCGCGGGTCGTCGCCCCGATCCGCGTGGCGGTCTGGCGCAGCAGCTTGGGATCGATGGCGCCGTCCTCGGTGGCGACCACGAACCAGCTGGGCTTGGCGCGCCAGGCGGCCTTCGAGACCTTGTCGCCGAAGGCGGCCATGTTGATGGGCACCTGGCTGTCGCGCATGAAGGCCGCGTCGGCGTCGCTCACGTCGGCGGCGAAGCCGCTCTTGAACTTAGGGCCGTTGACGAAGCCAAAACCGTCCTTTTGCGGTTCGATGACGAAGCCTTCGGGCGCCGGAATCCGCGCGAACTGGTCGCCCGTCGATTCTCCGGCGTCCGGCGCCAGCGCGGCGACATAGACCAGACCGGCCACGTCCGGGCCCGAACCGGCCTCGGTGATCACCGTGCCGCCGTAGGAGTGGCCGACCAGGATGGAGGGGCCTTCCTGGCGGGCCAGGACGCGGCGGGTGGCGGCCACGTCGTCGGCCAGCGAGGTCAGGGGGTTTTGCACCATGCTCACGCGGTACCCGCGGCGGGTCAGCTCGTCGTAGACCCCGCGCCAGCCCGAGGCGTCGGCGAAGGCGCCGTGGACCAGGACGATGTTCTTGACCGGCGCGGCGGCCTTGGCCTGGACGTTCTGGGTCTGGGCGTCTTGGGCCTGCGCGGCGCCGAAGACGGCGGTCGCGGCGGCGGCGGCGATGATGGCGGACTTGATCGTGCGGGTCATGGCGTCGTTCCTTCTTGAAAATCTCGACGGGAGGACTGGAGGCCGGCTTGGCCTCCCGTCCGCCGCGACAACGGTTATCGCGATAAATGTTAGCTACCCTGGCGTTTCCGGGGATGCAAGCTATTATTATCGCGATAAGCGATCTTTCTTGCACGAGACCGACATGAAACGCCGCCCCTCCGCCCCTCCGCCCCTGGAGGACCAGCTCTGCTACGCCGTCTATTCGGCGGGGATCGCCATCCAGCGCGCCTACAAGCCGCTGCTCGACGAGCTGGGCCTGACCTATCCGCAGTACCTGGTGCTCAATGTCCTTTGGAGCCGCGACGGCCGCACGGTGGGCGACATCGCCGACCACTTGGCCCTCGAGCCGAGCACCCTCACACCCCTGCTGCAACGCCTGGAGGCCGCGGGGCTGGTGCGGCGCGCCCGCAACCCCGCCAACGCGCGCCAGGTGATCGTGGAACTCGCCGACGATGGACGGGCCATGCGCGAGCGCGCGGGATGCCTGGGCGAGGCGCTCCTGGCCGCCTCCGGCCAGACGCCCGAGGCGCTGGGCGACCTCAACGGCAAGGTGCGGGAGCTTCGCGACACGCTCTACGGCAAGACCGGCCGTTGGTCGCCGGACGGAGCGGCGGGCGAGTAGCCCGTTGGCGTTTCAGGCGAAACCGCGCGCGCGGCGTCCCGTAGCCGCCGCGTAACCGTCGACCACCACCAAGGCTCGCCCATAAACGAGGAGAGCCACCAATGGATGAGGTCGCCGAACATTTCCACGAGGTCGCCATCGACGGCGGCCGCCTGTCCCTGATCGACCTGGGCGAGGGGCCGGCGGTCCTGCTGGGCCACGGCTTTCTTTGGGACTGGAGCCTTTGGTCGCCTCAGATCCCCGCCCTGGCGCGCGGCCGGCGCCTGATCATCCCGGACATGTGGGGGCACGGCCGCTCGGGCCCCATGCCGCGCGACACGCGCTGCTTGGCCGACATCGCCCGGCAGATGCTTCGGGTCCTCGACGCGCGCAGGATCGACCGCTGCGTGGTTGTCGGCCTGTCGCTGGGCGGCATGTGGGGCGCGCACCTGGCCGCCATGGCCCCCGAACGCGTGGCGGGCCTCGTCCTGCTCAATAGCTACCTGGGCGAGGAGCCGCCCCCCAAGCGCGCAGCCTATGGGGCGATCCTCGATCGGGTGGCGAGCCTTGGCCGGATCGACGACGAGACCGCCCTGGTGATCGCGCCGCTGTTCTTCGCGCCTGGCGCGAGCAAGGCGCGCCCGGATCTGGTCGAGCGGCTGCGCGAGGCCATGGACGTCTTCACGCCGACGGCTCTGCGGGCGACGATCGCGCCGCTGGGACGGCTGATCTTCGATCGACCCGACGATCTGGAGGTCCTGACGCGGATCGAGGCGCCGAGCCTGGTCATCGGCGGCGCCGTCGATCTGGCCCGCCCAGCCGAGGAGAGCCGGATCATGGCCGACCTCATGGACGCCGAGCTGGCGATCATCGGCGATTGCGGCCACACCGCCACGCTGGAGCGTCCCGGCGCCGTCACCGCCCTCCTGGAGAGCTTCCTGGAGCGCCTGGGGTGGAGCCAGAACCCTGGCCAAGGCGCCGCGCCCAGGGCGCGAGGCGGCCAGTGATCGGCGCGGCGCGACGCGTTCATCCCGCCCGCGCGCTTGGCCCGGATGGCCTCGTCCATTCCGGCGGCGCGCTTGGCCATGTTCGACGACGCCGGGCGCTTCATCCCCTGGGCCCACGGGCGCCGCTTCGGTCGCGCCCTCGTGGCCTTCCTCCCGCGATGGTCGCCCGGCGCCGGCGACGCCGGGCGCCGCCTCAGAACAGCCGCTCCACAGCCGCGTCGAGCAGATAGCCGATACCGCGTTCGGTGCGGATCAGCCTTGGGCGTCGAGGGTCGATCTCCAGCTTGCGGCGCAAGCGAAGGACCTGCACGTCGATGCTTCGGTCGAAGGCGTCGTCGTGGGCGCGGGTCGCGGCGACCAGTTGGGCGCGCGTCTGCACCCGCCGAGGCGCTTCCAGCAGGGCGATCAACAAGGCGTGGCTGGCGCGGCTCAAGGCGACCACCCGTCCATAGGGGTCGGTGAGCACCCGCGTCGCGCGGTGAAGCTCCCAGCCCTCGAACCGGTATCCGCCCGTGGGCGCGCTCGCCCCGCCGCGCCGCGCCAGTTCCTGGCGCCGCAGGATCGCCCGGGCTCGGGCTAGAAGCTCGCGAAGGTCGAGCGGATCGGCCATCACGTCGTCGGCGCCCATCTCCAGCGCCAAGGCGCGGTCGAAGGCGTCCTTGTCGCGTCCGCCGATCACGATCAGCGGCGCGCGTGAGCGGTCGCGCAGGGACCTGATGGATTGAAGGTCGTCGCAGGCGCTGGCCCGAAGATCCAGCACGACGACGCTGGCGGGCGCCCGCGCCGCTTGCGTCGGCGCCTCCTCCGGCGCGCAGCAAAAGGCGTGGCAGCCACGCTCGGCAAGGTAATCGGCGATGGCGGCGCGCCGCGGGCCCGGCGAGCCGGCCACGAGCACCCGCGAGGGATGCGGGCAAGGCGTGTCCAGGAGCGACGCGCGCGCGTCCGTGAAGCTGTGTCGATGGAGCATGATCTTGGAAAGGAGGCTGGCCGGCGAGCGGCGTGGAGGAGGGGGCGGCCGTCCGGCCGCCCCCCGGCGCCGGACGACCGGTGAGGGCGCGCGGCCCTAGAAGCCGTTGTACTCGATGATGGCCCGCGCGGCCTTCTCGCCGACCACGGCGCAAGGCGCCTGGGTGTTGCCGGTCGGCACGCGGGGGAAGACCGAGGCGTCGGCGACGCGAAGGCCCTCGACGCCGTGGACCTTCAGCCTGGAGTTCGACCACCGACAGGTCGTCGGTTCCCATCTTGGCGGTGCAGCTTTGGTGCCAGTAGGTCACCGCCGCGTCGCGCACGAAATCCTCCAGGGCGGCGCCCGTCAGGTCGCCCGGCAGGGCCTCGCCGCGCACGTAGGGCGAGAACGCCCGCGCCGCCCCAAGCTCGCGGCAAAGCTTGACGCAGGCCAGGCCCGCCTCCAGGTCCCTTGGATCCGACAGCATGCCCGCCTCGATGCGCAGCGGCGCGCCTGGGTCGGAGCCGGTGAGGCGCACGCGGCCCCGGCTCTTGGGATGGGCCAGGCCCGCGAACATGGTCCAGCCGTTCATCGGCACGCCGCGCGCCGCGGTCCTGTCGCTGGGGACGGGGAACTCGACCTGGCAAAAGAGCAGGTCGGGGGCCTCCAGGTCGGGACGGCTCTTCCAGTAGAGCGTCGCTTCGCTGCCGCTGTTGCGCGGCGCCATCGGCTCCTCGTACTCCCAGACACAGCCGAACGAGACGTGGTCTTGCAGGTTGCCGCCGACGCCCGGCAGGTGGCGGACAACGGGGATGCCGACTTGCTCCAGCTCGGCGCGTTCACCGATCCCCGATTGCATCAGCACCTTGGGGGTGTGCATGGCCCCAAGGCTCAGCACCACCTCGTGGTTGGCGCGCACCTCGAACCGCTCGCCGCCGCGCAGCACCTCCACGCCGGTGGCGCGGCCTTGCTCGATGAGGACGCGCAAGACCAGGGCGCCGGTCACCACGGTCAGGTTGGGCCGCTCCAGGTTGGGGCGCACATAGGCGCGGTAGAGCGAGTTTCGCCGTCCGTCCCGCACCAGCATCTCGGTGATGGCCGCGCCGCCGGCGCCTTCCATCATCTCGCCGTTGGGGCTGTCGAAGGTCGGCACGCCCACCTCGTTGGCCGCGTCGAGCATGGCCAGGGCCAGCGGGCTTGGATCTTGGGCCGGCTGCACCCAGACCGGACCGGACGTCCCGCGTCGCTTGGGGTCGGGCGCGCCGCGCCAGTTCTCGATGCGGCGATAGACCCCAAGGACGCTCTCGTAGTTCCAGGACGCGTCCTGGACCTCGGCGGCGTAGGCGTCCCAGTCGCTCTTGTGGCCCCGCGCCCAGACCATGACGTTGACGCTGGAGCCGCCGCCCAGGCCCTTGCCCATGGACATGGACAAGGCGCGGCCATTGACGTGGGCGCTCGGCTCGGCCTGGAAGCCCCAGTCGCGCTCGGAGCCCAGGTTGAAGGGCCACTGGGCCGGATCCAGGACCGTCTCGGCCTCGTCGTCGGGACCGGCCTCCAGCAGGAGGACCTTCAGGTCGGGGTTTTCCGAGAGCCTCGAGGCGACCACGGAGCCGGAGGATCCGGCGCCGCAGACGATCACGTCGTAACGTTCGGCGATGGCGGCCGATCCGGCCGGGGGAGGTGCGGCATCGTTCATCTGCTCGTCCTTTCTCTTCGCGGACGACACAAGGTCGTCCCGGCGGCGCGGACCGGCGCGCGGACGCGTCCGGTCCCGTCGCTCGACGAGCCCGCGATGCGCCCGGCAAGGCCGGGTTCACGCCAGTGAAGGCCGGGCCCGCGTCCTCGCGCGCCTGGCCGCTGAACTCCATCGACTGTGGCGAGGAGCGCCGCGGGGGAATGGCCTCGATGGCCGGCGGCGGGATCTAAGTAGCAAATCTATCAAATTCATCAATACTAATATTTTGCAAAAACCCCTCGCCACTTGCTAGGGATGGATGTCGCGAACGCCCGCCGAAGCGGGCGAGGAGCCAGAAAGGCCAGATGGACAAGGACATTTTGACCACGGCCGAGGCCGCCAGGATCCTCGGGGTGTCGACGCGAACGGCGCAGCTGCTGATCGAGGGTGGCTCGGTGCCGTCGTGGAAGACCCCGGGCGGACATCGTCGGGTCTACCGCGCCGACGTCGAGGGCCTGATCGACCTGCCGGTGGCCGCCGCCGCGCCGCCGTCGGTCCGCGTCGTCGTGGCCGCCTCCAAGCAGAGCGCGCCGCTTTATCGCGAGCTGGCCGACGGTCTCGCCGAGGGCGAGATCCTCGTGTTCGAGGATCCGCTCCTGGCCGAACGCGCCGTCCGCGCCGCGCCGACCCGCCTGCTGGTCCTCGATGTCGACGGCGCCGATCCGACGCGGCTCGACCAACTGCATCGCCTGGCGGCCGACGCCTCGGTCGCCGAGGTCCTGGCCGTGGGGAAAGCCTCGGCGGGCGATCCGCCGCCCGCGCGCTTGCTCGGGACGCCCGCCGAAGCCTTGGAGGCCGTCAGGGCCACGTTGGCCAAGGGCGCCGCCGCGCCCGCCGCGGCGCCGTTCCCGCTCGCCCTCAACGAGGCCCAGAGGCTGGTGGCCCTGGAGCGCACCGGCCTCCTAGACACGCCGCCCGAGGAGGCCTTCGACCGCCTAACCTGGCTGGCCGCGCGGGCGCTGGATGCGCCCATCTCGCTCGTCACCCTGCTCACCCCGGCGCGCCAGTGGTTCAAGTCGCGCCTTGGGCTGGAGATGGCCGAGACGCCGCGAAGCTGGGCCTTTTGCAACTACACCTTGATGCGCAAGGACGTGTTCTCGGTGGAGGACCTCTCGACCGACCCGCGCTTCGCCGATAATCCGGCTGTGGCCGCCGACGACGGTTTTCGCTTCTACGCCGGCGCGCCGATCCTCGACGAGGACGGCTACCCCGTGGGCTCCTTGTGCGTCATCGACCGCAAGCCGCGCGTCCTCACCGCCGACCAGTCGCGGGCGCTGATGGAACTGGCGCGGATGGGCTCCACCGAGGTGCGCCTTCGCGGCGCGCAAAAGCGCCTGCGCCAGGCGGTCGGACGCGGCGACGCCAAGCTTCCGCCCATGGCTCCGCCGCCGCGCCGCGGATAGGCGGGCGGCGTCGGACGGTCGAGATCGAGCCGTTGTCCACGACCGCCTTCGCGCCGTGAATTGATTAGACGGGCGTCGTGCTCAAGGCTCGCCGTCGATGTCGGCCATGAACCGATCGAGCAGGGCGTTGAACTTCCCCGAGGCGCTCCAGTGCGCCGCGTGGCCGGCCCCAGCGAGCCTGAAACACTGGCCGCGCCAGAGATTTCCCCACGACACGCCGTCGAGATAATCCAGCCGGATCAGCGGATCTTGCGCGCCGTTGACGACCGCGATGGGGACCTTGGCGTTCTCCACCACGCGTCTTTGGTCATGGCCGTCTCCCCGACGCGCGGCCTCGAAGAGCGTCGGCCGGAAGCGACGGTCGGCGCGCGCGATGGCCCGTCCAAGGAAAGCCTCCGGCGGGGCACCGAACATCGTCTCCGCGAAGACCTCGACCTCCTCGACGGACAGGACGGCCTTGGCTGGCAGGCCTGCGGCGGGGGAGGTGACGAAGCCCTCGGCGAAGCCGCCGGGGCGCACGGGCGGGGTTCCGGTGAGCACGAGGCCCCGAAGTCCGTCGAACCGCGCCAGCATCTCGATGGCGACATGGCCGCCAAGCGACCAGCCCACGATGACCGCCCGCTCGAGCCCAAGCGCGTCCAGCGCCTCCAGGAGACACTCGGCCAGTCCGGAGCGGTTGTAGGTGCGCACGGGGTCGAACGCATCGCCGGACGCGCCGTGGCCGGGCAGGTCCAGGCGCACCATCCGCCGCCCTTTCAGGAGGGGGCTCGCCAGCTGCCTGTCGAAGACCTGGCGGCACGACGAGTTTCCGTGGAGCATGACGATGGGCGTTCCGTCGCCGGCGATATCATCGACCGCCAGCGCGGCATGCGTCGTGCGAACGAACCGCAGGCTGTCCGGTCGGTTGGCGGCGGGCGTCGATTGGACGGTCTTCGGCGTTGGCATGGCGGATCCTCCAGAAGATCGCACGCCGCCCTTTCGCGCCATCCGCATGGCGGTCCGATCAAGCAGCTGAACTATGCCGGGGCGATGTCGCTTGGGTTTCCTAAGATAGGGGTTCGGTTTCAGACGTAATGCCGGGGGCTTTTCCGGCGGTTGAAGGTCCGCGGCCGCTTTGAGACCGCTGTCGCGGGACTGACAAAGCAGGCCGGCGTGCATCTCGTCGCCTCCACACGCATTTGATGAGCTTCAGTATTGTGGGAGGCCGTAATGACGACCGTGATCACCGCCGACTACCGCCTGCCCGCGGGAGAGGTCGTCTCCACCGTCAACGAGACGACGTTCGTCATTCAGAGCAGCAGTCCCGTCGACAGTCCGGCCGTGACCATAGAGGGCCGGATCGACGCCCGGTTCTCGACGGCGGGTTCGGCCTCGCAGCAGCAGGCGATCATGACGCTGGGCTCGGCATGGTCCTCCAAGCCGCTGACCATCGCTTCGAGCGGCGTGGTGAGCGTGAACGCCACCAATGACGCCCCGGTCAGCTTTCTTTACGGGTATCCGGGCTCCCCCAGCTTCATCAACCGTGGACGCGTCGAGGTCTTCGCCGCGGGCGATGGCGCGGGGATTTCGACCGGAGCCGCCTTCAACACGCTTCTCGACAACGCCGGCTTTCTTGGCGTGACCTCGCAGGGTGGAGCCGTCGGCATGCGCCTGCTGGGCGGCGGGGAGATCGTGAACAGCGGACAGATCCGCGTGCTCAGCGACAGTCTTTACGCCATCGGTCTCGACGTCTCCGGCATCGCGGCCAGTTTCCTGAACACGGGCGAAATCCGCGTCGAGAGCAATGATGACCAGGTCCTGTCGGTGGGCGTGTTGTGGAAGGCTCCGTTCTACTCAGACGACGTCTGGATCAACCGAGGGCTCATCCGCGCCGACGCGGCCCTGCAGGTCCTCGCCGACGGTCCGGTGGCGGTGATCCCGCTCTTCACAAACCTCGGCACGCTGGACGGGGAGGTGAGCTTCATTGGCGGTCAGGGCCAGCGTTTTGCCAACAGCGGCGCTGTCTGGGGCCAGGTGCAACTGGGCGGCGGCGAGGACATCTACGACGCGGCCCCGGCCGCTGGCGGATTGCCGGCGGGCGGAATGGTCAGCGGTGCGGTGTTCGGCGGCGCGGGCGACGACATCCTGACCGGCGCGGGCATGGACGATCGCCTGTATGGCGGCGACGGAAACGACCGCATCGACGGCGGCGGGCAGTCCGACTTCCTCGAGGGTGGGGCGGGCGACGACATCCTCGACGGCGGCGCCGACCGCGACACCGTGAGCTACGCTGACGCGCCGCGGGGCGTTACCGTCGATCTTCTGGCCGGACGAGCCAGCGGTCACGGCCTCGACCAGCTTTCCGGGTTCGAGAACGTGCTTGGAAGCGCCTTCGCCGACGTGATCCTCGGCGCGGGCCTTGGCGAACAACTTCGCGGCGGCGATGGGGACGACGTTTTCGAGGGGCGGGCCGGCGATGATCTGATCGACGGCGGGGCCGGTGTCGACCTGGCCGCCTACAGTGGGCGCTTCCAGGACTATCGACTGACCGATGTCGATCTCACCGTCGGCACGATCTCCGTCCGCGACCTGCGGGCGGGCGGCGAGGGGACGGACACACTGGTCGCGATCGAGACCCTCAAATTTCAGGATCGAACCGCCTCCATCGCCGCGCCTTCCCTCGAGGCTCCGGTGACGATCGCCTATACGCAAATCCTGGAACGCCCGAGCGTGGGGGTGAACGCCATCGCGATCAACGACCTGAACGCGCGTGTGACGGGCGGTGAGTTGAGCAGGGATCAGGCGATCGCGACGATCGTCGACCTCGCCGACGCCACCACTTCGGTGGCGACGCTTTCGTATCAGTTCTTCACCGGCCGTGTGCCCACCGCTGCGGGCCTCAACTACCTGGTTGCGCCAGATGGCCCCAATCCCAATAACCTCAACAGCGCCTACTACCAGACGTTCAACCTGGAGAACCGCTACATTAATTTCGCGGTGAACCTTGGTCGAGATGGCGAGGGCAAGGCGGCGTTCACGGCCGAGTATGGAGCGCTCACGCTCTTGGAGGCCACCCGCGCCGCCTATGCCGAGATTTTTGGAACGCAACCGGACGACACCCGCGTGGCGGCGATCCTCTCGGGAGGTCGCGACGCGTACTTCGCCACGTATGGCGGCGACGGCCTCGACGGCATCGGGACGAAGGCCGCCATGGCCGGGTGGCTTCTGGGCGAGGCGGCCAAGGCGGACACGGGGGTCTATGCCCTGGCGAATGAAGCCTTCTTGACCGACGTGGCCGACGCAGCGACCTACGGCGTCGATATCCTCGCCGTATATGGCTCCGGTGATGCGGGCCTCCTCGTCTGATCGACGCCGAGGATCGCCGGTGTTCGTCCTGAAGGTCGGATGGGAGCCGATACTTGGGGGCGTGAGCGCCCGGCCAGGAAAAAAGCCCGCCCCGGCGGGCGCCGGGGCGGGCTCTTCGGCATCGGCGGCTTATCAGTTGCCCTTGTAGCCCCGCTTCAGATCGAAGCGGTCGTTGTCCATGACCTTGGTCCACGCCGCCACGAAGTCGCGGACGAACTTCTCTTCGGCGTCGGCGGAGGCGTAGACCTCCGACAGCGCCCGCAACAGGGAGTTGGAGCCGAACACAAGATCGGTTCGCGTGGCCGTCCAGCGCTCCTCGCCGCTTTGGCGATCGGAGCCGACGAAGACCTCGTCGCCTCGGTCGTCGACTTCCTTCCACGCCGTCTTCATGTCGAGCAGGTTGACGAAGAAGTCGTTGGTCAGTTGGCCGGGACGCTTGGTGAGGACCCCGTGCTTGGATCCGCCATGGTTGGCGCCCAGCACGCGCAGGCCGCCGACCAGGACCGTCATCTGCGGGGCGGTGAGGCCCAGCAGTTGCGAGCGGTCGATCAGCAACTCCTCGGTCGCCACGTTGAAGCGAACCTGCAGGTAGTTGCGGAAGCCGTCGGCGCGCGGCTCGAGCACCGAAAAGCCCTCGACGTCGGTCTCGTCCTGGGTCGCGTCGGTTCGCCCGGGCGAGAAGGGGACCTCGACGACGTGGCCGCCGGCCCTGGCCGCCTGCTCGACGCCGAGCGCGCCGCCCAGGACGATCAGGTCGGCCATGGAGACGCCCTTGGCGAAGCCGGCCTTGATGTCCTCGTAGACCTTCAGGACCTTGGCCAGCTTGGCCGGCTCGTTGACGTCCCAGTCCTTTTGCGGGGCCAGGCGGATGCGCGCGCCGTTGGCTCCGCCGCGATGATCCGAGCCGCGATAGGTGGCGGCCGAGGCCCAGGCGGTGGAGACCAGCTCGGCCACGCTGAGGCCCGAGGCGGCGATCTTGTCCTTCAGCGCCTTGATGTCGGCCGCGTCGATGAGCGGGCCGGTCGGGGCGGGGATCGGGTCCTGCCAGATCAGGTCCTCGGCCGGGACTTCAGGACCCAGGTAGCGGACCTTGGGGCCCATGTCGCGGTGGCACAGCTTGAACCAGGCGCGGGCGAAGGCGTCGGCGAAGTAGGCCGGGTCGTCGCGGAACTTCTCGGAGATCTTGCGGAAGCCCGGGTCGATCTTCAGCGCCATGTCGGCCGTGGTCATCATGGTCGGCACGCGGCGGTCGGGGCTGTGCGCGCCCGGCGCCAGATCCTCGGCCTTCTGGTTGATCGGCTGCCACTGCTTGGCGCCCGCCGGGGAGCGGACGAGCTCGTACTCATAGTCGAGCAGCATGTGGA
Organism: Caulobacter sp. 73W; assembly: GCF_041021955.1. Classification (GTDB taxonomy): domain Bacteria; phylum Pseudomonadota; class Alphaproteobacteria; order Caulobacterales; family Caulobacteraceae; genus Caulobacter. The sequence goes on from NZ_CP158375.1 coordinate 3,344,172, forward strand.
AGAAGGTGTTGTCCCACTTGGTCGGGGTCGGCGTCCACGCACCCTCGATGCCCGAGGTGATGGTGTGGTCGCCCATGCCGCTCTCGTGGCCCGACTGCCAGCCAAGGCCCTGCTGGGCGATGTCGGCGCCCTCGGGACTGGCCCCGACCTTGGAGGCGTCGCCGGCGCCGTGGGCCTTGCCGAAGGTGTGGCCGCCGGCGGTCAGGGCGACGGTCTCCTCGTCGGTCATGCCCATGCGGTGGAAGGTCTCGCGGATGTCGCGGGCCGACTTCAGGGCGTCCGGCACGCCGCCGGGGCCTTCGGGATTGACGTAGATGAGGCCCATCTGGATGGCGGCCAGGGGGCTTTCCAGCGCCTTGCCCTCCTCCTCGATGATGCGGGTCTTGTTGTCGGCGTGGCCGACCCACTGCTCCTCGGTGCCCCAGTAGACGTCCTGCTCGGGCTGCCAAACGTCGGCGCGGCCGCCGCCAAAGCCGAACACCGGGCCGCCCATGGACTCGATGGCGACATTGCCGGCCAGGATCATCAGGTCGGCCCAGCTGATCTTGGCGCCGTACTTCTGCTTGATCGGCCAAAGCAGGCGCCGGGCCTTGTCGAGGTTGCCGTTGTCCGGCCAGGAGTTCAGCGGGGCGAAGCGTTGCTGGCCCGAGCCGCTGCCGCCGCGACCGTCGCCGGTGCGATAGGTGCCGGCGCTGTGCCAGGCCATGCGGATGAAGAAGGGGCCGTAGTGGCCGTAGTCGGCCGGCCACCAGGGCTGGCTGTCGGTCATCAGCGCGGTCAGGTCGCGCTTGAGCGCCGCGTAGTCAAGCGTCTTGAAGGCTTCTGGATAGTTGAAGTCCTCGCCCATCGGATCGCCGGGCTTTAGGATCTCCAGCGACAGCTGGTTGGGCCACCAGTCGCGGTTGGTGCGGCCCAGGAGCTTGCGCAGGGCCTCCGGTTCTTTTCTCGGGTCGCTCAGCGGGCTGCCCAGGTTCGATGCGTCGTCCATTGTCACCTCCCTCGTCTCAACTCCCCCAAAGCGACCCTAGTCCCGCGCCATCGGCCCCGGCAAAACGAAAAACCCTATGGCCAAGCATGAGCCGCTCTATGGCGAGCAGCGGCCATCGGCCGCACCTATGAGTGGAGCTTGGCCGGCGAATCTGGCCTTTTGCCCGCTGAACAAGGGCTTCGCGCGAAAAGGGGAGGGGTTCATGGTTTCGCCGATCACCAAGTACTCCCTGGTCCAGCTGCAGAACCTGTCGGCGACCGAAGCCCAGACGCTGACCGCCACCGACATGAAGCTGCTGACCTCCTCGCAGCTTGGCGCCATCGGCGCGTCGGGCATCGGCGAGCTCACCGCCGCCCAGGTCGAGGCGCTGTCGGCCTCTCAGATCAAGGGGCTTAAGGCCGGCCAGATCCCGCTCCTGGGCGGGGCGGTGTCGTTCTCGCCAAGCCAGTTGGGCGTCTTCGCCTCCGACCAGATGCAGGCCCTGACCGCGACGCAGATCGCCGCCTTCGACGTGGCCGATCTTCGCGTCCTGACAGCCGCGCAGCTTTCGGCCCTGTCGGCCACCGGGATCAACACCCTGGATGACGCCCAGCTCGATGCGCTCAGCGCCCGCCAATTGGGCGGGCTGAGCACCACCGCCCTGTCGCGGCTGGACGCCACCCAGGTCGCGTCCCTCGACGCCACCCAGATCAAGGGCTTGAGCGTCAGCCAGCTTCGCGGCCTGAGCGAGGCCGATTTCGACGAGTTCAGCGCCGCCCAGGTCGGAGCCATGTCGGGCGCGCAGCTGGGCGCCCTGTCGGCGACCAATCTGAGCAGCCTGTCGGCCACGCAGATCCAGACCCTCGACGCAACGCAGATGCGCGGCCTGACCGCCACCCAGCTGAAGGGGCTGAACGCCGGCGACATGGCCGAGTTCGGCGCGGCCCAGATCGGCGCCCTGTCGGTCGCCCAGATAGGCGCGCTGAGCGCCGCCCAGCTGGCGGGACTGGCCGACACCCAACTTCACGCGCTCAGCGCCACACAGGCCGGCGGCATCTCGCCCAGCCAGTTGAAGGCGCTGGCCGCCACCGACATCGCCCGGCTGGGCGTCACCCAGATCGGCGGGCTGAAGGCTGGCCAGCTCAGCGCCCTGAGCGCCGAGGCGCTGGGGATGTTCGGCACGGCGCAGGTCCAGGCCCTGGCCGGCAGCCAGCTCTACGGCCTGAGCTCCACCGCCTTTTCGAGCCTGAACGAGACGCAAGTCGGGACCCTGACCGCGACCCAGGTGCGCGGACTGTCCGTCGGCCAGATCCGGGTGATGGACCCCGACGCGCTTGGCGATTTCAACGAGACCCAGATCGCGGCCCTGACCGCCAGCCAGCTCGGCGCGCTGTCGGCGACCAACCTGTCCAGCCTGACGGCGACGCAGGTCCAGAGCCTCAACGCCAGCCAGGTCCGCGGGCTGACGACCTCGCAGATCAAGGCGATGAGCAACGCCGATCTGGCGAGGTTCGGCGAGACGCAGATGCGCGCGCTCAGCCCCTCGCAGCTGACCGCGCTCAGCGCCGGGCAGCTGTCGTCGCTGGATGCGGCCCAGATCGGCGCGCTGGGCTCCCAGGTCCGCTCGATCACCGCCGGCCAGATGGCGGGACTGAGCCTGACCGACCTGCGCGAGTTCGACGTCACGCAGTTCCGTTCGCTGACCGCCGCGCAACTGACGGCCATGGGCGGCGCCAGCGCCCAGATCCTCGACGAGACGCGGCTGGCTTCCTTGTCCGCGGCGCAGCTTGGCGGCCTGTCGATGACCGCTCTGGACCAGCTGAGCGCGACCCAGATCGCCACGCTCAGCGCAACGCAGGTGCGTGGGCTGACCGTCAATCAGATCCGATCCCTGGACGCGACGGCGTTTGGCCATCTCACCGATGATCAGGTGGCGGCCCTGGGCGCGCCGCAGTTGGCCGCTCTGTCGGTCACCAATCTCAACAGTCTGGACGCCGCGCAGATCCAGTCCCTGGACGCGGCGCGCGTCAAGGGCCTGGGCCCCACGCAGCTGGCCGGCCTGTCGTCGACCTGGATCGCCGGGCTCGGGCGCGAGCAGGTCCAGGCCCTGACGGCGGCGCAGATCAAGGCTCTGACCGCCACCGCCATCAAGACCCTGAGCGCCGACCAGGTCGGATACCTGTCCGCGGCCCAGATCCAGGGCCTGGCCGCCTCGCAGCTTTCAGGGCTGGATCTGACCGGCATCCAGAAGTTCAGCGCCACCCAGTTGCGGGCCATGACGGGCGCGCAGTTGAGCGGCCTGTCGACCCTGTCGATCCTCGACGAGGCGACGCTGGACCGGCTGACGGCCAGCCAGCTGGCCGGGCTGAAGGCGACGCAGTTCAGCTCACTGACGTCCACCCAGGTCGCCTCGCTGGAGGCGTCCCAGCTTCGCGGCCTGTCGACCAGCCAGCTGCGTGGTCTCGACGCCACGGACCTCGCCGAGTTCGGCGCGGCGCAGATGGCCGGACTGACGCCCGCCCAGGTCGCCGGCCTGACCGGCGAGCAACTGACGCGGCTGTCGAGCACGCAGCTCGGCGCGCTGACCGCCGCCCAGATGCGGGCGCTGTCGGCCAACCAGCTCAAGGCCCTGACGCCCACCGACATCGCCCGCTTCGAGCCCGCGCAGCTGGCGAACCTCACCGCGGCTCAGCTTGGCGGCATGGGGCCGGAGGTGTTGTCGGCCCTCAACCAGACGCAGGTCGCGGCCCTGACGCCGGCTCAACTGAGAGGGCTGTCGGCCGCCGCCGTGGCCAATCTCAGCGACGACCAGGTGGGCTATCTGGGACTGGATCAGATCCGGGCGCTGACGCCCTCGCAGCTCAAGGCCCTGGGGGCGGAGGACTTCGCCGAGTTCACGCCGGCCCAGGTGGCGGCTTTCAGCGGCGCCCAGCTTGGCGCGCTGTCGACCACCAATATCAATAGCCTCAGCTCGACCCAGATCGCCGGGCTCGACGCGACCCAGACGCGCGGGCTGACGGCGACGCAGCTGGAAGCCTTGGCGCTGGTCAAGCTGAACGCCTTTGGCGCGACCCAGATCGGCGCCCTGACCCAGGTTCAGATCCGGGCCCTGTCGCCGACCGCCGTCTCAGGCCTTGGCGCGACCCAGGTGGCCCTGCTGTCGGCGACCCAGGTCCAGGCGCTCAGCGCGACCCAGCTTGGCGCCTTGTCCGCGACCGATTTCGCGGAGCTTCAGCCCAGCCAGGTGCTAGCCCTAACGCCGACCCAGATGGGCGGACTTGCCGAGGCGGTGATCGACGCCCTGTCCCTGGCCCAGATGCCGCTCTTCGCGCCGACCCAGATTTCCGGCCTGACGCCCACGCAGCTGGGCCGGCTGAGCGTCGCTCACATCGCCGCCCTGACCGACGACCAGGTCGCGGCCATGACCCCGGCGCAAATCCAGTCCCTGGACGAGGCTCGTCGCATGGCCCTGGTGGAGTAGGGCGGTTCAGGAAGCCGCGGCCGCCGTGCGGTGTCGCGGCTTCGCGGCGGAGGCGGCGGCTTGGCTAGTCGCCTTGGCCCGCGCCGCGAGCGCCGCGGGGGAGGCCTTCTTCTTGTGCTTCACGGGCAAGTCGAAGCGCGGTTTCGGGGGAAGGTTAGTCTGATACTCGGACTCGAAATGCGGCCCCGCCGCCAGGGCGGGCGAGCCGAAAGTCGCCGAAACAAGGCCGGCGACCATGAGAGACGTGACGATGGCGCGCATGTGAAACCTCAAAGGGATCGCACCGCCTAGCGTGGGCCAGTACTGGTGCAATTGCAATCGGAGGTCGCATTTTCCCAAGTGGTGTCTCGGGGGCATGCCTCGTGCGCAGTGGTGTGGATCCGGCGCGGTCGGCGGCGTCCCGGGCGCTCGCGCCGTTCCGCGTACGCGCGCCGCCATCTTACTTCGGCGGGCAGCCCTTGAACTGACCAACCTTGGAGACGCTAAGCCTGGACATGTTCAGCGGCATCATCGGGCTCATGGAGCCCCGGCCGGAGCCGGTGAACAGGTCGATCCGCTCGCCCTTGATCGCGCCGCCGACGTCGGAGGCGTACCAGTAGCCGTCGTGCATGCCGCCGTCGGGCATGGGCAGGCCGACGGTTTCCTTGATGAACAGGACGGTGCGGCGGGGGATCAGCTTGCTGTCGATGGCCGCGGTGCGCATGGCCACGACCTTGCAGCCCAGGCTGTCCAGCGCGCCGACGCCGCGCGCGCCCGCGTGATACAGCGTGGCTTTGAGCTTCATGTCGGCGATGCCCGGCGTGATCGCCGAGAGCGCGCCGATGATCAGTTCGCCCATGGGATCGGATCCCGTGGTCTGGGCGTTCTGTGCGTGAGCGGCCGAGGAAAATCCGGCCGCGACGGTGATGGCGGCCACAAGGCCAACAAGGCGACGCATGGGAGGTGGTCCTCTTTGGCGGCGTATCTGGTTGTGCGGGCCATTGCTTAGGCTATCAAAGCGGCTCCGGCAACCTCCTTGGAGTCGCACCATGTCCCTGCGCATCTATGGCGACAGCATCTCCGGCAACTGCCTCAAGGTTAAATGGGTCGCCGATTATCTAGGGATTCCATACGACTGGACCGAGACCAGCGTGGTGAACGCCGAGACCAGGACGCCTGAGTTCCTCAACTTGAATCCGGCCGGTCAGGTGCCCCTCGTTATTCTCGCGGACGGCCGCCCATTGGCTCAATCGAACGCGATCATCGGCTGGATGGCGAGGGATTCGGTCCTGATTCCCGCCGATCCGTACGACCACGCCCGGATGATGGAGTGGATGTTCTGGGAACAATACAGCCACGAGCCCTACGTCGCCGTGGCGCGCTTCCAGATGCATTACCTGGGCAAGACCCGCGAGGAGATCGGCGAGCGCGTCTATGCGCGCGGCGCCGCCGCGCTCCAGCGCATGGACGACGCCCTGCAAGATGGCGGCTTCCTGGTCGGCGGGGCGGTCAGTCTCGCGGATGTCGCGTTGGTCGCCTATACCCGCGTCGCCCATGAGGGCGGGTTCGACCTGTCCGACTATCCCGCCGTCAAAACCTGGGTGGCGCGTGTCGACGCCGCCCTGGGCATCGCCTGAACCTTTCGGAGACCGCCATGCGCCGCGTCGCACTCGCCATCGCTCTTTGCCTCGCCGCGGCGGCTCCCGCCGCCCCCGCCTTCGCCTGGGGCGCCTATGGCCACCGGCTGGTGGGCCAGCTGGCGACCCAGGCCCTGCCGGCCGAGGTCCCCGCCTTCTTGCGCACGCCCAAGGCCGTCGACGACATCGGCGAGTTCGCCCGCGAGCTGGACCGCTCCAAGGGGTCGGGCCGCATCCACGACCATGATCGCGACTCCGGTCACTTCGTCGACCTGGACGAGGACGGCAAGGTGTTGGGCGGGCCCAAGTTCACGCCGCTGCCGGGCACCAAGGCCGACTACGAGACCGGTCTGCGGGCCCACGACATCGACATGTGGAAGGCCGGCTATCTGCAGTACTCGCTGATCGACGGTTATCAGCAGCTGGTGAAGGACTTCACCTACTGGCGCATCCTGACCATCGTCGAAAAGCGCGAGAAAAACGCTACTCGCCTAAAATACTACCGCGCCGACCGCGCGCGCCGCGAGGCGCTGCTGATCCGCGACCTGGGCGTTTGGGCTCACTATGTGGGCGACGCCTCTCAGCCGCTGCACGCCTCGATCCACTTCAACGGCTGGGGCGATTACCCCAACCCCAAGGGCTACAGCCAGGAGCGCAGCGTCCACGGCGTGTTCGAGGGCGAGGCGGTCAACGCCAATGTGACCGCCGCTTCGGTCAAGGCGCGCATGAAGCCGTTCAACGACTGCAATTGCCCGGTCGACCAGCGGGTGACCAACTTCCTGACCGAGACGGCCGGCCATGTGGAGCCGCTCTATGTCCTGTGGGGCGACAAGGCGTTCGGCACGGAACCCAACACCCGCGGCGCCGCTTTCCTCAACGACCGCGTCGCCGCCGGCGCTTCGGAACTGCGCGACCTGGTGGTCCTGGCCTGGCGCGAGAGCGCCAACGGCGTGATCGGCTACCGCCCGACCATCTCGGTCAAGCAGGTCGCCCAGGGCGGCGATCCCTGGAAGGACCTCTACGGAAAGGACTGATCCATGCTGCAGTTCGGCGATCCCAAGCCTGGCCTGACCTATGCGGACAGGCCGGCGGCCTTCGGGATCGTGGAACGGGACGGCAAGGTCGGACTGGTGGAGGTCGCCCGCGACGGCGGCCGTCACTGGGACCTGCCCGGCGGAGCGGTCGATCCGGGGGAGGACGAGGCCAAGGCCCTGGTCCGCGAGTTCGGCGAGGAGGCGGGCCTGAAGGTCAGTCTGGGCGCCCGGGTGATCAATGTCGCCCAGCGCTTCTTGAAGGACCCCAAGACGCCCGTGAACAATCGCGGCGGCGTCTATGAGGTGACGGTCGTGGCCGAGGCCCCGCAACTTAAGATCGAGGAGGACCACACCCTGGTCTGGCTCGATCCGCATGAGGCCCTGACCAGGCTTCGACACGAGGCGCATGCGACGGCCCTGCTGTTCTGGCTGCGCCGCCGCGCCGCCTGAGCGGTTGCCTATTGGCCGGCGAGCGACTAGGCGGTGGCGCGACAGTTGGAGAGCGCCCCATGGCTGAAGCGACCATCATCGACGGCAAGGCCTTCGCGGCCGATCTGCGCGGGCGCATCGCCGAGGAAGTCGCCGCGCTCAAGGCCGACCACGGGATCACGCCGGGCCTGGCCGTGGTGCTGGTCGGCGAGGATGCGGCCAGCCAGATCTATGTGCGCAACAAGGGCGAACAGACCGAAGCCGCCGGCATGCACTCGGTCACCCACCGCCTGCCGGCCGATGTGAGCGAACCCGACCTGATGCGCCTGGTCGCGCAACTGAACGACGATCCGGCCATCCACGGCATCCTCGTGCAGTTTCCGGTGCCGGCCCATCTGAGCCAGGACCGCATCGTGGCCGCCATCAGCCCCGACAAGGATGTTGACGGCCTCAACGTCATCAACGCCGGGCGCCTGGCCAGCGGCCTGCCGGCCCTGACGCCCTGCACGCCGCTGGGCTGCATGATGCTGCTGAAGGACAAGCTGGGCGACCTGAAGGGCAAGCGCGCCGTGGTCATCGGCCGCTCGAACCTCATGGGCAAGCCCATGGCCCAGATGCTGCTGGCGGCCGACTGCACGGTGACCATCGCCCATTCGCGCACCGCCGACCTGCCGGCCGTCTGCCGCGAGGCCGACATCGTGGTCGCCGCCGTGGGCCGGGCCGAGATGGTCAAGGCCGACTGGCTGAAGCCCGGAGCCGCCGTCATCGACGTGGGCATCAACCGCGTCCCGGCCCGGGATCCGCAAGCCGCCGCCGCGGGCAAAACCCGCGTGGTGGGCGACGTGGCCTTCGAGGAAGCAAAGGCCGTGGCCGGCTATATCACGCCGGTTCCGGGCGGGGTGGGGCCGATGACCATCGCCTGCCTGCTGCAGAACACCGTGACCGCCGCGCGCCGCTTGAACGGCCTGGGCTAGTCCTTCGCCCGCCGGCTGCTAACCTGCCGTCCTGAACGGCGAAGGGTCGAGCCATGGCGGTGACGGCGGAACGAGCGCGCAAATTGGCCCTGGCCCTGGACGGCGCCAGCGAGGCGCCGCACTTCCATCGCGTGGCGTTCAAGACGCCGCGCAAGACCTTCGCCACGCTGGATGCGGCGGCGCCCGACATCAATCTGATGTTCGATCCCGATCATCGCGACTTTTGGTGCGAGCAGGCGCCCGACGCCTTCGCGCCGGTCCCCGGCGGATGGGGCCGGATGGGCGCCACGCGTTGCGATCTCGATGTGGTGGACGAGCCGACCCTGACCGCCGCCCTCAAGGCCGCCCATCTTTTGGCGCAACCCAAGCCCAAGAGGAGCAAATGATAGCCCTGTTGCTGACCCTGGCCCTTGGGGCCGCCGAGATCGACGCCAAGGCGCGGTACTCTCCCGCCCTGGACGCCTGCCTGAAGAGCGGCGACGCCGCCAACGGCGTCAGCGTGGCGATGGCCACCTGTTTCAATTACGAGCTGACCCGCCAGGACGCGCGCCTGAACGCCGCCTACAAGGTCGCCATGGCCAAGCGGTCGGCCGTCGCCCAGAAGACCCTGCGCGCCGCCCAGCGCGCCTGGATCAAGCGCCGCGACGCCGAGTGCCAGGAGAACCTGACCGGCGGGACCATCGACATGGTCGAGCGCTCAAGCTGCCATCTGGAGCTGACCACGATCCGCGCCGTCGAGCTGGAGCGGATGGGGCGCTAATCGATGTCCCGCGTCCGCGTCATCGACCTGGAGACCGCCGGGACCGGGTCGCAGGATGTGTGCGAGATCGGCTGGCAGGACGTCGTGCTGCACGACGACGGCCTGTGGCGGGTGGACCAGGAGCGCGGCGCGCGGTTCGTCAATCCAGGCCGCCCGATCTCGCCCGAGACCATGGCGGTGCATCATATCCTCGACGCCCAAGTGGTCGACGCGCCGTTCTGGAAGGACGCGGCGCCGCCGGTGCTGCGACCACGGGGCGGCATGGCGGCGCTGGCCGCGCACCGGGCGGCGTTCGAGCAGCGCTATTGCACGCCGCGCCTTACCGGCGGGGCGCCCTGGATCTGCACCTGGAAGTGCGCCCTTCGCCTGTGGCCACATCTGACGGGCTTCTCCAACCAGATGCTGCGATACCAGCGGATGCCCGAGGGGCTGGATCACCAGACCGGCCTGCCGGCCCACCGGGCCATGCCGGACGCCTATGTCACAGCCCATCACCTGCGCGACCAGCTGAACGCAGCGTCGCTTGAGCAACTGCTGGCCTGGAGCGCCGAGCCAGGCTTGCTGCCGCGCGTGCCCAGCGGACCGCGGCGGGGGCGGGCGTGGCGCGAACTGGAGGAGCCGGAGCTCAAGGCGTTCGCCCGGGACCGCGACATCAATCTGCGTTTCAGCGCCGAGACCGAACTGCGCCAGCGGGGCGAGATCGCGCCGGAGACGAAGCCGGAAACCCCGCAGAGGGCGCTGCTGTAGCTTCCCCTTGAAAAAGCCCGCGGCCCTTCGCGCCAGCGACGCCGAAACCATCGAAGAGGGCGATCATCTCATTCAACCCGGAGCGTTTCCATGTGCGCCAGCACGCAGGCTCTCCGGCCCGAGGTTGACGGGCCGACCACGGCTGATCTGGAGGGGCTTGGAAGAGTTTCATCCCTTCTGGGGTCTGGGCGGACTGGATCGTCTCGGTCGTGAGGGGACGCATGGGCTTGCATCACCCAATCCTCCTTCGCCTTGCGCGGCGCGCCGTCTTTTTTCGCACGATCCCCGAATGTGCGCCGCAAAGGTCTCATCATGGGTAGTGTCGTGGTGGATGGAAGCGTCGCGACGCATCAAAGTGCGGTCCTTTTCCGTGAGGGCCGATGCCTGCCGACCTGAGAGCCGCCTATGTCGTCCTGGCCTCGATCGCATTCGCGCGGGACTACACCTTCACGCTGCGCGGCGATGAGGAGTTCCTCGACACGTTCATTTTCGGGGCGATCGTCGACGCGAATTTCGGGGCGCTGGATGCCCAGCCGCGGCTGGGCGTCGCCTTTGGCGACGCGGACAGCTATGCGCCTGAAGCCTTGCGACGACCGATCACCACCCACGCCGTGGCCCAATCCCTGTCGATTTCGCCGGAAACGGCCAGGCGGCGGATCAAGCGCCTCGTGCAGGACGGCAAGGTGCGGGTCGGCCCGAAGGGCCTGATCGCCACTGACGCAGGCATCGCCTCGCCGACCTACAAGTCTATTCAGATGGCCAACTACGATCGCACCGCCGCCTTTTACCGTTTGATGCGCATGCTGGGCGCCGCGCCCGCACCGAGCGCCGAGCCCGCTGCTGGCGAGGCGCCCCTTGTCCGCGTCGTTGGCCGAGCCACGTCCGAGTACACGCTTCGACGTGTGCAGGACCTGATGGACATCTGCGGAGGTGTCCTGGGCCTCGCCTGCATCGGTGAAACCATCGTGTGCAATCTGCGAGACATCGACGGGCCAGGGCTTGTCAACTGGATCGAAACGCGCGGCGCGACGGGTCGACCGGTTTCGACCCGCGAAGTGGCGCGCGGCGCAAAGCTGCCTTACGAGACGGTCCGGCGTCAGATCGACGGCCTGAGCAAGAAGGGGCTGATCCGCAAGGACCGGACAGGCGTCGTGGCTGTCTGCCCTGACACGATGATCCCAACCGTGATCGAGGCGATCCAGTCCAACGCGATCGATCTTCGCCGGCTGTTTAACCGACTTGATCGCGCGGGCGTCCTGTCGACCTGGATCGAGAAGGCCTGACGCGTCCGGCGCGGCGCGCCATCGGACGGCGTCTGCGGCGTTTCGCACCTCGTTGTGGACGTTCTGCTCAGACCATCAGCCTCCCAGGTGTTGCCCCCCAACCAGATCGACATGATAGGCGGGAGCGCCTTCGAAGCTTGAGTTGATGAAGTCGCGGGTCGCCTCGTGGTAACGGCCGACCCTCCCTTCCAGGCCAGCCTGCATGATGTATCCGATCATGGCCGCCTTGCCGCCAAGGTCGGAGCCGGCGAAGGCGTCGAAATAGCCCTCCTGGCTAGCAATCCATGCGAGCGCCGCGCCGACATCGATCCCAGCCGCACGCGCATCATCGAGGCCGATCACCATGTCGTAGGCCAGGCGCACGGCCGCCGCGAAATCCAAGGCGCCGAACTTGGCCTCGAAGGCGGCGCGGCCTTCGCCCTGCACGCCGAGATTGACCGCGAAGTTGATGAAGCGGTTCACTTCGTTGAAGCGGGCGTAATAGGGATCGGTCAGGTCGTTGGCGTTGGAGGCGCTATCGATAAGCCAGCCCATGCCGCTCATGGTCGGCGTGCGGCCGGTGAAGAACTGGTAGGCCTGCAGCGCCACGCCAGAAGTCGGCGCTGAGATATCCGTCACACCCTCGATCAGACCGTCTCGGTCGATGATCCCCGCTTCGAACTGGGCGATCAGGCGCGCCAGCCGCATGGCGGCCTCGAAGGCAGGGTTGGGCGCAACCGTGCCGTCGGCCAAGGTGATGTTGCTGGCCTGGGCCTTGGGAGAGTTTGAGGCGAAGCCCGCCGCGGCGGCGAAGAGCTCGCGGATCTGTGGCGCGGTGAACTCAGGTTGCGGCTCCGGCCCGGTTTCGGGCCCTTGCTCGGGCTCGGGAGCCGGCGCCGCGGCTGAGCGCAAGGTGATGTCGTTGCCGTCGCCGCCCCGATAGCTGATCCGAAAATCAGTCTCGTCGATCTCGACGACAGCGCCCTCCGCGAGACCCTCAAAGGTCCCGTTCACCGCGTCGGTCCCATCATTGTCGATGAGGAGGATCGTCTGGTCCGGGCTTGCGGCGAAGCCGGACAGGACGAAGTGGCGAAGTATCCCGCCGTCCAGAGAGACCGATCCTGTCACGTCCAGGCGTCGGGCGGCCGTTGTTCCAGTTCCGCCCAACCCGAACGACAGGGACCCGTCGCCGAGGCTCAGGTCGCCGATTTCAAGCGCGCCCGCGCCGTACTCGACGGCCAAGAAGCCGCCGCCTTGCACGCTTACGGCGCCGCTGATCTTACCGTCGCCCGTCAAGGTGGCTCCCGAAGCGACCGTGATCGACGAGGCGTGCTTGCCGCCTATGGAAAGCGTGCCGGCCTGGACGACGGTGGGACCCGTGAACGTATTGTCGCCTTCCAGGCGCAGGGCGCCAGCGCCAGCCTTGGTCAGGCTTCCGGTTCCGGAGATGACGCCGCTCTCGGTGACTCCCAGGGCGCCGAACCGAACGTCATCGGACCGGTCGAAGACCAGGCGTGCGTTGTTGAGCACGTTGCCCCGGATCATCCCGAAGGCGCCGCCGGCTCCGATGCGAACCGTGCCGCCCTCGATGACCGTTCCAGAGGCGCCGGCGTCCTCGGGGGCGCCATAGGCGCTTGTTCCGGCATTGTCGCCGGTCAGGGTAAGGACGCCCGTCCCAATCTTGATCAGGCGCCCAGACGGCTCGATGAGCTGACCGGAAAAGGTCGTGGAGCTGTCGTCGCCTCCAACGGTCAGGTCGCTGGCGGTCAGGAACTGCACCATTCCTCCACCCGCGAGACTTCCCACGGTTTCGTCGCGGTGAAGGAACAGACGCCCGCTCGTGTCGATGGTCAGAGCGCTGGTATCGCCGATGGCGTCGCCGTTTCTCGACACCAGGATGCCGACTTCGATGGTGGTTGCGCCGGTATGGACGCTGTCCCCGGCGATTTCGAGGTTGTTCGGCGCGCGAATGATCAGATGGCCCGATCCGCTGATCTGGCCGTTGATCGTGTTGGTGGAGCCGGCACTGCCAAGCACGCCTTCCCCTTCGACCTTGATGTCGTTGCCGATCGCGATGCCGCCCTGGAGGTCCAGCATCGCGGACAGTTCGATCGATGCCGTCCCAAGGGCCGTGGCGGCTCGGGCGGCGACCACGCCATCGGTGATGCGCAGCTCTCCGGCATAGGTGTTGGCGCCGCTCAAGATCAGCGTGCCGGCTCCTTCCTTCACGATCGTCGCGCTGCCGCTGACGGCTCCGGAGAGCATAAGATTGCTGTCGCCCAGCGCATCGATGGTTATCGCGTCGATGAACGCGACAGCGTTCGACAGCGAGACGTTCTTGCCCGCTTCGGTCGCCAAGGTGCTTTGATCAAGGGTCAGCGTTCCGGCGCCGGCGGCCCCATCGGCGGTCACGAGCAAGGTTGAGCCGTCGGCGATTTTCAGCCCGCCCAGAAAGGTGTTGCTGTGGCTCAGGGTCAGCTTGCCGCCCCCGGTCTTCAGCAAGGACCCAGCCCCGGTGATCGCGCCGCTGACGATGTCGTCGGCGGCGCCCGCCACCGCGACGCGCCCTTCAAGCTGCAAGGTCCCCGCGACGTTCACAGAACCGACCGCCGTCCCCGCGGCGATGAACGTCGCTCCGCCCCGGATCGTCACCTTGGTGGACATGCTCAAGGCGTCGCTTCCGGTGCGCAGGGCGCCTTGGATGATCAGAATGTCGCCGGTGAAGTCGCCGCCCTCCTTAAGAAAAAGCTCGCCGCCGCCCGCCTTCGTCAGCCGACCCGATCCGCTTAGGCGTCCCCCCAAGGTCAGGACGCTGAAATTGTCGAACAACCCGCCGTCCGGGCGAATGATGACCTCGTTCAGAAGCTCGGCAGCGCCAAAGGTCGTCAGCTTGCCAGCGTCCAGAACGATGTCTCCGCTGCCTTGCGAGCCGGCCTCCATGCGGACCTCTCCCCCGGCGATGGTTAGCCCGCCCGCGAAATCGTTCCGCGCTCGAAGCGACAGGGTGTGGCCGGTTTGCACTTCGAGGCCGCCTGACCCCGTCACCAGTCCAAGGAAAGTGCTTGATCCCGACCCTTTGAAGGTGAGGTCTCCGTTAAGTTCGAGGACACCTTGGTAGCCGCCGTTGAGAGCGCCGATCGTCTCGGCGTCTTCAATGATCAGTCGACCGTTGGCCACCAGGTCGATTGCGGCTCCGTCGGCGATTGCTTCGCCGCCAGTCAGGCGCAGAACGCCTTCCACGGACGTGCGTCCCGTGAGGCTGTTGCGGCCGGAAAGCGTGGCCTCGGACGAGACGTAAAACGTGCCGGCTCCGCTTATGTCGCCGCTCATCGTCAACGCGCTTGCGGCGCTGATCCAAAGGCCGCCGCGCCTGATATCGAAATCCGCGTCGGTGGCGCCCGAGAAAGTGAGGGCAAGGACGTCAAGTTCCGACGTGACCGGTCCGTCCAGTGTCACCCCGGGCCTGAGTTCGACCATCTTGCCGCTGAGATGCAGCGGCCCGTCGAGATGAAGCGCCTCGAACGCAAGCGTCACTCCAACTATAGCCGCCGGGAGCGTGATGCTAAGGTTGGGTGCGCCGCTTCCGTTCAGAGTGAGGCCATAGTCGACCCACCCAGTCGCCCACTCCAACCGACTGCCTGAAGGCAGGGAAAACAAAATGATGTCGTCCTGCTCATCGCGTCCGGCCTCAATGGCGGTGGAGGCGAGCGAGCCCGGCCCCAGCGGATTGGCATTGGTCACTCTGTAAATCGCCATCTGAAGCTAACCTCGGTAGAGCGCGAGCGTGCAGCCGCGAGGCAGGGGCGCCCCGCGTGCTGACGCCGCTGTTTTAAAGAAAGCCCGATCGCCCCGGGCGGTAGTCGCTTGGGCTGGATGCTCGAGACAAAGCAATGCGATGCGGCATCAACTTGGACACCTGCTGCAGATTTATTCCGTTAGTCGAAGCTGCGCCAATCTATGAATGATCATCTTTGCTGATCTTGCCGTCGTCTTTCGCCTGATGCTTTTGACTATCATGGCCCGGCGGAAGCGGTGTGCGAAGCGTTGCTCATTTTGGGGCGTCGCCTAGGCTCAGGCGCCCTCGCGTGCGCTGGGCGGGCCACCGGCGGCATCTTCGTCGACCTTGCGCCACGCACGGCCCATTCCTGAGCGGCCGCGCCATGTCCGCCAAGTGCGGCGACGAGAGCGGTCAGACCACCCAACGATCGAGCCGGCTTGTCGAATGAATCGAGGCGGGCGCGTCGAGCATGGGGTGCGTTCGCGCGGGATCGTCGCCATGAACCCAAAGTCGCCAAACGCTTTGAGCGTGGCGCGCGTGCGACGAGGTCGGCTCGGCGATGCGTTCGGCGAGGCGGGGTTTGAACCGCCCGCGGCGGCTGCCGACGCCGCATCGGATCAATCCGCACGGTTTGACAAACAGACCAGCCCCGCCCACCCTTGGCGTCATGTGCTCACGTCCGGCATTTCGGCGGTTCTTTCATCACGGCGGGAGCCTTCAGGCAGGCTCCTAGCCCCGGATGCGCGCAGCCGCGCGACGTCCGGGGATGATCGCCTGACCGCCGGCGCCGCCGGCCCCTCCCGATTGAACGAGCACATCATGCAACGCCTCGAGGCCGCCCGCGCGCGGCCGCCCATCGTCCTCGCCGAGAGCGAGGCCGACCGCCTGACCCTGCTGGCCCAGCAGACCCTTCCCGCCGGCGGCGCCCAGCTTCTCCTGCAGGAGATCGAACGCGCCGCCATCGTCTCCGACGACGCGCTGCCCGCGGATGTCGTGCGCATGCACGCCGTCGTCGAGTTCGTGGACGAGGGCCGCGACCAGCGCCGCACCGTGGTGCTGGTCTATCCGCGCGAGGCCGACATCGCCGCCGGCAAGGTGTCGATCACCTCGCCCGTCGGGGCGGGCCTGATCGGCCTGTCGACGGGCCAGGAGATCTCGTGGCCCGACCGCGACGGACGGGAGCGTCCGCTGCGAATCCTCCGCGTCCGGGCGCCGGAGCGGCTGGCCTTCTGAGTGCGCCTTTCGTCCGCCTGCCTCTCCCGTCAAGGCGGAGGGACGGACACGGAGTGTCCTGGGCTTCGTTCTGATCCCTCCCCCACGCGTGGGGGAGGGATTGGCGAGGCGACGGACCCAACCTCATGCCTCGCCCGTTGGGATTCAGACCCCAACCGCGAGGCTCCCATGATCCGCTCCATCCTCATCGGCCTGGCGACCGGCCAGCGGTCGCTTACTCCCATCGCCGTGGTGGCGCACGCCGCGCGGCGGGGGCGGGCGGCGCCTTTGCCGCTGCTGTCCAATCCCATCGTGGCGACGGGGCTGGCCGGCCTGGCGGCGGCGGAGATGGGCGGAGACAAGATGAAGTCCGCGCCGGACCGCATCGTGCCGATCGGCATGGCGGTGCGGCTGATCACCGGGGCCTTCGCCGGGGCGGCGGTGGCGCGGCAGGGGCATCGCCGGTCAGGAGCGGCCCTGGGCGCGGCGGCGGCGGTGATCGGGGCCTATGTGGGCTTTGACCTGCGGATGCGGGCCCTGCGCCGCTATGGCCAGACGCCGAGCGGCCTGGTGGAGGACGCCCTGACCCTGGCCTCGGCGCTGGCCGTGACCGGCGGCGGCCGGCGGGCGGCCCCGGCGCGGTGAGCCGGGGCGCCGAAACGAAGCGCTAGAACAGGCCCGCGCGCTGGGCGATGACCACGGCGGCGGCGATGAGAATCAGGGCTTGGATGATCTGGTTGAACGGCGAGGGCAAGGGCAGCTTCTGCACGGCCCAGGCGATGAGCGCGGCGACGACCAGGACGATGATGGCGAAGATCAGAAGTGACATGGAAGAGCCTCGTTAGGCGGCTGCGCCGCGGTGTGAGGCTTAAGCGTGCGCGAAGCTTAAGTGTTCCCAATCACCGCCCAGGGTTCGACGAGATGGCCTTGTGCCTGTACCGTCCGACGGGACTGGGGCCTGAGCCTTCATGAAGACGATCGACATCGACGAGGCCAGAGCCAACTTCGAAGCGCTGATCGCGGCGACGGCGGCAAGTGGCGAAGGCTTCGTTCTCACCCGTAACGGGGTGGCGATCGCCCGTGTGCTACCCATAACGACCAAGGTGGCGGCCCCCGCCACGCGCATTGGCTTCATGAAGGGCAAGCTCGGGATTTCGTGTGACACGAACCCTTCCCTGGACGACGAAGTTCGCGCGCTGTTCGAAGGCTAGCGGCCGGCGTTTTGCATCCGGCCCCGCGCCTTACTTCGCCCGCTTACCCTGCGTGTTGGTCCAGGCGACGATGTCGGCCAGCACTTTCGCCGTCGCCTGGTCGTAGGCGGCGACGATGGGGCCCTGGCGGTTGTCGGCGGCGCGGACGGTGGCGCTGAACATGCGGTCGTCCAGCAAGGTGCGGTCGGCGGTCTTCAGCAGCACGCCGCGCACCGAGACGGTGACGGCGGGCGGGGCCTTCTCCCCGTTATCGTAGCGCGCCTCGAAGGTGCGCACGTCCAGCCGCATGGCCATGTCGGCCGACTGGCGCTCGCCCCGGGCGATCAGGCGGGCGGCGCCGGGATTGGCGTCGAAGGCCTTCTGCACGGCCTCGTCCCACAGGACGATGGCGGGGGCGATCCAGCGGGCTTCGGCCACATACGCCGCCTCGCCGCCGGGGGAGATGGTCAGGATCTGGTCGCCGGCGGCCGGGCGGGTGAAGCTGCTGGGCGGCTTGAGCACCCCAATCACATCGCCCGCATTGCCGGCTGGCGCGTCGGCCGCCGGCGTATCGCCGAAGCGGTACATCTGGGCCGGGTCCGATTTCGGAAACAGCGAGATGCAGCCGCCCAGGCCAAGCGGCAGGGCGAGGGCGGCGGTCAGCGCCAGGGCCCTGAAGGTGCGCGAGGGGGTCACGGCTTGATCTCCACTTCCTTGGCGGGCGACTTGCTGACGAGTGTGCGCGGGTTCTGCTCCACCCGGCCGACCAGGCGGTCGAGGGATTCGGCGGCGTCCTGCAGGGTGACGATGGCGCTGGTCAGCTGGGGCAGGCCCTGGCGGGCGAACTCGCTGGTCGGCTGCTTCAGCTCGTTGACCATGCCGCGCACGTCCTTGGCGGCCAGCGAGATCTCGTTGGCGGCGCTGCTCAGCTCGCGCAGGGTCTTGCGGCCGTCGCCGTCCACCAGGCTGTTGGTGTTCTCGATCAGTTTCTGGGCCGACTGGACCGAGGCGTCGATGGATTGCAGGGCCTTTTGCGCGTCGGCGATGATCGCCTTGCGCTCGCGCAGCTCGGCGGTCACGGCCTGGACGTCGTCGAGGCTGGCGCTGAAGGTCTTGATGTTGTCGTCGGACAGGACGCGGTTGACGCGGTCCAGGGCCTCGATGGTGCGGGTCAGCACCGTGCCGCCGCCTTCCAGCAGGTCGGAAAGGGCGCTGCGCTGGGTGCGCAGGACCGGAATCTGGTTGTCGGGCACCGTGTCCTTGAGCAGCGGGTTGGTCGGCTGACCGGCGGTGATCTGGACGTAGTTCACGCCCGTGATGCCTTGCGGCTCCAGCGTGGCGTAGCTGTCGGTGCGGATCGGCACGTCGGAGGTGACGCGGGCGCGGGCGATGACGCGGTTGGGGTCGCGCTTGTCCAGGCCGATCTCGGTGACCTCGCCGACCTTGATGCCGTTGAAGTGGACCTCGCCGCCCTCGGACAGGCCGCGCACGGGGCCGATGAACAGGATGTCGTACTGGTCGTACTCGCGGTTGAACTGCAGCCGCGCCAGCCAGACGACGAAGACCACCAGGCCCACGAACAGGGCCAGGGAGATGATCCCGACGAGACCGTAGTTGGCGTTTCTCTCCATCGTACTCGTCTTTCCCTAGCCCGCCTGACGGGCCGTTTGCGCCGCGCGTCCGCGCTTGCCCAGGAAATACTCCTGGATCCACGGATGATCGGAACGCTCAAGTTTCGAGATCGGCGCCGCGGCCACGACCTTCTTGTCGGCGATGACGGCGACGCGGTCGGTGATGGCGTAGAGGCTGTCCAGATCGTGGGTGATCATGAACACCGTCAGGTCCAGGCTGTCGGACAGGTCCTTGATCAGCTCGTCGAAGGCCGCCGCGCCGATGGGGTCCAGGCCCGCCGTCGGCTCGTCCAGGAACAAAAGCTCGGGGTCCATGGCCAGGGCGCGGGCCAGGCCGGCGCGCTTGCGCATGCCGCCCGACAGCTCGGCGGGCTTCAGGGCGCCGGCGCGGGCCGGCAGGCCGGCCAAGGCGATCTTCAGGTCGGCCAGTTGCTCGACTTCGGCCTTGGGAAGGTCGGTGTGCTCGTAGAGCGGCGCGGCGACGTTCTCGCGCACCGTCAGGTTCGAGAACAGGGCGCCCTGCTGGAAGAGCACGCCCCACTTGCGTTCGATGGCGCTCCACCGGCGGCGCGAGGCGCGCTGGGTGTCCTGGCCGAACAGCTTGACCTCGCCGCCGTCGGGTTGCTTGAGGCCGATGATGGTGTTGAGCAGCACCGACTTGCCCGCGCCCGAGCCGCCGACGACGCCCAGCACCTCGCCCCGACGGACGGTCAGGTCCAGGTTCTCGTGGATGACGTTGTCGCCGAAGCGCGAGACCAAGCCCTTGATCTGGACCGGCGGCGCCTTTTCGTCGAGCAGCTCGTCGTCGCTCAGGTGCTGTTCGTCGGAACTCATATGGCGAGCTCCATGTAGATAAGCGCGAAGATCGCGTCGATCAGGATGATCGAGAAGATCGCGTGCACCACCGCCGCCGTCACCCGCCGACCCAGGCTTTCTACGTCGTTGCCGACCTCCAGCCCCTGGCGGCAGCCGATGCAGGCGATGACCGCGGCCATGACGGGCGCCTTGGACAGGCCGACCCAGAAATGCGTGGCGCCGACATTGTCGACGATGCGCTGGAAGAAGAAGCCGGGCGACAGGTCCAGCACGCTCCAGGTGACCAGCACACCGCCGGCCAGGCCCGCCAAGGTGGCCACGAAGGTCAAAAGCGGGATCATGATCAGCAGCGCCAGGAAGCGCGGCAGGACCAGGGCCTCGAACGGATCGACGCCGAGGATCTGCATGGCGTCGATCTCCTGCTGCATCTTCATCGAGCCGATCTCGGCGGCGAAGGCGGAGGCGGAGCGGCCAGCCAGCAGCACGGCGGTGATGATGATGTTGAATTCGCGCAGGACGGCGATGCCGATCAACTCGACGGCGAACACCTGGGCCCCGAACTGGGTCAGCATGTTGGCGCCAAGCAAGCCGACGACGGCGCCGATGAAGAAGGTGGTGGTGGCCACGATGGGGATGGCGTCCAGCCCCGCGCGCTCGGCCATGGAAACGATGGCCGCCCAGCGGATCCGCCGCGGATTGGCGAAGCTGCGGACGATGGCCATCATCAGATGGCCGATGAAGCCCATGGTCTCCCAGAACTCGTGGCCGAGGTTGAACACCCCCCGGCCCAGGCGCTCGACCAGATCGGAGGTGCCGCGACGCTTCGACGTCGGCGTCGGCTCGGCCTTGACCGCGTTGTCGACCAGGGTCAGCAGGCGGCGGGTCTCGGGCCGCGAGACGATCTTCTTCTTCTCGACGTCGCAGCCGGCGCGGATGACCGCATAGGCGCCGGCCGTGTCGAAGCGGCCGATCTGGCGCAGGTCGAAGACGGCCGCGTCATTGCCCGACACCGCCTGCGACAGGCGGGCAGGGGCGTCCTCCAGGGTCGTGGCCGTCCAGTCGCCCGTCAGCACGGCGGTCGCGCCCTGCTCGGTCGTCTCGACGTGGAAGTCGGCGTTGGTTTCCATCAGCCCCAGAACTCGCAAGCCCCATACGGGACAACCCGCACAAGCCTGCCATACCTATGCAGGTTCCGAACGTCTTTAAAGCTCAGGTTGTTCCGGAAGCTGGGGAGAACGCCTCGCCGGGGCTCAGGCGTCCTGCTTCCAGCTGCGGTCGCGGGTGGCGCGATCACGGCGGGTGTGGCGGCGGAAGGTCATCACCTGCTCGGCCAGGCTGGCGTCGTCTTCCAGCAGAACGCGCAAGGACGCGATCTCGGCGTTGATCAGGTCACGCTCCAGCGAGCCGGCGATCAGGGAGTCCGTGCGCGTTTCGAGCTTGCGGATCGTGCATTCGATGGCGCTCATGGTCGTCCTCCCTCTGTCGGCTTCCCGTCCTAGATGGTTCGCCGGCGAAGGATCGCAAGACCCCTTATTCCACAAGCTGTGGCGTGCGTTGCTTTCGGGGCGCGGCAGGGGGCTGGCCGCGCTTCAATTCGTCGGGCGAGAAGTCGTCGACGGCGAGGACGGCGGTGACCGCTTCATCGGCGGCCTGGAGCAGACGGCGCTCGTCCTCCGACAGCAGGCCCTGGTCGGCGGCGACGCGCCAGTCGCGGATCTTCTGGGTCCGCAGGCGGTCGTGGATGGGTTGGGTGTCGACCACCTGGTGGAAGGCCGACTCCAGCCGCGCCACCGCTCCCTCGCTGACGAAGACGCCCTCGGTCAGACGGTCGCGGGTGGGCGACGGCTCGGTGATCAGGTGGGCGCAGGCGCGCACCGTGCGGTCGCTGGGGCCGCTGCGGATGACACCGAAGGGCAGGACAAAGACCTTCAGCAGCCAGGCGGCCGGGCGGCTGGGGAAGTTGTCGAGGATTTCCTTCAGACGCCGCTCGATGGTCAGGAAGCCGTCCTGCATGACGTAGTCGAGCAGGGGCAGGTCGTCGGTCTGGCGGCCCTCGTCCTCCCAGCGCTTCAGCGCGGCGCTCATCAGGTAGAGCTCCGACAGGATGTCGCCGAAGCGGGCCGACAGCATCTCGCGGCGCTTCAGTGAGCCGCCCATGGTCAGCAGCGCCATGTCGGAGGCGAGTGCGAAGGCAGCGGCGTAGCGGCCCATGCGGCGGTAGTAGCGGCGGGCCGGGCCGCTGTCGGGCGCGGCCCCCAGGCGACCGTCGGTCCAGGCGCTGACAAAGGCGCGGCGTGCGGTGCGCAGGGTGTGGACCACATGGGTCCAGAATACCGCGTCGAACTCGGCCAGGCCCTTGGCCATGTCCTCGTTCGCCAGGGCCCGCATCTCGTCCAGGATGTACGGATGGGCGCGAATGGCGCCCTGGCCGAAGACGATCAGGCTGCGGGTCAGGATGTTGGCGCCTTCCACCGTGATGCCCACCGGCACCGCGCGATAGAAGTTGCCCAGATAGTTGTTCGGCCCGTCGATCACCGCCTTACCCGCGTGGACGTCCATGGCGTCGTTGGCGGCGACGCGCATCCGCTCGGTGGCGCCATGCTTCATGATCGCCGAGATCACCGACGGGTGGTGGCCCAGCCCCAGGCCCGCGCAGGTGAAGCGGCGGGCGGCGTCGAGCAGATAGGCGTTGGCGCCGATGCGGGCCAGACGCTCCTGAACGCCCTCGAACTGCGCGATGGGGATGCGGAACTGCTGGCGAACCCGGGCGTAGGCGCCGGTTGTTCGCGCCGCCAGGGCCGCCCCGGCCGCCGACAAGGAGGGCAGGGAAATACCCCGCCCGGCCGCCAGGGCCGCGTTCAGCATCATCCAGCCCTGGCCGATGCGCTCGGGCCCGCCGAGCACGGCGTCCAGCGGCAGGAACACGTCATGGCCCTCGTTGGGGCCGTTGATGAAGGCCTGCATGGACGGCAGGTGGCGGCGGCCGATGACCACGCCGGGGGTGTCGGTGGGGACCAGGGCGACGGTGATGCCCAGGTCCTTTTCGCCGCCCAGCAGGCCGTCCGGATCGCGCAGCTTGAAGGCCAGGCCCAGGACGGTCGAGATCGGACCGAGCGTGATGTACCGCTTGTTCCAGTTCAGACGCATGCCCAGGACCTTGCGGCCCTCATGCTCACCCTCGCAGATCACGCCCTCGTCGGTCATGGAGGCGGCGTCGGAGCCGGCCTCGGGACTGGTTAGGGCGAAGGCGGGGATGTCGCGGCCGTCGGCCAGGCGCGGCAGCCAGCGTTCGCGCTGCGCGTCGGTGCCGAACTGCATGAGGAGCTCGCCTGGACCCAGAGAGTTGGGGACCATCACGGTCACGGCGGCGGCCACCGAGCGCGTGGAGATCTTCCGCACCACCTCCGAATGGGCGAAGGGCGAGAACTCCAGCCCGCCGTAGCGGCGCGGGATGATCATGCCGAAGAAGCGCTCCCGCTTGAGGAAATCCCAGACCTGGGGCGGAAGGTCCTGGTCCTTCCAGGTAATCGCCCAGTCGTCGAGCATGGCGCATAGCTCTTCGACCGGCCCGTCGATGAAGGCGCGCTCCTCGGCGGTCAGGGCAGCCGGGGGAATGGCCAGGAACTTGTCCCAATCGGGCGCGCCGGTGAACAGGTCGGCGTCCCACCAGGTGTCGCCGGCCTCAATCGCCTCGGCCTCGGTGTCCGACATCTCCGGCAGGACCGACTTGGCCCAGTGGTAGATGGGACGCGAGATGTGGTCGCGGCGAATGGACGATACGGTCATGAGATACGCTCCCGGCTGAGGACCGCAACAACGGGCCGGGGCGGTGAAGGTTCAGGTGAACAGCGCCTCAGTGCCGAGTTCGGCTGCGGCGAGCGCCTGATGGCATCCGGCCTTGTCTGTTGACGGCTGAAGGGTTCGAACCCCGGGGCCTCTTTTCTCCTTTCGGCTCATCGCTTCCGTTGGGAAGGTCCGAAATCGGGAAAGCGCTTTGGCCCAACTCAACCGAGCAAAGCTGCGTTTCGCATCGTGAGCGTGCGCCAGCCACCACAGCTATGTGGGCGGACGAGGTGCCCAATCTGCTCCAGGTAGCCAGTCGGCCGCTTCAGGGGAGGATCAGCTCCGCGAACTCTACTATGCGCGAGGCTTCCGCTTCGGTCACCACCCATAAGGGTTGGCCAGTTGAGGCCACGGCTTGAACAACGGCGGTGCCGGGATGTCGCCATTTGCCGTGCGGGGCAGCTGAGGCCAAGATCAGGCCGGGTTCAATGGCCGTCAGCAGCTCGGGATGGAAATTGTGTTCCGATCCGTGGTGCGGCAGCAACAAGGTCTGCGCCTGCTTTAGGTAGGGGGCGTAGTGCTGTTTGAAGGCGTCCCGTCGCGCCATTTTCTTCAAGTCTGCGTCGCCGGTGCCGAACCAACCCAGGTCCGCGGCGAAGCGGTCACTGTAGAAGAGCTTACCAGTCTTGGCCCACCAAGATCCGCTCTGCTGGTCGAAGGGGCCGGAGTAGAGCGACAGCGACGTCACATTCAGGTTCGCGATGGTCGCGTAGGCTTCGATGAGGAGCGACTTGTTGTCGATGACGGCGGCCAGGAGCCATGTCGGGTCAGTCGTTGCGGTTTTGAAGGCGTCGGGCGTCATGCCGAAGAGATCGGCAGCTGCCTGGATGAAGGCATCGCGCGCAATACTGACCTCTTGATCGACGTAGGGCGCGAGTAGCCACGTCATCGCGAGGTCGGTGCCGGTGCGGATCGCAAAGGCCTGAGTGTCGTCGATCTCGAAGACTTCTGGTCGGGCTATCACCCTGGGCTGCACCTGCGACGGTCGCCGTTCTCCGCCGGACCCAGCCGCGACCAACAATCTGCCATTTGCAGTCGCCCCGGCGCTCGTCGCGTTCCGGTTGGTCGAATGGACCTTCAGGCGTCCCCGGTCCGAACTCGCCGGGGCGCGGCGCGCCGCCTTCGCCGCCTCTGTTCACGACGATGATCTGGCGCGGATTGAACCGGGAGATCGCCGCGACGGGATCAAGCGCCATTGCCTGGATGAACTCGTCCTCTCGACCGCCGGTCTCGGCGCTCGCGCGCGCAAAGCAGATCAGCCGGTCGATCACGTTCAACAGCGGCAGGACGACGGTATCGACCTGCGAGCCATGCGTCGGATCGCAAAGCTGAGCGACCCCGCTGATGTGATCCTCGTGCATGTGAGAGAGGAACAGGATGTCGATCTTGCCGCGCGCGGTCTGCCGATGGAAATCGTCTATCGCCGCCTTGCGTTCTGCGGCGTAGCTGGCCAGCGATCCGCAGTCATAGACATAGAGCAGACCTGGGCCGGCGAGCGGTTGCTCATCCTTCGGGTCGGCTGCGAAGTGCGCGCCGATCAGACCTGCATGGAAGCAGCCTTGGCCGACCGGAAACTGGTAGCGGACGTTGTGCAACGGGCGGCTCTTAGCCTTGCGGGAGGTAGTTTGAGACGACATCGGCCAGCTCGCCAACGCCAACGCCACCGCTGGCGGCCTCGGCGATCCAGCCTAGGAGGCTGCCCAGCGCCTCTTGCGCCACCTCTTTCGTGGCGTCTTTTGCCAGGTCCGCCGCGACGTCCTTGCCGAACTTGTTAAGGGCGTCGACGAAGCCTTTGTCGTTGGCGACGCCCTTCAGCTTCTTGCTCAGTGCTTCCGCGCGCTCCCCGGACATGAACGCCCTGACGAAGGTGCCGAGCTGGTTCGTGGGGACGCGCAGGATTTCTCCGCTGAGGGAGATGTCGCTGAAGACGCCCACGGTCTTCAGGCGGGCTTCGATCGCCGAGCGGATCAGCGGTGACTCGACCCCGAAGCTCAGCCGCTTGTCATCGACGCTGAACTTGGCCTGCGACAGGGTGCGAAGCACGGCCTGGTCAAGGTCGCTGTCGTCGTTGCGCAGTTGGTGCTGGAAGAGCATGGACCGGGCCTTCGCCGGGGTGACCTTCAGCACCCGCGCGATGGTGTAGACCGGCCCATCCGGGTCGATGATCTTGACCTTGACCAGCGCGTCAAAGACCAGTTGATCGACTTCAGACTTGGGCGTTGCCGCAAACGCCACGGCGAAGTAGCCATCGGCGAAGGCCGCGGCGAATTGAGCGCCGGCCACAGGATCGTGCAGGCGATCCTTGAGTTGCTGGAAGGTCGCGACCGCCATGTCGATTTCTCTCTTCTGCGGTCCCAGAGTAGAACAACCTTAAGTGTCGCGAGAAGCGATAAGTGCGGCCTCCAATCATAGCTGCGAGGAAACCTTGGGACGGTATCGGACAGGAGAACGCGATCCTGAAGGATCGGTATGGCGTCGGTGGGAGCCGCACATCCATCCGCCGGGCACGCTGTTCAATGACCAGTATCCCGCCGGCGACAAGGGGTGGGATGCGTACCTGAAGCTGATCGAGGGTGCCGATCTGCCCGTGACCGCCGTGGGCGTGACCGACTACTTCGGGCTTTGGACCTACGAGACCTTTCTGGAGCGGGCGAGGGGGCGCATCCCCGGCGTCACCCTGGTCTTTCCCAACGTCGAGCTGAGGCTGAACATCAGCACGCAGAAAGGGCCGTCGATCAATCTGCACCTCCTGGTCTCGCCCGACGATCCCGAGCACGTCGCTAAGACTAACCAGTTCCTCAAGGGCCTGACGTTTGAGGCGTTCGAGACGACCTTTCATTGCGACCCCGATGACCTCCGTCGTCTCGGTCGTCGCTATAACCCCGCCCAAACCGACGATCAGGCGGCGCTGGCCGACGGGGCCAACCAATTCAAGGCCGACTTCAAACAGCTCCGCACCGCATGGCGACAAAACGCCTGGATTCAGGAGAACGCCCTCATCGCTGTCGCTGGCAGTAATCGTGACGGCACCGCTGGTTTGGGGGGGGACCCGGCGCTGGACACCCTGCGCGCCGAAATCGAGTTGTTCGCCCACATCGTCTTCGCCTCGACGCCGCGCCAGCGCCTGTTCTGGTTGGGCAAGGACGGGGTGTCGGTCGATGACCTGGAGTCACGTTACAACGGCCGGAAGCCCTGCCTGCATGGCAGCGACGCGCATGGCCTTCAGAAGGTCCTGAACCCTGACCTGGATCGGCGGTGCTGGATCAAGGGCGACGCTGTGTTCGAGAGCCTGCGCCAGGCTGCGCTGGAGCCAGAAGATCGGGTGTTCATCGGCGCCGAACCACCCAAGGGCGCCCTACCGTCCCAGGTCATGACGGGCCTTGAAGTCAGGGACGCCGATTGGTTGCCAGCAGCGGCCATGCCGCTCAATGGCGGCCTGATCTGCGTGATCGGCGCGCGCGGCTCGGGAAAGACCGCGTTGGCTGATCTGGTCGCCGCCGGCGCCTACGCTTCGCAGCCGAACGAGCAGTCGTTTCTGCATCGCGCCCGGCCTCGCCTGAAGAATGAGGTGGCGGCGCTATCGTGGCTCGACGGCGGGAGCACGAACAACAGCCTCACGATGACAGACGTCGAGGCGTTCTTCGACGCTCCCCGCGTCCAGTACCTATCGCAGCAGTTTGTCGACCGCCTCTGCGCCGCCGATGGCGTCACCAGCGAGCTGATGGCCGAGATCCATCGGGTCATCTACCAAGCGCACGCGCCCGATGATCGTCTCGGGGCGACTGACTTCGACGAGCTGCTTGACGCCAAGGCCGCGCGCGCCCGGGCCTCGCATGAGCGTCATGCCGAGACCTTGAACGCGCTGTCGAATGAGATTGAGCAGGAGCGCGAGAAGCACGCCGCGCTTGCTGGCTTAAAGGTTCAGCGCGAGAATCTTCTCGGCAGCGCCGCGCGCCAAAAGACGGATCGCGCGGCGCTCATCACTCAGGGGGATGCGGAACGGGCCGCGGCGCTTGATGCGGTCTCGCGGGCGGTCGAAGCTCGCGCCCAGGTGCTGGAGAGCCAGGAGCGACGTCGCAACGCGGTCCTGGCTCTGAAGGAAGAGGTGGCTGCGTTCCGAACGGTCGCCGCCGCCAGCCATTTGCGCCAGCTCAGGGCCAAGCATAGCGAAGCCGCCTTGTCCGATCCTGAGTGGGACCGCTTCAAGCTGGACTACAGCGGCGACGTAGATGGAGCCATTCAATCGGCCCTGTCCCAGGCGGACGCCGAGATCACTGCGTTGCGCGGTGTCGCTCCTGTCGGAGCAGGACCTCATGTCCAAACCGGTGCCGACATGTCGAAGCTCACGCTCGCCGTCCTGCGGGCCGAGCAGACGCGGCTTCAGGCCTTGGTCGGTGTCGACCGTGAACGAGCCAAACGCTACGACAACCTCACCCAACGCATCATCGCCGATGAGGCGGCGGCGGCGAAGGTCGAGCGCGAGATCGCCCAGGCGGAGGGCGCTCAGGACCGCATCAGCACGCTCCTTGAGGATCGCAAGGCGGCGTATCGCGGCGTCTTCGCGGCCTTGATAGAGGAACAGGCCCAACTCTCCGACCTCTACGCGCCGCTGGCGGCGCGCCTGGATGGCGAACAGGGCGCGCTCGCCAAACTGGCCTTCGTTGTGCGGCGAGCGGCCGACGTACAGACCTGGGCGGACGCGGGTGAGGAGCTGCTTGATGTGCGCAAGCAAGGGGCGTTCCGCGGGCGTGGCACCTTGGCGGCGGCCGCGACCCTTGCGCTGAAGGAGGTTTGGGAGACCGGCACTGCCGAAGAGGTCGCAGAGGCCATGGCGACGTTTTTCCAGACCCACCGCCAGGACTTCCTGGACCAGGCGAATGTGGACCGCACCGACAGGGCCACCTTCCGCAAATGGGCTGCCTCGCTGATGCGGTGGCTCTATGGCGTCGGCCATATCCGCGTCGCCTATAGCGTCCAGTACGACACGACCGACATCGAGCAGCTATCGCCCGGCACGCGGGGGATTGTGCTGCTGCTTCTCTATCTCGCCATCGACCGCGAAGACCTCCGGCCGCTCATCATCGACCAGCCCGAGGAAAACCTCGACCCGAAGTCGATCTTTGACGAGTTGGTGCCGAGGTTCCGGTTCGCCAAGACGCGGCGACAGGTGCTCATTGTCACCCACAACGCCAACCTCGTCGTCAACACCGATGCGGATCAGGTGGTCGTCGCGACCTGTTATCCGCGACAGGGCACCGTACTGCCTGAAATCCGCTACGTCTCCGGCGGCCTGGAGAACCCGGTCATCCGGCAGAGTGTCTGTGAGATATTGGAGGGCGGCGAGGCGGCCTTCAAGGAGCGAGCGCGCCGGTTGCGCGTGCGGATACCGCGTGAGCCGGATAGCGCCGCCACCTCTTAGGCCGCTGCGCAGCGGCGCGTGTGGAAGATGAGCGACCGGTAAACCTCTTCAGCGGGTCGGAAGGAGCTGGCATGTGAGCGTCCGCTTTCTGGCGCTCAGCCAATGACCGCTTCTGGCGGATTGTGTTGAAAAAGGCCGGCTAGGTTGAAGGGCGGCCCAGGCATTTTCCTTCGATCCACGCCCCACCGGCGTCAAGACATGCGTCTTGGGCAACGCTCGGGGAGTGGCGCACGAACACCGCGACACTGACCAGAGCTACGACGGCGACCGCCGCAACGATCAGCCAGCGAACTACGCGCCGAGACATCCTGATCACCTTCTTCGTTCAAGGCTAACTCGCTTGTTGAAGCATGAAGTGGGGCCTGATTCACTCCCGTAGCAGCGAGGAGGCATGGCCATGATGGGTGATCGAAAGATCGATCAGGGCGCTCTGTTCTACGAGTTCTCGCTCGAAGGGCACGTGCCTGCAGGCCACCTGCTTCGCGCCATTGATCGCTTCGTCGATCTCGAGGGCGTTCGTGCTCACGTCGCGCCCTTCTACTCTCCCATTGGCCGCCCATCGATCGATCCCGAGCTGCTGATCCGCATGCTGATCGTCGGCTACTGCTTCGGCATCCGTTCTGAACGGCGGCTCTGTGATGAGGTGCATCTGAACCTGGCCTACCGCTGGTTCTGCCGCCTAGGCCTGGACGGAGATGTCCCCGACCACTCAACCTTGTCGAAGAACAGGCATGGCCGCTTTCGCGACTGTGATCTGCTGCGTCACGTCTTCGAGACGACGGTGGAGCGCTGCATAGCCGAGGGCATGGTCGGCGGAGAAGGCTTCGCCGCCGACGCCAGCCTGATCAAGGCTGACGCTAACCGTCAGCGCTGCGTACCCAGTGCAGAGGGCTTGCCGAAGGCGGCTGCGAGCCGGGCGATCAATGAGTATCTAGCCGTGCTCGATGACGCCGCCTTCGGCGCGGCGACTCCCGTCGTGCCGAAGTTCATCTCACCGGCCGATCCGGCGGCGCGTTGGACCGGAGCGGACAAGGGCCCGGCCTACTTTGCGTACTCGACCAACTATCTGATCGACCTGCAGCACGCGGTGATTGTCGATGTCGAACCCACAGCGCCGGTGCGTCAGGCGGAGGTGGGCGCGGTTCGCACGATGCTCGACAGGGTACGGGATCGCCATGAACTGAGCCCGGATCGCCTGGCTGCGGACACCGCCTATGGCTCGGCGGAGATGTTGGATTGGCTGGTCGAAAAGCGAGGCATCGAGCCGCATATCCCAGTCATCGACAAATCCGGGCGCGATGACGGGACGTTCGCACGCAGCGACTTCATCTACGACCGCGCCGCCGACACCTATACGTGCCCGTCGGGGAAAACTTTGGAGCGAAACCGACGCGCCTTTAGCAGGCCACGGCCGAACGCCCCACCAGACGACACCTATCGATACCGCGCGTCGAAGAAGGATTGCGACGCGTGCGAACTGAAGAGCCGCTGTTCACCCAACACGCCCGCCCGCAAAGTCACTCGTTCGATCTATGAGGCTTCAAGAGACCGGGCGCGCGATATCGCCAAGACCGACGCCTATATAATCTCACGGCGAGAGCGGAAAAAGGTCGAGATGCTGTTCGCCCACCTCAAGCGCATCCTCAAGGTAGACCGGCTGCGGCTCCGTGGCCCGAATGGCGCCCGCGATGAGTTCCTAATGGCTGCAACCGCTCAGAACCTTCGCAAAATGGCCAAGGTGATCGCCCCGTTGGACGCTTTACCTGCCTAAGGCGGGGCTACTCAGTTCCGTACGCTTGGCAGCCGCCGGATCAGCGCGGCCTTTTTCAACGAAATCGGCGCATTCCTGACGGATCATGGGTTCGCTCAATCTGCGGGTTGCCCAATCGAACGCTGGGCGACGAGCAGCCTTCAGATCCGTTGAGGCGGTGAAGGTGCAGGGACAACCGCTTGAGGCTTGCGAGGAGGGGAGACCGGAGCGTGGCCTGGAGGCCACGGCATCAAACGACATCGCTCTTGGCTATTGCAACTTAGTTGCAATAGCACCATACGGCGGCGACATTTCCAGCCAGGCCGCTTCCGAGGGCGTCATGACCAAACAAGTTTCCAAGGCGCCTCTGCGCGCGGCCTTCCTGGCGGGCCTCAGCCTGACGGCCCTGGCCCAGGCGGCGGCCGCCCAGACCCGCGGCGAGGCGAACGACGTCGATCAGGTCGTGATCACCGCCGCCCGCACCATTCTGCCGGCCAGCGCCCTTCCCCTGACGGTGGACGTCGTCGACAGCGAGACCCTGAACCAGCAGGTGATGATCAGCGGCTCGATCATCGACGCCGTCTCGACCCTGTCTCCGTCGTTCTCGCCCACCCGCCAGAAGCTGTCGGGCGCCGGCGAGAGCCTGCGCGGCCGCTCGCCGCTCTACGCCATCAACGGCATCCCGCAGTCGACGCCGATCCGCGACGGCTCGCGCGACGGCTACACCATCGACCCGTTCTTCATCGACCGCGTCGAGCTGATCTACGGCTCCAACGCCCTGCAGGGCATCGGCGCCACCGGCGGCGTGGTCAACCAGGTCACGGTCGGCCCGCCCAAGGCGGACGGGATTTCGGGCCGCACGCTGGTCCAGGCCACGGGCGGTCACAAGCTGGGCGACTCCGTGGGCGGCAAGGTCGCCGGCCTGGTCGGCTGGCGAGGCGGCGCGTTCGACGCCACCGCCGGCGTCGCCTACGAGACCCGCGGCGCCTTCTATGACGGCGACGGTCGGCGCATCGGCATGGATACCGCCCAAGGCGATGTGCAGGATTCCAAGACCCTGTCGCTGTTCGCCCGCCTCGGCTGGCAGCTCAGCCCCAGCACGCGCCTGGACGTGGTCGGCAGCCGCTTCGAACTGAAGGGCGACGGCGACTATGTGACCGCCACGGTCGCGGGACGCACGCCCGCCTCCGCGATCCTTCCGACGGACGGAGATAGCGCCATCCGTCTTCCGACGACCGCCTTGCGCGGCGAGGTGCCGGGCGACCCGGCCGCCAACCGCGTCGAGACGATCTCGGCGTCCCTCGTCAGCGACGACCTGGCCGGCGGCGTGCTGAACGCCCAGCTATTCTTCAACCGCACGCGCGACACCTTCGGCGGCGACATCAGCGCCACCTTCCAGGATGCGAGCATCGCGCCGATCGGCACGCTGTTCGACCAGTCCGCGAACCGTTCGCGCAAGCTGGGCGCGCGGATGAGCTACGAGCGCGCCGTGCCGGGCATCGAGGGGCTGATCGCCACCGCTGGCCTGGACGCCTTGACCGACACCACCGAGCAGGTCCTGACCGCCACTGGCCGCGCATGGGTGCCGCCGACCAAGTTCCAGAGCATCGCTCCTTTCATCCAGGGCAACTACGCCCTGCTGAACGACAAGCTGCGCCTGGCCGGGGGCGTGCGCTTCGAGAACGTCCAGCTGAAGGTCGACGACTTCACCACGCTGGCCTCCTACGGCTCGCGCAAGGTCAGCGGCGGCGATCCGGAGTTCAAGGCCACGCTGGTCAATGGCGGCGCGGTGTACGAGCCGATCGGGGGCGTGCGCCTCTACGCCAGCTATGCCGAAGGCTACACCGTGCCGGACGTGGGCCGCATCCTGCGCGCCATCAACGTGCCCAATGTCGACGTCGAAAGCTATCTGGCGGTAGAGCCGATCGTGTCCAACAACCGCGAGCTCGGCGCCGAGTTCAAGCGCGGCCCGTTCGACGCCAGCGTGGCTTACTTCTGGTCCAAGTCGAAGTTCGGCCAGTTCCTGGTCCGCAACGCCGACGGCATCTTCGACGTCCAGCGCCAGGGCGTGGCCATCGAGGGGCTGGAGGTCAACGTGAAGGCCCGCACGCCCGTGCCCGGCCTGGAGGTCTCGACCGGCTACGCCCGCCTGCGCGGCCAGACCGACACCAATCGGGACGGCAAGGTCGACACCGACCTGGACGGCGCCAACATCTCGCCCGATCGCCTGAACCTGGCCGCCGACTACCAGACCGGCAAGTGGGCCATGCGCCTGCAGATGCAGAAGTTCATGTCGCGCGACATGCAGAGCGCGGCGGTCAAGGACGACTTCGAGGGCTATACGGTCGCCGACGCCTTCGTGCGTTACGAGCTGCCGGTCGGTGCGCTGTCGCTGGGTGTCCAGAACCTGTTCGACAAGCAGTACATCACCTACCACTCGGACACGACCTTGCCCCAGCGGGACAAGTTCTATGCCGGCCGCGGCCGCACCGCGACGCTCGGTTGGGAAGCGCGCTTCTGATGAAGACCCTGCGCCTGCTGCATCGCTGGGCAGGAGGCCTGATCGGCCTTCTGCTGGCGCTCCTGGGCCTGACCGGCACGCTGCTGGTGCACGAGGACGCCTGGCTGCGCGCCACCGTGCCCCACGCGACCGACGCCCAGCGGCAGGACACCGCCACCCTGGCGGCGACGTTGACCCGGGTCTTCTCCGCCGAGGACCGTCCGCGCTCCATCGTGCTGGCGACGGCGGAGCAGGGCCTCAACAGGCTGAGCTACAAGGCCGAGCAGCAAGGCGCCTATGCCGATCAGGACGGCCGGATCGTCCTGGGTTGGACCTCGATATGGGCGCGCCCCGAGGTTTGGCTGTTCGTCTTTCACCACTACCTGTTCGCCGGCGACGTGGGGAAGGTCATCACCGGCGTCGCGGGCCTGGTCGGGCTGGGCTTCGTGGTCACCGGCCTGATCCTGTGGTGGCCGACGCGGCGGATGTTCCATGCTCGCGCCTGGCCACGACTGATGAAGCGGGCGGCCATCGTCCATCATCACCGCGACCTGGGCGTGCTGGTCGCGCCGCTGCTGATCGTCTCGCTGACCACCGGCGCGGCCATGAACCTCAAGTGGTTCTCGCAGGCCCTGCGCGCGCCGTTCACCCCGCCGTCGGTCATGCAGCAGGCGTCGGCCCCGCCCAGGATCGAGGGCGGCGAGTTCGCCGAGGATCTCGACTGGGCCAAGGTGATCGGCGCGGCCAAGGCCCGCTATCCCGGCGCCGAGGTGCGGATCGTCACCCCTCCGGCCAAGGCCGGCGGCCTGATCTCGATCCGCCTGCGCCAGCAGGCCGAGTGGCTGCCCAATGGGCGAACCATGGCCTGGTTCGACCCCGCCGACGGCCGCATGGTCGCCACGCGCGACGCCCAGACCCTGCCCCTGGGATCTCGGATCGCCAACGCCGATTTCCCGCTGCACGCGGCAAAGGTCGGGGGGCTGCCCTATCGCCTGGTGATGACGGTCTGCGGCCTGGCCCTGACGCTGCTGGGCACGCTGGCTGTGGTGACCTTCTGGGGCAATCCCAGCGGCCTGCCCAAGCGCAAGAAGAAGGCGGTCAAGAAGATGCGGCCTGCGGGCGGCGAGACGCCTGTTCCGGCAAGCCGCGCCTGAGCCGGCCTCTCACATCTTTTCGCCCGGCAGTGCCGCCGCCTGTTTCACCCAGTCGATGAGCCGGGCTTCGTCCAGCGGCTCTCCCTCGCGGATGTGGAGATAGCGGACGCGGTCCTGCTTGGACGGCTCGGGCGGGACAGGTTCGAGGGACGCGCCGTTGAAGAAGGCGATCTTGATGTACTTGGCGAAGACGTGGACGCCCAGGAACCAGCCTTTGCCCTCGATCCCGTAGAGGGGCGAGTTCCATTTGACCGCCTTGGTCACGCCCGGGACAGCCTGTTCGATCAAGGCGTCGAGGCGGCGGCCCGCCTCGCTTTTCCAACCGGGCATGGCGGCGATATAGGCCTGGACGGGCGCGTCGCCGTAGCCCTTGGCGATCTGGGGATTGCCGCCGGAGAGGCGCTTGGGCTCGGGCTTTTCGGTCATGGCGTGTCTCCTTGATCAGTCCGGGCGGCCAGCGACCCGTTCGAGCTTTTCGAGGAAGCTCTTCCAGCCGTGATGGGCGCCGCCGAACGCCTGCTTCTGATCGGGGCGGAAGCCGCTCTGCTCCACCCGTAGGTGCGTGCCGGCTTCGGTGGGAGTGAGGGTGAAGGTCACGACGCTACGCAGGTCGTAAGCGGGATCCTCGTGCTCGAAGTTCCAGGTGTAGGCCAAGGTGTGGTGAGGCTGGACCTCGAGCACCTCGCAGTCGAGCACGCCGCCCCATTCGCCGCGCAGGTTGAAGCGGTGGCCGACGCTGGGCGCGAAGTCGTTCTGCATCAACCACGCCTCGATCAGGTGCGGCTGGGTAAGGGCGCGCCAGAGCTTCTCCGGCGGGAAGGGGAAGTCGCGCTCGATGGCGACAGTGCGGGTGTCGGTCATTGATCCATCCTCTTGAGCAAATCCTCGAGCTTGTCGAAGCGCGCCTCCCAGAAGCCGGTCATTCGGCCCGTCCACTCGACGAGGGGGGCCAGAGCTCCGGGCTGGGCGCTGTAGTGGGTCTGGCGGCCCTCCTGCCGGTCGCGGACCAGGCCGGCCTGCTTGAGGTGGGCCAGGTGCTTTGAGACGGCCGGCTGGGAGACGCCCGCTTGGGCCGTGAGCGCGCCGACGGTCTGTTCGCCGTCCCGGCACAGCCGCTCGAAAAGCGCGCGGCGGGTCGGGTCGGCCAGGGTCCGGAAAAGATCTTCAGGCGTCGGCGTCATATTCATAACTCGTCGGCTATTGATCGTTTCATAACCGTGAGGTTATGTTTTGGTCAAGCGGCGATCGCGACCGCGCTTTGGGAGCAGGACCGATGAAGAAGAGGACCCCCGGCGACGACCGGCCCGCCTCGCA
This sequence comes from Caulobacter sp. 73W, assembly GCF_041021955.1. Classification (GTDB taxonomy): domain Bacteria; phylum Pseudomonadota; class Alphaproteobacteria; order Caulobacterales; family Caulobacteraceae; genus Caulobacter. The sequence goes on from NZ_CP158375.1 coordinate 3,380,049, forward strand.
GCTGATCGACCAGAAGATCGCCAGTCTGGGCGACTGGCGCGGCGAGGTCATGGCCCGCGTCCGCGTCCTAATCCATGAGGCGATCCCCGACGCGATCGAAGAATGGAAGTGGGCCGTGCCGGTGTGGGAGAGCGACGGCATCGTGTGCACGGGCGAGACCTACAAGGCGGCGGTGAAGCTGACCTTCGCCAAGGGCGCGGCGGTGGCCGATCCCGCCGGGCTGTTCAATTCCAGCCTGGAGGGAAACACCCGGCGCGCCATCGACATCCGCCAGGGCGAGGCCCTCGATGAGGCCGCGTTCAAGGCGCTGATCTACGCCGCCGCACAGGTGAACCGGGCGGCGAAGACGGGCTGAGCCACCCGGCGCGGCCACCGCCCGCGACATCAATCGTCACATTCCCGCCCTTGACCTTCGGGGCGGCGCACGGCTTGTGAAGGGCGATGGCAGTCGATGATCTCCGCTCGGGCGCGCCGCGCCGCGACGTCTTCACCGGCCTGGCGGCGCTCGCCGGCCTGATGCTCGCCCCCAGCTTCGCCAAGGCGCAGGCCGCCGCGCCGGCTCAGCCGTTCTCGCAGGACTGGCTGCGCGCACAGGCCAGGGCGCTGGCTGGCGCGCCGTACAAGGCGCCGCCGGCGGGCAAGTCCCAGCTGGAGGGGCTGACCTACGACCAGTACCGGATGATCCGGTTCAACAAGGCGCGGCAGCTGTGGGGCAAGGAGGCCCTGCCGTTCCGGGCCGAGTTCTTCCCGCCGGCCTTCATGTATCCGCGCCCCGTCGCCCTGTTCGAGGTCGCGGGCGGACAGGCGCGGCCGATCGCCTACGAGGCGGACTTCTTCACCTTCCCCGACGGGCACAAGGCCTCGGGCGAGAACATGGGCGGGTTCTCGGGCCTGCGCCTGCTATGGCCGATCAACCGGCCGGACATCCTGGACGAGATCGGGGTGTTCCAGGGCGCGAGCTATTTCCGCAGCCTGGGCAAGGGCAACTTCTACGGCGCCTCGGCGCGGGGCCTGGCGATCGGGACCGGCGAGCCCAACGAGGAGTTCCCCGTCTTCGACGCCTTCTGGATCGAGCGGCCCGCGGCGGAGCAGGACCATGTGGTCGTCCACGCCCTGATGAACAGCCCGAGCGTGGCGGGGGCCTACAGCTTCCGCATCACGCCGGGACAGAACACGGTCTATGAGGTCGACGCGGCGCTCTATCCGCGCAAGACCATCGAAAAAGGCGGCGTGGCCGCCATGAGCAGCATGTACCTGTTCGGTCTGGCCGACAGGCCGGACGATCACGACTTCCGCACCTCGGTCCACGACAGCGACGGCCTGGCCATGTGGACCGGTCGGGGCGAGCGGATCTGGCGGCCCCTGGCCAACCCGAAGTCCCTTCGCTTGAGCTCGTTCGAGGACGAGAGCCCGCGCGGGTTCGGCCTGTCGCAGCGCGAGCGCGAGCTGGAGGCCTATGGCGACCTGGAAGCCCGATACGAGAAGCGGCCGGGCATCTGGGTCGAGCCCCTGGACGACTGGGGCCCTGGCCGTGTCCACCTGGTGGAGATCGCCACCCGCAAGGAGACCGACGACAACATCGCCATCTTCTGGCGGCCGATCACGCCGTGGAAGGCGGGCCAGGAAGTGAAGCTGCGCTATCGCCTGCACTTTGGCGACGAGCCCTATCCCAGCCCGCTGGCGCGTGTGCGCCGCACGCGGGCCGGGGACATCATCCAGGAAGGCGCCCAGGGCGGCGCCGAGGCGCGGATGTTCACCATCGACTTCGAGGGCGTCGCCCCCGACGCCAAGGGGCTCTACGAGGACGTCGAGGTCGAGATGGAGATCCGGGGCGGCGAGCTGATCTGGCGCGCCGTCGGACCCTATCCGGCGCCAAACGCCGCCCGCGCCGCCTTCGGCTTCAAGCCCACGTCTCGCGAGGTGGAGTTGATGCTGCGCCTGAAGCGGGGCGGGCAGCCGGTGTCGGAGACCTGGCGCCATCGCTGGAGCGCGTGAGGCGGCAGCGGCCTGATCGACATCGCCATGGTCAAAGGGTGACGGTCAGGCTGGCGCGCCAGGTCCGCGGACCCTGCTTCCAGATGTATTGCGCCGGGTCGCCCCACCAGCCGCGATCGTCCAGCACGTTCACGACCGCGACGCGGAACACCGCAGGGTTTTCCTGCAGCTTGAACCGGTAGCGGGCGCCGAGCAGGAGCTGGACGTTGGCGGGGGCTTCGAAGTCGGCGGCGGCGGTGACCTTGCGCGCGCTCCACCAACCCAGGTTGGCGTCCACCGACCAGCCGGGGGCGAAAGGCAGGGCCTGCTCGATATTGGCGTTCAGCGCCTTGTCCGAGAGGCCCACCGCTTTGGAGCCGATCACGCCGGCGTCCACCAGCTCGCCGCTGATCTGCGGGTCCATCCACATGCCGCCGATGACGACGTTGGCGCCGGGGCGGATTTCGCCGGCCAGCGACGCCTCGACCCCGCGATGGCGCACCTGCCCGACCAGGGTGAAGACGCCGTCGGCGCGCAGGCCGGTGGTGGGTTTGCTGGTGTCGAAGGCGGCGGTGATCAAGGTCAGGTCGGGGGTGAGCGCGTAGCGCAGGCCCAGCTCGAATTGTTCGGCCTGGACGGGCGGCAGGACCTCGTCGCGATTGACGGCGTTCTTGGGCGCGGTGCCCGTTTCCTCCAGACCGGTGACCCAGCTGCCGAACAGGGTGGCGCGGTCCGACAGCGCCCAGGTGGCCGAGGCGTTGTGGAACCAGCGCGACTGCACGCCTTCGCTGCTCGTGCCGTCGAGCTGTCGGAAGCTCTTCTCGTAACGGGTGCGGTGCAGGCCGGCGCGCAGGGTCAGGGGACCCCAGATGAGGGCGTAGTTCAAGCTGCCGGTGACCTGGTCCACCCGGTCCAGGCCACGCCGGCCGTCATCGACCAGGACCGGCTCGGGCGCTTCCGGCGCGCGGCGATAGTCGAAGGCGCCGAGCGGGATGCGCTGGGCGGCGGCGAGTTCCGTCTCGCTGATGCGGCCGCGGGCGGCGATGCCGATGCGGTGGGTCAGTTCGCCTGTCCGCAAGACGCGAGAGGCGCGCACCTCGGCGGAGTCGGACCGCCTGGAGCGTGACGGCGTCGACCAGGTGGTGGCGGTTCCCTGGCCCTGCCGGTCGACGGCCAGGACGGTGAAGTCAGTACGTTCCGGGTCGTAGGTGGACCGGAAGGCGGAGGCGTCGATCGTCCATCCCTTCACCCGGGCGTCGACAAGGACCCCGAGGTTTGTCTGGTCGTAGACGGCGGTGCTCCAGCTAGGCGCGTGCTGCATCAGGGGCGCGGCCTTGGGCGGCAGGCCGTCCTCGGTGGTCATGAAGGCGGCGTCGCCGTTGTAGTCGCGCGTGGAGTAGCTAACGAAGGCGCGGGCGCGCATGACGTCGTCGGGGCGCCACTGGGCCAGGGCGCCATAGTCGTAGGCCTCGCCCGCGCCGCCGCCGTTCCACTGGGTGTCCGGCCGTAGCAGGGCGCCGCCGACGACGCCGAAGCGGCCGTCCTTGCTGACGAGGGCGCCGTTCAGGTCGGTGAAGGGCGTGTCGTAGTCGCGCATGCCGGCGCTGACCGTCAGGCTGTTCTCGGTTCCGACCTCGCGCAGGCGGTAGTTCACGACCCCCGAGGGGGAGGTGAAGTCGAGGCGCGCCGCGCCGACGCCCACCTGCACGCCAACGCCCTGGATGATCGAGTTGGTCAGGAACGACTCGCGCGCGAAGTAGGCGCCGTCGATCCGGTAGGCGCCGCTGTCGCCGACATCGAAGCCGCGGACCTGGCCTTCGTCGTAGAGGCCGATCTGTTCGATCCCCTGGCGTTCGCCAAAGGCGTCTTCGGCGGCCTGGGCGGCGTTGTTGTCCTGGGCGAGGGCGATAGGGGCCATGGCGCAGGCGCCAAGGAGCGCCGCGGCGAAGGAAAACGGACGGGATATCGTGCGGGGGGGCGTGCGGGACATGGGGGGAGTGCTCGCGGTTCGATGAACGGGGCTGTTCAGAGACCTGCGTTTGTCAGACACTCGCCGCGGGGACCCGGGGCGGGCGCTGATGATTTCCTGATGTTTGGGCGATGAACGAACTCATCTCGCCGTTCCGAAGGCTGGGACGGATCACCTTGGCGGTGGAACCGCCCTTCCGACTTGGCGTGTTCGAGGTGCGGCCCGCCGCGCTCGAAATCTCCGGCCCGCAAGGCGAGGAGATGCTGGAGCCGCGCGTGATGCAGGTGCTGGTCGCCCTGGCGCGGGCGCACGGCGAGCCGGTCGGGCGCGATGAGATGGTCGAGCTTTGCTGGGACGGCCGGATCGTGTCGGAAGACGCGCTGAACCGCTGCGTCGCGCGGTTGCGAAAGGCGCTGTCCGCCGACCCGCGCGTGGCGCTCGAGACCATTCCCAAGATCGGCTACCGCCTGAAGGTGCGCGAGGGCGCCGCGCCCGAGCCGCCGTCTGACAGCGGCAGGCCGCAAGTCATTTCCGCCAAACGCAGCCCGTCGAAGCGCGCCTTGCTGATCGGCGCGACCATTCTTGTCTTCGCCGCGGCCGCGGCGACGAGCTGGTTTCTCACCCGTCCTGGCCCGGCGCGCACGGCGCAGGGCTTTCGCCCCCTGACCAGCGAGCCGGGGATCGAGAGCTATCCCGCCCTGTCGCCGACAGGCGACGTTCTGGCCTATGCGGCGGCGTCGCGGACGCATGCGCGGCGCGACCTTTACATGCGGGCGACACGGGACGGGGAGCCGGTGCGGCTGACCGACAACCCTCTGGATGACTACGCTCCAGCGTGGTCCTGGCGGGGGGATCGCATCGCCTTCGTCCGCAGCGATGGGCGCGGCCAGTGCCAGATCCTGGTCATGAGCGTGCCCGGCGGCGCCGAGCGGGTCGTGGGACGCTGCGTCGGCGATTCCTACACCCGCGTCTCGTGGGTGGACGAGAAGACCCTGGTCTATTCCGACCGCCCGTCGGCCGGGCCGCGCCGGATCATCGAGTCTGAACCTTGACACAGGCGCCGCCAAGGCTCTCACCAATCCCTCGGCGGATCTGATCGGGGACAGCGATCCGCTGCTGTCGCCGGACTGCCGGCTGTTGGTGTTCAGGCGCAGCACGGCGGCGGGGATCGACGACCTGTTCGTGCGCGACATGCGCACCGGTCGCGAGCGTCAGCTGACCAACGACGGCTGGAAGGCCCACGGCTTCGCCTGGACGCACGACAACCGCTACGTGGTGTTCGGCTCCAACCGAGGCGGGGACTTCGGCCTGTGGTCGGTGGACGTGCGCCGCCCCGCGCCGCCGCGCCGGGTCAGCGTCGGCCTGCTGGGCCTGGGGCGGCTATCGTCGGACGACCAGGATCGGCTGGCGGTCGAGATGAACAGCGACCGCATGAACCTGGAAAAGGTCGGGGCTGACGGCGCCCTGACCCGGCTGACCGCCAATACGGGGGTGGAGTGGGACCCGACGGTGACGTCGGACGGGGCGACGGCCTTCGTCTCCGACCGCAGCGGGGCGTCGGAGCTTTGGGTGACGACGCCGGGCGGGCGGGCCGCGCGGCTGACCTCGCTGGGCGCCAGCTATGTTCATGGGCCGCAATGGTCGCGGGATGGACGCCGCATCGCCTTTGTCGCGGCGATCCAGCGCAAGGTGGATATCCACGAGATCGGCCGTGACGGATCGGGCCTGCGCGCTCTGACCCAGGACGGCCGGGACAAGGCGTCGCCCGTCTGGGGGCGCGACGGCGCGCTGCGCTATGTGGAGCGGTCGGCGAACGGCTGGCGGCTGATGCGCCTGGGCGCGGACGGCAAGGCGCGGCCCGTGCCGGGCGGGGAGGGCTGGCGTCTGGTGCGCACCGACCCGGAGGGGCGGCTCTACGGGATGCGGTCAGGCGACACGCGGCTGTGGACCTTGCCTGACGGCGGCGGCGCGGCGCGTGAGGCGGTTCCCGGTCTGCGGCTGGAGGACGACGCCTGGGCGGTGGGACGTGCGGGGGTGAAGTTCGTCCGTGAGCGCCTGAGCGAGCGTTCGTCGCTCTGGCTGGCCCCTTGGTCGGGCGCGCCGAGACAGCTCGCGGCGCTTCCGGGCATGTCGTGGATGACGAGTCTGGCCGTCGATCCGCGCGACGAGAGCGTGGTCTATGGCCGGGTGATCGAAGACGAGACCGACATCGGTCTGTTGGAGTTGTCGCGTTAGGTCACATCGCAACGTTCTATGCAGTAATTACTAGTTACGGTATCATTTGCCCTTAAACCCGGGGTGGGGCGTTCTCTTTGAACCAATATTCCACGATAGAGCCGCGTTTCGGCCGCATCGTGCTCGCCCAGGAGCGTCCGTTCGACCTTTCCGCCATCAATGTGCGGCCTGCTTCGTTGCAGTTGGTCGGTCCCGGCGGCTCCTGGCAGGTGGAGCACAAGGTGATGCAGCTGCTCGTCGTGCTGGCCAAGGCCGGCGGCGGGGCGGTCGGTCGTGAAGAGATCATCGATATCTGCTGGGAAGGCCGCGTCATTTCCGAGGACGCGCTGAACCGCTGCGTCAGCCGCCTTCGCAAGGCGCTGCAGCCGGACCCGCGCGTGACCGTCGAGGCCGTGCCGAAGGTCGGCTACCGGCTGCGGGTCCTGGAAGCGGGGACGGAAACCGCCGCCGCCAAGACTGCCGCCGGCCGACAGAGCGGGATGCTGCGCTGGCTGTCGGCGGTGATGGTGCTCGCAACCTGCATGGCCGGCGGGCTCGCTTGGTTTTTGCGGCCGGCGCCGTCGGTGACGGCGGTCAAGTCGCTGCAGATCCTGACCGGTGAGGACCTGGCGACGATCCGTCCCGCGCTGTCGCCGGATGGCTCGGCCGTCGTCTATTCGGCGGGGGCCGAGACGCTTGACCTCTACATGCGCTCGACCCGCGACGGTGGGCCGGTGCGCCTGACCGGCACCGCCGACATGGACGAGTATTCGCCGGCCTGGTCGCCCAAGGGCGATCGCCTGGCCTATGTGGTCAGCCATTCGTCCATGGACCGGCCGGATTCGGAGCTGCGCTGTCGGATCATGGTGATGAGCGTTCCTGCCGGGCACCCGCGCGAGGTGGGACGCTGCGTGACCGACGCGGGCACCGGCCTGTCATGGTTGGACGAGAAGACCCTGGTCTATGCTGACCGCGCCGTGCCGCGCACCCCGCGCCGAATCCGGACGATGGACATCGAGACCGGAGCGACCCGCGACCTGTCGCAACCCACCGAGGGCCTGGCCGACCAGGACCCTTTCGTCTCGCCCGACGGCCGCAAGGTGCTGTTCCGCCGGATCCGCAGCGTCGGCGTTGACGAAATGATGGTCCACGAGGTGCGAAGCGGTCGCGAGTGGCCGTTGGTGAACGATGGCGACGCCATCCACGGCATGAGCTGGACCAACGATGGTCGGCAGGTGGTGTTCAGCTCCAACCGCGGCGGCGACCAGGGTCTGTGGGTGGTGGATGCGCAAAGCGGCGCCGAGCCCCGCCGTCTCAGTGTGGGCCTGATGGCCTTTGGCCGCATGTCGGCGGACGACAACGACCACATCGCCGTCGAAATCCACAACCAGCGCGCCCGCATCGAGGTCGCCCGGGCCTCGGGTTCCGAGCCCGTCGATCCGGCCGAGGGCATGGACGCCGACCCTGACGTGGCGCGGGACGGGGCGACGGCCTTCATCTCCAGCCGCAGCGGCTCGCCGGAGCTGTGGTTCGCCGCTCCGGGCGGAAGGGCCGTGCGCCTGACGCGCCGGGAGGGCGGCGCCATGTACCAGCCGCGCTGGTCGCCGGACGGATGGCGCATCGCCTTCATCGCCGTGGAGCGCGGGGCGGCGGATGTCTACGAGATCGGCCGCGACGGGTCGGGCCTGCGACGGCTGACCAACAACGGAACGTCCAAGCATTCCCCGGTCTGGGGCAGCGACGGGATCATCCGCTATGTCCACACCAGCGCCGAAGGTTCGCGCGTCATGCGCATCGAGGCCGATGGTTCGGTGCGGCCGGAGCCCGGAGCGGGCGACTGGCAGGTGCTGCGCGTCGGACCCGACGGGCGGCTCTACGGCTGGGGCACGGCTGATCGGCGCCTGTGGGTGATGACGCCCGGCGTGGGCAAGCGCGAGGCGATTCCCGGCTTCAAGATGCAGGATCCGTACTGGGTCATCGGCCGCAGCGGCGTCTATTTCCTGGCCAATGCCGGACGCCAGGCGGGCCTGCGGCACAAGCCTTGGAACGGGCCGGAGCGGGAGCTGAGCCGCCTGTCCGACGTGTCCTGGACCTCGGACGTCTCCATCGATCCGCGCGATGAAAGCCTCGTCTACGCCAACAGCGGCGGGGAAGTGCGCGACGTCGCCCTGGTGTCCCTGGCCCGCTAGTCCGTTCACGCTTCCGCGCGCTCGCCTTGCGGGCCCCGCGAAGCAGCCTATACCTGAGCGTCAAGCTGGGCCTTGGGCGTGGCGGCTGGAGACGGGGGGCCGGTTCCAGCGGACGTCGCGTCCTGGAGCTGATGAGGGAGAAAACATGGCTGGGCTGCTTTCGAATTTCCGCAACACCGTGATCCTGAGCTTCGTGCTCGCCCTGGTGATGGTCGCCGGTTACGGCGCGCATGCGCCGGGCGGGTGGGACGCCATCTTCTGGCAGGCGGTGTTCCGCTGGCTGCACGTGTTCTTCGGCATCCTGTGGATCGGGCTGCTGTACTATTTCAACTTCGTCCAGATCCGGGTGATGCCGAACATCCCGGCCGAGCTGAAGCCGGCCGTGTCCAAGCACATCGCGCCCGAAGCGCTGTTCTGGTTCCGCTGGGCGGCGCTGCTGACGGTCGTCATGGGCCTCGGCATCGCGATGTCGCGCGGCATGGGCTACCTGACCGAGACCCTGACGCTGGGCTTCTCCGGCGGTTACGTCACGGGCCCGGGCGGCGACGCCTCCTACTCGATGATCGGCACCGGCATGTGGCTGGCGATCATCATGTTCCTGAACGTGTGGGTGTTCATCTGGCCGAACCAGAAGATCGCCCTGGGCATCGTCGAAGCCGGCGCGGACGCCAAGGCCAAGGCCGCGCGCACCGCCATGCTGTTCAGCCGCACCAACATGCTGCTGTCGATCCCGATGCTGGTCACCATGACCATGAACCAGACGCTCTTCGGCTAAGCGCCGGCGTGCAAATCGTGTAGGGAAGGGCCCGCTCGCACCGAGCGGGCCTTTTTCTTTGAGCGATGACCGACCAGACGCCGCCTCTCGACGACCTCGACGCCACCATCCGCCGCGTGGACCCGGACCGCTGGCTGTCGACCCGGTTCATCGCCGACGAGACGGCGCGGGCGGCGGTGATCGCGCTCTACGCCTACAACTATGAACTGGCCCGGGTGGCGGGCGGCGTGCGCGACGCCCTGATGGGCGAGATCCGCCTGACTTGGTGGCGCGAGGCGATGGAAGAGCTGCTGGCCGGCAAGACCCCCCGCCGCCATCCGGTGGTCGAGGCTGTCGCCAAGGCCCGCATCCCCTATGGCCCGCTGGTGGACATGGCGCAGGCCCGTCTGGCCGACCTCGACCCGCCGCCGGAGAACCGCGACCAGGGCCTGGCCTATATCGACGCCACAGCGGGGGCGGTGATGATGCTGGCGGCCATCCGCCTGGACCCGGACGCCGACCCCCATGCCGTCAAGGGCGCGGCGCGGGCGTTCGGGATCTCGGGGCTGCATCGGCTGGGGCGATTGTGGCCCGAGTCCGACGCCGTGACGGAAGCCAAGGCCGCCCTGACCGACGCCCGCCGTCAGTTGAAGAACCTGCCGGTCGGCGCGTTCCCCGCCGCCGCCTACGCCGTCCTGGCGCTGCCCTACGCCAAGGGCCGCACGCCGACGGACTTCGAGAAGCGGGCTCGCGTGACCCTCGCGGTGATGACCGGGCGGGTGTGAGGAACTGCCCGCTCTCGAAGCACGCACCTAAGCCAGCCAGGCGTCCAGGTCCTGCAGAGCCCGGATGCTCATCAGGCGCTTTTTGGCGCGGCCGCGTTCCTTGACCGGGACCTTCTTGCCGTCGCCATCGACCTTGGGCGCCTCCATCGGAGGCAGCAGGCCGTAGTTGATGTTCATCGGCTGGAAGGAGCCCGAGCCGCCCTCCAGATGCCCGCCGGTGATGTGGGCGATCAGGGCGCCCAGCGCGGTGGTCGGCGGCGGGGCGGACAGGGGCTTGCCCAGCGCCTGGGCGGCGGCGAAGCGGCCGGCCAGCAGGCCGACGGCGGCGCTTTCCACGTAGCCCTCGACCCCGGTGACCTGGCCGGCGAAGCGCAGGTGCGGCTGGGCCTTAAGGCGCAGCTGGTCGTCCAGCAGGCGCGGGCTGTTGATGAAGGTGTTGCGGTGCAGGCCGCCGAGACGGGCGAACTGGGCGTTCTCCAGGCCCGGGATCATGCGGAAGACGTCGGCCTGGACGCCGTGCTTCAGCTTGGTCTGGAAGCCGACCATGTTCCACAGGGTGCCCAGGGCGTTGTCCTGGCGCAGCTGGACGATGGCGTAGGCCTTGACCGTCGGGTTGTGGGCGTTGGTCAGGCCGACCGGCTTCATGGGGCCGTGGCGCAGGGTCTCGCGGCCGCGCTCGGCCATCACCTCGATGGGCAGGCAGCCGTCGAAATAGGGGACGTTCTCCCAGTCCTTGAACTCGGCTTTGGGGCCGTTCAGCAGGGCGTCGATGAACGCCTCGTACTGGTCCTTGTCCATGGGGCAGTTGATGTAGGCGGCCGCGTCGCCGCCGGGGCCTTCCTTGTCGTAGCGCGACTGACGCCACGCCTTGGACATGTCGACGCTTTCCAGATGCACGATCGGCGCGATGGCGTCGAAGAAGGACAGCTGGCCCTCGCCGGTGGCGTCGAGGATCGCCTGGGCCAGGGCGGGGGAGGTGAGGGGGCCGGTGGCGACCACCACGTTCTCCCACTCGGCCGGCGGCAGGCCGGCGATCTCCTCGCGCACGACGGTGACCAGGGGATGGTCGGTCAGGCGCTTGGTCACCGCATCGGAGAAGCCGTCGCGGTCCACGGCCAGGGCGCCGCCGGCCGGCACCTGGTGGGCGTCGCCGCAGCCCATGATGATCGAATCGCAGCGACGCATCTCGGCGTGCAGCAGGCCGACGGCGTTGAATTCCCAGTCGTCCGAACGGAACGAGTTGGAGCACACCAGCTCGGCGAGGCCGTCGGTCTGGTGAGCATCCGTGGTAATCTTTTCCGGCGCCGCTTCGCTGCTTGAGCGCAGGGCCCCACGCATCTCGTGGAGGACGACAGGAACGCCGGCCTGGGCGATCTGCCAGGCGGCTTCGGAGCCGGCGAGGCCGCCGCCGACGACATGGATGGGCTTGGAGGTCATGGCGCGCTCTTTAAGCCCAAGGGAGCCGCGACGAAAGCACCCTCGCTATCGGCAGGGCGACACGCTAAGGCAGGAGGACTGGCCAAGGCTTGGCTATAGAAGGATCTGCCCATGGCGCCCGTGCGCCTGAACATTGGTGAAGCCGTCGGTGAGGCGGTCCGTTTCTGGAGCCGCTCCTGGCGTAACGCGGCCGGCGCGCTCGGCCTGGCCGCCCTGGCGCTCATTGTCTATTCGGTGACCACGACGCCGCTGCTCATGGGCGCGGCCTATGGGATCTATGTGGTCGCCACCCTGATGGCGCAGGGCGCGCTGTTCCGCGTGGCCTTCGCCGATCGGCTGGGTATGCCGCCGGCGCCCAAGGCCGCGCCGCTGGCCGGCCTGCAATGGGGACCGATGGAGGGGCGCCTCGCCGTGACCCTGATCCTCATGGCCATCCTCTTCGCCATCGTCGTGGCGGTAGGCGTCATCCTGCTGGCGGCGATCATCGTCGGTTTCGCCTCGCGTGGCGGCAAGGCTGATTTCGGCTCGCCGGAATCCATAGTGCAGGCCATGGGCCCCGGCGGCAGCTTCGCTATGACCATGGTGCTGATCATCGCCGCGTTCCTGTTCGTATGGATGACCATCCGCCTCAGCCTGGCCCTGCCGGCCACGGCGGCGGAGGGCAAGGTGCGCCTGATCAGCACCTGGGACCTGACCAAGGGCAACGCCTTGCGCATCTTCGTCGCCTATATGGTGATCAGCGCGCCTGTGCTGCTGGTCACGGTGGTCGCCGCCCTGATCGCCGAAGGGCGTCCGGATCCAGCGTCCAGCCGTATCTGGCTCAACGCCGCCGGCAGCGCGGTGGCGGTGGTCTTCTATCTGCCGATCACGGTGGGCCTCGTATCGTTCATCTACCGCCGCCTGGCGCCTAACCCCGGAGCCGCCGCCTGATGTCGAAGTTCTCGTCCTCCGACGCGGCTTTCGAAGGCTTCCGCCTGGCGCGGCATCATCCGCGCGCGGTGCTGATCTGGGCGGGGGCGTCGTTCCTGACGACCATCGCGGTGGGCCTGCTGACGGCGCTGCTGTTCAGCGGCTCGCTGGCGCGGGCCGGCGGCGACGTCGATCCGGCCAATGCGACCCTGACGCTGGAGCTCGTGCGGGACGCCCTGATCAGTCTGCTGCTTGGGCTTGCGGTCATCTCGATCTATCTCAATGGCGTCTATCGCGCGGTCCTGCGAAGCGATGACTTCCATGAAGATCGCTGGGGCTATCTGCGTGTCGGGCGCGAGGAGTTGCGCACGGCCTGCGCGGTGGTGGTGTACGGCGTGCTGTATGTCGCCCTGACCTTCGTCGTCAGCCTCGCCGCGGGGCTGCTGGCGGTGATCGGCGCCCTGATCGGCGCGCCGCAGACGCTGATCTATGTGCTTGTAGGCGCGGCGGTGGTGACCGTGTTCCTGGTCTGTTGGGTCCGCCTGACCTTCGTGCTGCCCATGACCTTCGACAAGGGGAAGCTGAGCTTCCGGGACAGCTGGCGGCTTTCCAAGGGCTGGTTCTGGCCGCTGCTGGGAATGAACGTGCTGACCTTCGCCCTGACGGCGGTGGTGATCCTGACGATCTTCATTGTGTCCATGGCGGTGGCGGCCATCGTCGCGGGCGGCAACCTGCGTGAGATGCTGCAAAGCTTCAACGCCGACACGCCGACCCTGGCCAGCTACCTGAACCCGCTGACCCTGACCTATCTTCTGCTGAGCGCCTCGATCGGGGCGCTGCAGAACGCGCTGCTCTATGGCCCCGCCGCCCATGCCTATCGGGTGATCTCGGCGGTGACCGCCGAGCGCGAGGCGGCGAAGGCCGAAGCCTAGGCCGCCGCGCTGGGCCGGGCCGAGGCCCGCGCCCGCCACGCGGCCAGGTTGGTCAGCCCCTCCGGCGGCTCCAGTCCGATGAAGGCTGCGAAGTCCACCGTGGTCAGGGCGACGATGTCGGCCATGGAATAGGCCTCGCCCGCGATCCAGGCCTTGCCGTCCAGCTCGCGGTCCAGCCACCTCAGCGCCCGCTCCACCAGCGGCCGGTTGGACTCGCCGAAGGTGGTGTTCTGCTCCAGAAGATGCGCCGTGAACGGATGGGCGTGGCGCCAGAACATGCCGGTGGGGATCAGCAGCTGGAACTCCACCCGGCGGATCCACATGTCGATCTGCGCCTGCTCCAGCGCGGTGCGGCCGAACAGAGGCGGCTCCGGGTGCAGGCTTTCCAGATAGCGGCAGATGGAGACGCTTTCGGACAGCATGGTCCCGTCGTCCAGTTCCAGCGTGGGCAACTGGCCCAGGCTGTTACGCGCCCTGTGCTCGGGCGACTTGTGCTCGCCCTTGCGCATGTCGACCCGGATCTGGGGCAGGTCGACGCCCTTCTCCGCCGCGAACATGCGGACCCGGCGCGGGTTCGGGGCGGGGTTGTTCTCACCATAAAACTTCATCGGACAGGCCTCCCGCACGACCGCTCTGACGGCGGTTCAAACGGATGTTAGAGGCGCGAGGCCGTGGACCGCAAGGCTTCGCCTTGACCGCCCGCGCCTGCCTTGTGACTGTCCCGTCAGGCTGACAAGGAGCATGCAGGTGGCGCGGTTCTCGACTTCGGACGCGGCTGTGAAGGCTTTCGAAGTGATGGGTCGGCGGCCAAAGCCGATTATCGCCTGGGCCGTGTTCTACGCCGCGTTCAGCATCCTCATCGCGGCGCTCAACGCCCAAATCGCCGGGCCCGTCATGCTGGCGATGGAGACTAAGCAGGCCGCGCCTATGGAAATCTTCAGGCTGTTTCCCTGGTTCGCGGTTTGCGCGGTGCTGTTTTTCGCCGTCTGGACCATCGGCTACACCGCCATGATCCGGGCCGTGCTGACGCCGGAGGACGACCGGGCCTTCTATCTGCGCCTTGGTGGCCAGGAGTTGAGACAGGCGGGTGTGCTGCTGGCCTTCACTCTGATGCTGCTTGGCGTCTATTTGCTGTTGTTCATGGCCCTGCTGGCCGTGGGCTTCGGCGGCACCGTGGGCGGGCGTCCGTCCGCCTGGAGCCTCGCCGTCATCGTCGTGCTGGTCCTGGCGACCGTGAGCGCCATGGTTTTCGTCGGCGTTCGGTTGTCGCTCGCCATGCCGATCACCTTCGCCCGCGGTAAGGTGGAGCTGTTCGACTCCTGGAGCATGAGCAAGGACCGGTTCTGGCCGATGCTTGGGGCATATCTGCTGGCCGCGGTCGCGGCGACCTTGATCTACATCGTCGTCATGGTGCTGACGGTGCTGATCGCCTTCTTCGCCGGCGGCGGGTTCGGTGGTCTCGTAGCCATGTTCAGCACGATGCCGGTCGGCGCGGCGGAGGTCCTCCGGCCATTGCCCCTGACCCTGGAGATCGTCACTGCGCTGACGACCACGGTGACCAGCTTCATCACCGTCGCTCCGGCGGCGGACATCTATCGGCAGCTGACGGAGGTGGCGGCGGAAAGGCCGGTCACGGACTAAGTGGCCGAGGTTGAGAGCCGGCTACGCCAGCCGCCCAAATGTATCGGCGATTGGCGCAGGAACAGACCATATGAGCCGAAGCCCTAGGCCCGTTTGGACTTCAGGGCCTTCACGCGGGCGAGGCGGCGTTCCTCGTGCTTGGCCAGGACGTCCTTGAGGTAGCGGCCGGTCCAGCTGGCCTCGACCGAGGCGACCTTTTCAGGGGAGCCGACGGCCACGACCTCGCCGCCGCCGTCGCCGCCTTCGGGACCGAAGTCCAGCAGCCAGTCGGCGGTCTTGATGACGTCGAGGTTGTGCTCGATCACCACGACGGTGTTGCCCTGGTCGGCCAGTTCGTGGAGCACTTCGAGCAGCTTCTTTGTGTCCTCGAAGTGCAGGCCGGTGGTGGGTTCGTCGAGGATGTAAAGGGTGCGGCCGGTGGCGCGGCGCGACAGCTCCTTGGACAGCTTCACGCGCTGGGCCTCGCCCCCGGACAGGGTCGTCGCCTGCTGTCCGACCTTGATGTAGCTGAGGCCGACGCGCTTCAGCGTCTCCATCTTGTCGCGGATCGGCGGCACGGCCTTGAAGAAGTCGGCGGCCTCCTCGACGGTCATGTCGAGGATGTCGGCGATGGTCTTGCCCTTGAACAGGACCTCGAGCGTCTCGCGGTTGTAGCGCTGGCCCTTGCAGACGTCGCAGGTGACATAGACGTCAGGCAGGAAGTGCATCTCGATCTTGATGACGCCGTCGCCCTGGCAGGCCTCGCAGCGGCCGCCCTTGACGTTGAAGCTGAAGCGGCCTGGACCGTAGCCGCGGGCCTTGGATTCCGGCAACTGGGCGAACCAGTCGCGGATCGGGCCGAAGGCGCCGGTATAGGTGGCCGGGTTCGAGCGCGGGGTGCGGCCGATCGGGCTCTGGTCGATGTCGATGACCTTGTCGAAGTTCTCCAGGCCTTCGATCCGCTCGTGCGGGGCGGGGGCGTCGCTGGCGTTGTTCAGGCGGCGCGCGGCGGCCTTGTACAGGGTCTCGATGGTGAAGGTGGACTTGCCGCCGCCGGACACGCCGGTGATGCAGGTGAAGGTGCCCACCGGGATCTCGGCGGTGACGCTCTTGAGGTTGTTGCCGGTGGCGCCGATGACTTTCAGCCGCTTCTTGCCGATAGGGCGGCGGTCCTGTGGCACCTCGATCTCGCGTTCGCCCGTCAGGTACTGGCCGGTGACGCTTTTGGGGTTGGCCATGATGTCGGCCGGCTTGCCTTGGGCGACGATCTCGCCGCCGTGGACACCGGCGGCCGGGCCCATGTCGATAACATAGTCGGCGGTGAGGATGGCTTCCTCGTCGTGCTCGACCACCAGCACCGAATTGCCCAGGTCACGCAGTCCCTGGAGACTGGTCAGCAGGCGGGTGTTGTCGCGCTGGTGCAGGCCGATGGACGGCTCGTCCAGCACGTAGAGCACGCCGGTCAGGCCCGAGCCGATCTGGCTAGCCAGGCGGATGCGCTGGCTCTCGCCGCCGGACAGGGTGCCCGAGCCGCGCGACAGGTTGAGGTAGTCCAAGCCGACGTCCACCAGGAAGCGCAGGCGGTCGTTGATCTCCTTCAGGATCCGCCGGGCGATCTCCATGTTCTTGTCGGAGAGCTGGCCTTCCAGGCTGGCGAACCAGTCGCGCGCCGGGCGGATGGCGAGGCCGGAGACTTCCGAGATGTTCTTGCCGACGATCTTCACCGCCAGGGCCTCGGGTTTCAGGCGGGCCCCGCCGCAAGCCTCGCACGGGGTGTCGGATTGATAGCGGCCCAGCTCCTCGCGCACCCAGGAGCTGTCGGTCTCGCGCCAGCGGCGCTCCAGGTTCGGCAGCACGCCTTCGAAGGGTTTGACCACCTCGTATTTGCGGGCGTTGTCGTCATAGACGAACTTGATCTTGTCCCCACCCGAGCCTTGCAGGACCACGTCCTTGGCCTTGGCCGGCAGCTTGTGCCACGGGTCGTCCATCGAGAACTTGTAGTGTTTGGATAGGGCCTGCAGCGTCTGGGTGTAAAGCGGAGAGGGACCGCGCGACCACGGGGCGACTGCGCCCTTGTGCAGGGACTTGTCCTTATCAGGCACGACGAGGTCGGCGTCGAAGGCCAGCTTGGCGCCCAGGCCGTCGCAGACCGGGCAGGCCCCCGCCGGATTGTTGAACGAGAACAGGCGCGGCTCGATCTCGGCGATGGTGAAGCCGCTGACGGGACAGGCGAAGCGTTCGGAGAACAGCAGGCGCTGCGGCTCGCTCTCGCCTTCCTTGGCCTCGGCCCACTCGGCCACGGCGATGCCGTCGGCCAGGCGCAGGGCGGTCTCGATGGAGTCGGCGTAGCGGCTTTCCAGTCCCGGCTTGGTGACAAGGCGGTCCACGACGATGTCGATGTCGTGCTTGAACTTCTTGTCGAGGGCCGGGGCGTCCTCGATCGGATAGAACTGGCCGTCGATCTTCAGGCGCTGGAAGCCGGCCTTCTGCCACTCGGCGATTTCCTTGCGGTATTCGCCCTTGCGGTCGCGGACCACGGGGGCCAGCAGATACAGGCGCTCGCCGTCGGGCAGGGCGGTCAGGCGATCGACCATCTGGCTCACGGTCTGGCTCTCGATCGGCAGGCCGGTGGCCGGCGAATAGGGCACGCCCACCCGCGCCCACAGCAGGCGCATGTAGTCGTGGATCTCTGTCACCGTGCCGACGGTGGAGCGGGGATTCTTGGAGGTGGTCTTCTGCTCGATGGAGATGGCCGGGGACAGCCCCTCGATCAGGTCCACGTCCGGCTTGCTCATCAGCTCAAGGAATTGGCGAGCGTAGGCCGACAGGCTTTCGACATAGCGGCGCTGACCCTCGGCGTAGATGGTGTCGAAGGCCAGCGAGCTCTTGCCCGAGCCGGACAGGCCGGTGAGCACGACCAGCTCCCCACGGGGGATGTCGACGCTGACGTCTTTCAGGTTGTGCTCACGCGCGCCGCGCACGCGGATGAAGTTCAGTTGCTCAGCCATGGGTCCCGGAACGCAATGGCCGCAGGGGAGGCTGCGGCGCGACAGCGATATGTAGTGCTCAGGCGGCTGATTAATACAAGAACAAGGTGAGAACAAATGCCGCACTGCTGACAGGGAGTGTCAGCAGTGGTGTCAGCAGAGTGGCTGGAGCGGCCCAGGCAGGGCTCACCCCCGCTCGATCCGCGCCGCGTAGCAGCCCCGGCGGGCGTTGTGGACCTGCAGGAACGCCACCTGGGGATCGGCGAAGAAGCGGGCGACGAGCGATTCCAGCTCCGTGCCCTCCGCCACCTCGGCGTCGCGCATCATGCCGGCGGCGTCGAAGGCGCGGACCGACAGCAGGCGGACACGCAGTTGCTCGGGGATTTCGTTCTCGAACCGGGCGGCGGGGCGGTCGGCCTCCCGCACGAAGATGGCGTGGCGGCCGCGATAGGGCGTGTCGGCGTCGAGATACTCGTGGTTCAGCAGCAGGAGCGTCTCGCCCGGCTCGGCGTCTTCCAGGCTGACGCGGCAGGGAAAGCCGGGCTTCTTGTCCGCCGTCATGCGGATGACGCCCGCCTTGGCGAGAGCGGCGTCGGACCGGCCGAACAGGGCGCGGAAGGGATCTGGCGACAGGCCGGTGACGACGTAGGACATGGAGGCTCCGTTGATTGAAGCCTGTGTCGTCCATGCCGCGCGACGGGGCGACCCGATCCTTGCGATTTGCCTGCCGCCCGGGTCGCGCCTATATTGAGCGCCTGTCCAGCAAGGGGGCCTCGGCCATGATCAGCACCGGAAACGACCGCACCGTCCTTTCCCTCATGCTGTCTCAAGGTCGCCATGCCCGCCTTTCTTACTCTGGACTCCGTCGCCGCCCGCACGCCTGACGGCCGGCCGCTTTTCGAGAACCTGACCCTGGCCTTCGGGCCGGGACGCACCGGACTTGTCGGCCGCAACGGCGTCGGCAAGACGACCCTGCTGCGCCTGATCGCGGGGGAGGCGACCGCCGCCGCCGGTTCGGTCGGCGTCAATGGACGCATCGGCGTGCTGCGCCAGGCCCTGGCCCCGGCGCCTGACGTCACGGTCGCCGACCTGCTGGGCGTGGCCGACGATCTGGCGCGTCTGGCCCGTATCGAGGTGGGAGCGGGCGACGAGGCCGACTTCTCCGATGCCGACTGGACGCTTCCGGCGCGGCTGGACCAGGCGTTGGCGGAGGTCGGGCTGGCGGGGATCGACCCGGCGCGGCCGGCGGCCTCGCTCAGCGGCGGGCAGGCGACCCGCGCCGCCCTGGCCAGGCTGCTGGTCGAGGCGCCGGACCTGATCCTGCTGGACGAGCCCACCAACAACCTGGACGCGGAGGGGCGCGAACTTGTGGTCCAGGTCCTGCGCGGCTGGCGCGGCGGTGCCCTGGTGGTCAGTCATGATCGCGGCCTGCTGCGCGAGATGGACCGCATCGTCGAGCTGTCGAGCCTGGGCGCGCGGGTCTATGGCGGGAACTACGACCTCTATGCCGAGCGCAAGGCCGAGGAACAGGCCGCCGCCGAGCGCGACTTGGCCGCCGCCGAACGGGACAGCGACCGCGTGGCGCGCGAGGCGCAGGCGGCGCGGGAAAGGCAGGCCCGCCGCGACAGCGCCGGCAAGCGCTTCGCCGCCAAGGGCGGGACGCCCAAGATCGTCCTCGGCATGATGGCCGAGCGGGCCGAGAACAGCGGCGCGCGCGGCGAGGTCCTGGCCGAACGCCAGCGCGAGGCGGCGGCCGAGCGGCTGGACGCGGCGCGGGAGCGTGTGGAGCAGGCGCGCGAACTTGGCTTCACCCTGCCGTCCACCGGCCTGCCGCCCGGGCGGACGGTTCTGGCGCTGGAGGATGTGTCGTTCGGCTATGACGATGCGCCGCTCCTGGGCGGCGTGTCGCTGCGCATCACCGGGCCGGAGCGGGTGGCGATCACCGGGCCGAACGGCCGGGGCAAGACGACCCTGTTGAAGCTGGCTGCGGGGCTGATCGAGCCGACGGCCGGCCTCGTGACGCGGGGAGGCTCAGCGGCTTTGCTGGATCAGCGCACGGCGCTGTTGGCCGACGACGAGTTGATCCTGCAGAACTTCCAGCGGCTCAATCCCGGCGCCAGCCTGAACGACGCCCACGCGGCCTTGGCGCGCTTCCTGTTCCGCAACACCGCGGCGCACCAGGTCGCGGGCTGGCTGAGCGGCGGGGAGCGCCTGCGGGCGGGGCTGGCCTGCGTCCTGGCGCAGCCTGAGCCGCCGCAACTGCTGATCCTGGACGAGCCGACCAACCACCTGGACCTCACCAGCATCGCCGCCATCGAGACGGCGCTGTCCGCCTATGACGGCGCCATGCTGATCGTCAGTCACGACCCCGATTTCCTCGAGGCCGTGGGCGTGGAGCGGACGGTGGAGTTGTGAGGGCCTAAGCCCGCCGGTTCAGGGCGATGGCGACGCCGGCGTCGGCGGGGGCGTTGCGTTCGCCGCTGGAGCCGTAGCCGCCGACCGCGCCGCGCTGGGCCGCGACTTCGGCGGCGATGGCCTGGACCAGACCCTCGGTGACGGTCTTGGCGGCCTCCAGGGCGCGACCGTGGCGGGCGAGGACGGAGTCGAACGCCTCGGTGGCGCGCAGCAGGCGCTGGCGCAGGGGCGGCGGGGCGCCGTTGAGGACCGAGGGATCGCGCTTCAGCCGCGCGGACTCGTGCCGGTAGATATTGGCCAGCTTGGCCAACTCCTCGATCGTGTCGGCGGCGTCGTGCGGGCGGCGGGTCTCGAAGGCCATGGCCTGCTGCGCCAGCAGCTCGGTCAGGCGCTCGGTCAGGTTCACCAGCGCTTCGGCGCGGACGACGACGTCAGGGTTTGCGGTCATTGGGCCGGGGTCTCCTTGACGGGTTGGTCGGTCAGGCCTTGCAGCTTCAGCATCTCGCGCTCGACATCGGCCGCCAGGCCCACGCCGCCGCTGCGGGCCATCTGCTTGCCCATGGCCTCCAGCAAGAAGCCGCGGAACATCTGCTCGCCGTGGCCGCCGCTGAACTCGCCTTCGCCCAGGCCCTCGAACATCGGGGCCATCATCTGGGTCAGGAACGAGGCCTCGAAGGCCTGGGCCGTTTCCTTGATCTGGCCGCGCTTGGCCAGTTCGGCGGCGGTGGCCGGGGTGCGGGCGGCCCCCGCGAGGGCGGCGTCGATGGCGGAAAGGTTCATGCTGCTCATCACATCACCTGGATGTCGGCTTGCAGGGCGCCCGCAGCCTTGATCGCCTGCAGGATCGAGATCATGTCGCGGGGCGTGACGCCCAGGGCGTTCAGGCCATTCACCAGGCTGGCCAGCGAGGCGCCTTCGTTCAGGGTGATCAGCTGACGGCCCTTTTCCTCGTCGAACGAGACGTTGCTCTGCGGCACGACGGCGGTCTGGCCCTGGCTGAAGGGCGCGGGTTGGCTGACGCCGGGGGTTTCCTGGACGCTGATGGTCAGGTTGCCCTGGGCGATGGCGACTGTGGAGACGCGGACGTTCTCGCCCACCACAATCACGCCGGACACTTCGTCGATGATCACGCGGGCCGGGGCGTCGGTCTTGACCGGCAGGCTCTCGATCATGCTGACGAAGCTGATCAGGTCGCGGCCGGCCGGCGGGCGGACGGTGACGATGGTCGGGTTCTCGGACACGGCCGAGCCGAAGAACCGGGCGTTGATGGCGTCGGCCACCTGGCGCGATGTGGTGAAGTCCGGATTGCGCAGAGTCAGGCGCATTTGGCCCATGCTGGCCAGCTGGAAGCCGGTCTCGTCTTCGACGATGGCCCCGCCGGCGATCCGGCCGGAGGTCGGCACGCCCTTGGTCACCGACGAACCCGACGCGCCCTGGGCCGAGACCGAACCGGTTTGCACGGTGCCCTGGGCCACGGCGTAGATCTTGCCGTCGGCGCCGGCGAGGGAGGTGACCAGCAGGGTGCCGCCCATCAGGCTCTTGGCGTCGCCCACGGCCGAGACGGTGACGTCCACGGCCGAACCCGGCGCGGCGAACGGCGGCAGCTTGGCCGTGACGATCACCGCGGCGGCGTTCTTGGAGTTCAGGTTGGCGTCGCGGATGTTGATGCCCATCCGCTCGAAGCTGGCTTCCAGCGCCTGGCGGGTCATCGGGGAGTTGCGCAGGTTGTCGCCGCTGCCGTTGAGGCCGACGACCAGGCCCTGGCCGATCAGGACGTTTTCGCGGACGCCCTCGAACTCGACGATGTCCTTGATCCGCGAGGCGGCCGAGGCCGTGCCGGCGAAGGCGAGGCTGGCGACGGCGAGGGCGGCGGCAAACAGAGGCGAAAATGAACGACGCATGGGGATCCCGATGAATTCGGGAGACGCCATGCCAGAACCGGGCCAGAAAGAATCCCAACGGAATCAAGGCGATTCCGGACGGGGCGTCGCGTATCCGGCGCCGAGGGCAATTTCTGCCCGGCATTAACCATACCTCAAGCCCGCGTGGCCGAGAGTTATATGGTTAACGGGCGAGTGGAATTTACCATGAAGGTAAGTGGTTCGAGCGGAGCTGGATCGGTGGGCGGCGTGGGTCGCGCCAAGGGGGCGTCGTCCGGCGGCGGCTTCTCCCTGCCGAGCGTCGGCGGAACGACCGCCGCCGGGGCGGCCGCAGGTGCGCAAGGCGTCACCGGCGTTGCCTCGGTCGACGCCTTGCTGGCCATGCAGGCGGTGGGCGGTCCCCTGGAGGGGCGTCGCCGCGCCGTGAAGCGGGCGGGGCGGATCCTCGATGTTCTCGATGAAGTGAAGATGGCGATGCTGGATGGCGGCCTGTCCGCTTCGCAGCTTCAAAAACTGGCTCGGGCGGTGCGCGATCAGCGCGATTCCACGGATGATCCGCAGCTTGAGGCGCTTCTCGACCAGATCGAAACCCGTGCCGCGGTTGAGCTGGCGAAGTTCGAGATGTCCCGGAAGGCCATGGCTTGATGATCGTCATGCAATGGCACGTTGAACCGGAATTTTCTTTTGCTATAAGCGGCCTGCCTGCTGTGGGTGGGTTTTTATGGGGCGTGAGGCGCTAATGACAGCGGCCGCGGTTCTGGTTTCGAAAGATACCTATCGTCCTTCCGAGGACGAAGAGTTCATGAACGAGCGCCAGCTCGAGTATTTCAAGCAAAAGTTGCTCGACTGGAAAGAAGAGATCCTGCGCGAATCTCGCGACACGGTCTCGCATCTCCAGACGGAGACCGAGAATCATCCTGACTTGGCCGACTGCGCCTCGTCGGAGACTGATCGGGCTCTTGAGCTGCGTACTCGGGATCGGCAGCGCAAATTGATCTCGAAGATCGACGAGGCGATACGCCGAATCGAGGACGGGTCCTACGGCTACTGCGAAGAGACGGGGGAGCCGATCGGTCTGGCCCGTCTGGAAGCGCGGCCGGTGGCGACTCTCAGCCTCGAGGCGCAGGAGCGCCACGAACGCCGCGAACGCGTCCACCGGGACGACTAAGCCGTTCAGGCCGCTTGACTTCCCGTCGTCGAGGGCCGACCTAGCCGGCCTTCGATGAGGAAGGCTGTGGTTCCATGACCGTGAAGGTCCGTTTCGCGCCGTCGCCCACCGGGCGGCTGCATGTCGGCAATATCCGCGCTGCGCTGATCAACTGGCTGTACGCCAAGCGTCAGGGCGGGCAGTTCGTGCTGCGCATCGACGACACCGACCTCGAGCGTTCGACCAAGGAATTCGAGCAGGGCATCGAAACCGACCTGACCTGGTTGGGACTGGTCTGGGACGAACGTCACAACCAGTCCGCCCGCTTCCCCGTCTATCAACAAGCCGTCGAGCGCTTGAAGGCGCAGGGCCGCCTGTATCCCGCCTATGAGACGGGCGAAGAGCTCGACCGCCGCCGCAAGGTGCAGCTGTCGCGCGGCCAGCCGCCGATCTACGACCGCTCGGCCCTGAAGCTGACCGACGAGGAGAAGGTCGCCCTGGAGGCCGAGGGCCGCCGCCCGCACTGGCGCTTCCGCCTGGAAGGCAAGCGCGTGAAGTGGATGGATCTGGTCCGTGGCGAGTGCGAGGTGGACACCGCCTCGATGTCCGACCCGGTGCTGATCCGCGAGGACGGCGCGTTCCTCTACACCCTGCCGTCGGTGGTGGACGACATCGACATGGGCATCACCCATGTGATCCGCGGCGAAGACCACGTCACCAACACCGGCGCGCAGATCGAGATCTTCGAAGCACTGGGCGCGACCGCGCCGACCTTCGCGCACATGACCCTGCTGGTCGGGGCCGATGGCGGGGCGCTGTCCAAGCGTCTGGGTTCGCTGTCGATCGGCGAGATGCGCGACCAGGGCTATGAGCCTCTGGCCATCACCTCGCACCTGGCGAAGATCGGCACCTCGGATAACCTGGAGGCCGGAGAGTCTCTGGCGGCGCTGGGCGAGAGCTTCGAGTTCTCGAAGATGGGCCGTTCGGCCGCCCGCTATGACGAGGCCGACCTGGGCCGTCTGAACGCGGCGCTGCTGCACGTCATGCCGTACGATGCGGCCAAGCCGCGCCTGGAGGCCCTCGGGGCCGATCTGGGCGAGGCGTTCTGGAACGCGGTGCGCGGCAACCTGAACCTGTTCGCCGACGTGAAGAGCCTGGCTGACGTGATCGCGGGCGAAGTGACGCCGGTGGTCGAGGACCAGGCGTTCCTGGACGCGGCCAAGGCCCTGCTGCCCGAGACTGTCGGTCCGGAGACCTGGGGCGAATGGGTCAATGCGGTGAAGGAAAAGACCGGCGCCAAGGGCAAGGGCCTGTTCCTGCCCCTGCGTCGCGCGCTGACCGGTATGGATCACGGACCTGAAATGGGTCCGCTTCTCGCCCTGATCGGGCGGGAGAAGGCGGTCCGCCGGCTGTCCGGCGAAACCGCCTAGTCCTCTTAGGCGGCCTTGGCGGAGGCGTTGCATTCCGCCAGGGCTTCAGCCGAGAGCTCCTGGCCCTTGAAGGTGAAGGCCGCGACTTCGCCCAGCTCGCCAGCGACGCGCTTGCAGGCGCGGACCGGGGGCTGCGACTTCACGTTGCCGGCGACGCAGAGGGTGTCCTTGCACACCCAGGCGGCGCCGTCCTGGATCAGGCGGGTCTTGGCCGGGGCGGCCTTGAGGGTGACGGTCGCGCCGTCGGAAGCGGCTTGAACCGAAGTCGCGCCCATGAGGGCGGCCACGGCGACGACGCCGAGCACGATACGCATGATGACTCTCCTATAAATCCCCCCGCCGGAGGGAGAGCCGGCGGACAGCGCATAGTGCGTTTTTATTAGCAACTATGTCAAGCGAATGGCGTCGCTTACATCCTCGACGGGATCGGCCGCGACCATCGCGCGTAGAGCGGGGACCACGTCCTGGGGCTTGTCCACCACGCGGTAGGCCTCGCGGAACGAGGCCGGGGTGAAGCCTGTGGCGATGGTGTGCTCGAACAAGGCGAAGAGCGTGTCCCAAAAGCCGTCGGGGCTGTAGAACACCACCGGCTTGTCGTGCAGGTTCAGGCGGCGCCAGGACAGCAGTTCGACGATCTCCTCCAAGGTGCCGACCCCGCCGGGCAGCACGACGAAGGCGTCCGAGTTGTCGAACAGACCCTTCTTGCGCTCAGCCATGGTCTCGACGACCTGCGTCTCGACCTTGGTGAGAGGACGCTCCTTGCCGATCAGGAAGCTTGGGATGATGCCCAGGACCCGGCCGCCGGCGTCGTGCGCGGCTCCGGCGCTGGCGCCCATCAGGCCCACGCCGCCGCCGCCATAGACAAGGCGAAGGCCGGCGCGTGCGAATTCGCGGCCGACTTCGGCGGCGTCTTGCAACAGTTGGGGATCAACGGCGTCGGAGGACCCGCAATAGACGCAGACCGAATCCAGACGCCTGGACTCGTGCGACATGGTCGGTCACTCCAGGAAAGAACGTTTGGCGCGCTTGAAGGCGCGTCTTTTGATCACGATCTGGCTGTGATCGTGTGACGGTGAACATCGGCTGTCGGCGGCAAGGTTGCAAGGAGCGCGCGTGAATCGGGTCGGAAGGATGCTGTGGACGTCGGCGATCGTGGCGGGCGCGCTGGCCCTGAACGCCTGCGGACGCGAGCGTACGGCCGCCTGGAGCACGCCGGCCCCGCCGCCCGCGCCAGATGCCGCCGAGGCCGCCTACATGGCGCCGCCGACCGTGACCGCGGCCGAATCGACGGCCGGCGGCCTGCGGCTTTCGGGCAAGGCGTCGGCAGGCGCCCGCGTGCGTCTGGGCGCGCCGACGGGGGAGACCCTTTTCGCCACGGCCGGTTCCGATGGTCGCTGGAGCTTGACCGCTCCCCGCGCCGACCAGCCGCGCCTGTTCGGCCTGTCCATGACCCAGAACGACCGCACGGTGCAGGCGGAGGGCTATGTGCTGGTCACCCCGACCGGATCGGCGGCTATCCTGCGCGCCGGCGCCGGGGCGGACGTCATCGCCGGGGCCGGCGCGCGTCCGCGCATCCTGGCGGTGGACTATGACCAGGAGGGCGGGGCGGTGATCTCCGGCCTCGCCGTGGCCGATACGCCGCTGGAGCTGCGCGTCGACGGCGTCACGCGCGGCCAGGGCGAAGCGGACGGCAAGGGCCGCTTCAGCCTGCCGCTGAGCCGCCCGCTGGAGCCCGGCGCCTATGAGATTGTGGCGGCCGGGCAGGGCGGCGAGGACGCCGCCCGCCTGTCCATCGCCACCGTCGGCCCTCTGCAGTCCGGCCCGTTCCAGGGCGAACGGGCGCCGCGCGGCTGGCGCATCGACTGGATGACCCCCGCAGGCGGCGTGCAGACCACCGTGGTCATGGAGGACGGGGCTTGAGCCTTCGCGCCGCCGCCGCGTCTCGCCGGCGCTACGTGAGCCCTGAGCCGCAGATCAAGGCCAAGCCCCTGACCGCCCTGGCGGACCTGGCCCGGCTGTTGCTGGCCTCGGACACGCCGGGCTTGAAGTGGCGGCTGACCTCCGCCCTGTTCCTGACCATCGTCGGCAAGGCGCTGGGCGTCTTGGGGCCGCTGCTGCTGGGTGCGGCGGTGAATCGACTGACGGCCGGGCAGGGGGCGGTGGCGACGGTCACCTTCGCCTTCGCCGGCCTGGCTCTAGGCTGGGCCCTGATCCGCTTCCTGTCCTATGCGGCGCCCCAGGCGCGGGACGCCATCTTCACCCCCGTGGCGCAGGCCGCCCAGGCCAGGGCGGCGACCGAGACCTTCGCCCACGCCCTGTCGCTGTCCATCGACTTCCACCAGACCAAGCGTACCGGCGCCCTGTCGCGGACCATCGACCGAGGCGCGCGGTCCATGGACTTCCTGGTCCGGTTCCTGGTGTTCAACATCGGCCCCACGGTGCTGGAGCTGATCATGGCCGCCGTGGTGCTGGCCAAGGCCTTCGACTGGCGCTTCGCCATGACGGCGGTGGGGACGGTCGCGATCTACGCCTGGATCACCCTGAGTATCTCCAATTGGCGGATCGAGCACCGACGGAAGCTGAACGAGGCCGACAGCGAGGCGGCCGGCCGGGCCGTGGACGCCCTGCTGAACTACGAGACGGTGAAGGCCTTCGGCGCCGAGGGGCGGGCGGCGGCGGGCTATGAAAGCGCCATGCGCGCCTATGGCCGGGCGCAGGTGAAATCGGCCACCTCGCTCAGCCTCCTGAACGTGGCGCAGTCGGCGATCCTCAGCCTGGGCCTCGGCGTCATGGCCGTGCTGGCCGGGGCGGAGGTTGCGGCCGGCCGGATCGGTCCTGGCGACGTGACCGCCTCGATCCTGATCCTGATCAACCTGTACAACCCGCTGAACATCCTGGGCTTCGCCTATCGCGAGATCCGCCAGGCCTTCATCGACATGGAAGCGATGATGGACCTTCGTCGGCAGAAGCCGGAGGTGGCCGAGGCCGCCGACGCCATCGACCTGCCGCCCTGCGACAGCCGGGGCGGGGCGGTGACTTTCGAGGATGTCTCCTTCCGCCACGGGGCGCGGTCGGAGGGCATCACCGATGTCAGCTTCACCGCCGAGCCTGGGACGACCACGGCGCTGGTGGGGCCGTCCGGGGCCGGCAAGACGACCCTGGTGCGGCTGGCCTTGCGCCTGATCGATCCACAGAAGGGGCGGGTGCTGCTGGACGGCGCCGACCTGCGCCGGCTGAAACAGCCGGCCCTGCGGCGAGCGGTGTCGCTGGTGCCGCAGGACGTGGCCCTGTTCAACGACACCCTTGCGGCCAATATCGGCTTCGCCCGGCCGG
Organism: Caulobacter sp. 73W; assembly: GCF_041021955.1. Lineage (GTDB taxonomy): Bacteria > Pseudomonadota > Alphaproteobacteria > Caulobacterales > Caulobacteraceae > Caulobacter. The sequence goes on from NZ_CP158375.1 coordinate 3,408,024, forward strand.
ACGCCTCCGAGGACGAGGTCTGGGCCGCCGCGCGGGCGGCGGAGCTGGGCGCCTTCATCGAGGCCCTGCCGGAGGGCATGGCGACCAAGGTGGGCGAGCGGGGGCTGAAGCTGTCTGGCGGAGAGCGCCAGCGCGTCGGCATCGCCCGCGCCCTGCTGGCAGAACCCCGCGTGCTGATCCTGGACGAGGCGACCAGCGCCCTGGACAGCCGCACCGAGGCGGCGATCCAGGAAACCCTCAGGAAGGCCCGTAGAGGCCGTACGACCCTGGTCGTGGCCCACCGCCTGTCGACCATCGTCGACGCCGACCAGATCCTTGTCCTGCGCCGGGGCAGGATCGTCGAGCGCGGAGATCACGCGTCGCTGCTGGCGGCGGGCGGAGAGTATGCGGCCCTGTGGCGTCGCCAGACGCGCGACGGCGCGCTATCAGAGGCGTCTCAGGCTTAAGGGAGCGCCCCGATGGAATATCTGCACACCATGGTCCGCGTGAAGGACATCGACGCGGCGCTGGCCTTCTATTGCGACGGCCTCGGGCTGGTCGAAGCCTATCGCACCGAGAACGAGAAGGGCCGCTTCACCCTGGTCTTCCTGGCCGCCCCCGGCGACATGGACAAGGTGAAGGAAGGCAAGTCCCCCCTGGTCGAGCTGACCTACAACTGGGACACCGAGGATTATGGCGGCGGCCGCAACTTCGGCCACCTGGCCTATCGCGTGGACGACATCTACGCCCTGTGCCAGCACCTGATGGACAAGGGCGTGACCATCAACCGCCCGCCGCGCGACGGCCACATGGCCTTCGTCCGCTCGCCCGACGGTATCTCCATCGAGCTGCTGCAGAAGGGCGAGAACCTGGCTCCGGCCGAGCCCTGGGCCTCCATGCCGAACACCGGGGTCTGGTAAGGCTGGCGATCCGGCATCCGACGGCTACGGTCGTCGGATGGCTCATCCAAACCATGATGAGCAGCGGAGACGTCATGCGCGCGACGATGATGTCGCGGGCGAAAGTGCGTCTCAAATTGTCAGGGATCAGCGCCGATCGGCGGCGTTCTGAAACCTGGCTCCGCGGGTAGGATTCGAACCTACGACCAGCCGGTTAACAGCCGGCTGCTCTACCACTGAGCTACCGCGGATCAGGTGTCTCAGAAGAGGTGGGGGCTATAGCCTCCGTGGGCGGGGGGCGCAACACTTCTTCGAAAGAAAAACAGCTCGGCGCGAACCGAGCTGTGGAAAGTTCAGATTGGTGGGTGTCTTCAAGAAGACGACCCCAGCTCAAGCCGACGCGGTTAATCGCCGATTAACGCCCGCCGCGCCGGGTTTCAGCAGGCGGCGATAGACGTCCAGATAGCCGTCCACCATCCGGTCGACCGTGAAGCGCGCCTCGACCGCCGCGCGGCAGGCGGCGCGGTCGATGGTGTCGATCCGGGCCAGGGCGTCGGCCGCTTCGTCCAGCGATTCGACCAGGAAGCCGGTGATCCCATGGTCGATCAGCTCGGACATGGAGCCGCGATTCATGGCGATGACCGGCGTGCCGCAGGCCATGGCCTCGATGACGCTGAGGCCGAACGGTTCGTCGAAGTTGATCAGGTGCAGCAGGGCGCGGGCCCGGCCCAGGGTGCGGGCCCGCTCGGCCCCGCCCACGGCGCCGATGAAGCGAATGCGCTCTCCATCGATCCCGGGAGCCACGTCGCGTTCGAAATAGCCCTGGTCCTGGACGATGCCGGCCATGGTCATGGACCGGCCCGTACGGCGCGCCAGCTCGACCGCCTCGGCCGCGCCCTTGTCGGGGTGGATGCGGCCGAAGAACAGCAGATCGTCGGTTCCCTCCGCGTCGAAGGGGAAGTCGTCCAGGTGAACGCCATGATGGACGGTGGCGGCGTAGCTGAGCGCCGGGTGGCGATTGGCGTCGCTGATCGACACATAGGCCCCCGCGTCGTCGTAGCGGCCATAGACCTCGACGATCGCCTCCGATGAGAAGCCGTGGATGGTGGTGACCATCGGCGTGTCCACCAGGCGCGAGAAGGCCAGGGGCACGAAGTCGGCCTGGTTATGGATGATGTCGAACTCGCCGGCCCGTTCGAAGACGTTGGCGACGTGCAGGGTCTCGGCCACCTTCACGTCCACGGGGGCTTCGGAATAGGGGCGGGGGACGACCCATTCCAGCTTGCCGGCGGTCAGGCTGTCGCCCGTGGCGAACAGCGTGACGTCCAGGCCGCGCGCGACCAGTCCTTCGGTCAGCAGGCTGGTGGCCAGCTCCCACGGGCCGTACTGGCGCGGCGGGGTGCGCCAGGAGATCGGCGCGAGCATGGCGATACGCATGAAGAAGCCCCTGCAGCCGCGCGAAGCCGCGCCGTCGATGGCAAGCGAACGTCTGCCGACGGTGGAGGTTTCAAGGGGAGGGGGAGAAGAAGGTGACCGGCCGGGAGCGTCTCGTCGGGGGGGCGTAAGGTGCTCACCGACCGGTCTGTTCCCCCTTTGGATATTTCCGCGCGGGGACATGACTAGAAAAGCCCGGCGCCGCGAAGCGTTCCAAGCTTGACCGCACGATCGTCAGAAAGTTCTCAGGCCCGGCTGCGAGCCGTGCGCAGGGGCAGGTTCGTGCGCGCCATGCGGCGGGCGACGACGCGCCAGCCGATCACCACGACCACGGCCGTCACCAGGGCGCCGACGATGATCAGGGTCAGCATGTCGGCCTCGCCCAGCGCCTCCAGCCGGGCCAGGCCCAGGGCGGCGAAATAGCCGGGAGCCAGCATGATCGGCACCCACAATACGGCCGAGACCACGTTGGCGATCTGGAAGCGGCGGCTCTTCATCAGCATCATGCCGGCGACCAGCGGGATGAAGGCGCGCAGCGGGCCGAAGAACCGGCCGATGAAGATCGAGATCGGACCGTAGCGGCGGAAGAACAGGCGCGTGCGGGCGATGACCCGGCGGTGCGGCTTGAACTCCGGCCGGCGCAGGGCGCTCGGCCCCCAGCGGCGGCCTAGCTGGTACGACACGGCGTCGCCCAGCACCGCGCCGGCGATGCACCACAGAAGAACGGAAGCGGGATCGAGCACGCCGGCCGCGACCAGGCCGCCGGCGATGACCATCAGGGCGGTCGCCGGAACGAAGGCGCCGATGAACACCAGGGATTCAATGAAGGTGATCAATCCCAGCACGGCTCCCGCCCAGGCATGATGCCGCGAGATGAAGTCGCCGAGCGGATTGAGAAGCGCGTCCATGGTGATCCCTGTCTGGACGGGGATATGGGCTTTTCGGCGCCCTTACGTCAGGGGGCGCAACGACGTGTCGGCGCATTCATTTGGTGCGTTGCAAAATTGGCGCAGGAGAGCGTCATTTGGCGGGAGGGATCGTCCACAGATAGATCGTGTTGCCGTCGATCTCGCGCACCTCGTCGGGCGTCCAGTCGCCCATGTGGAAAGCGTGGCTGACCACTCGCGTGCCGGGTTTCAGTTCGCTCAGCAGCTTGGGCCGTAGGCGCAGGGTCACCGTGTCGAGCAGGTAGAGCGTTACGACGCTGGCCTCGCTGAGGTCGGTGGCGAACAGATCCGCCTTGCGGAAGCTGACCAGGTGATCGACCCGCTGTCGCCGCGCCTGGCGTGAGGCCTCGCGCACCAGGGCCACGTCGATCTCGATCCCCACCGCCCGCACGCCGAAGCGCTTGGCCGCGGTGATCGGAATGCGCCCGTCGCCGGAGCCGAGATCGTAGAGAACGTCGCCGGGACCGACCTTGGCCATTTCCAGCATGGCGTCCACCACCGACTGCGGCGTCACCACATAGATGACGTCGGGCTTCGGCGGCGCGGCCGACGCGCCGCTGGCGGCCGCGAGCAGAAAGAGCAGGGCGAGGGCGAACGATCTCATGCATCAAGGGGAGCATGCCGCCGTCCCGGTTGGAAGCGTCGGCGTCAGGCGTTGCGGTAGCGCACGCCCTCCCAGCCCAGTCAGGGCAAAGCTGGCGGCGCGCATGACGCCGGCGGCGCGAACAAGGAGCAGGCATGACGATCGAGTACATCCGCTACAGGCTTGCCGAGCATACGGCGGCCGAGCTGACCAACGCCTATGTCAAGGCGGAGGCCTTTCTTAAGGCGGCGCCTCAGTGTCTGGCGTTCGATTTGAGCCACTGTGAGGAAGACCCGGCGCTCATGACGCTTCGCATCGTGTGGACCTCCACGCAGGAGCATCTGACGGGGTTTCGCAAAGGCGAGCATTTCCCGGGCTTCCTCGCCTGCATCCGCCCGTTCATCGCGGAGATCGTCGAGATGAACCACTACGCCCCGACGACGGTCGCCTGGGTCAGGGACGCCGACGCGTAGGCCGATCCGGGATTTCGAGAAAGTTTGGAGGCCTGACCGGGAATCGAACCCGGGTGCACGGATTTGCAGTCCGCTGCGTCACCACTCCGCCATCAGGCCGCCTCGGCGCCGCACAGGCGGCCGCCGAAGAGGGCGGATCGCTATCAGAAGGGCGCGGGCGTTGCAATCGAAGCCTTCAGATCGCTTGGCGTCGGCGACGCGCGGACCTATAAGCGCACCGAATTTCAGCTTGGGCCCCAGAGGGATTGATGAGCTCCGACTTCGCGGCCGCACGGATCAACATGGTCGATTGCCAGATCCGCATCAACGACGTCACCGACTTCGCGCTGCAGGACGCTCTGCGCGTGACTCCGCGCGAGACCTGCGTGCCGGCGGATCAGGCGTTCCGCGCCTATGCCGACCTGGAAGTGCAGTACGCGCCGGGCCGATGGCTGCTGCGCCCGCGCGACGTGTCCAAGCTGCTGCAGGCACTGCACCCCCAGGCGGGCGAAAAGGCCCTCGCCATCGCCGCGCCCTATGCTGGCGCGGTTCTGGAGAACATGGGCCTGGCGGTGACGCACATCGCCGAGGGCGACCTGACGGCGGTGTCCGGCGGTCCCTATGACGTGATCGTCGTCGAGGGCGGCGTGTCGGAAATCCCGGCCAGCTGGACCGCGGCCCTGGCCGTGGGCGGCCGTCTGGGCGTCGTCGAGCGCGCCGGGCCGGTGGGCCGTGCGGTCGTGTACGTCCGCGCCGCGGACGGCGTGGGCCGCCGGGTGATGTTCGATTCGGCCGCGCCGCTGCTGGCCGGGTTCGAACCGGAAGCCAAGTTCTTCTTCTGATCTGAGCGCCCGCTTTTCAGGGCCGACATACGCCCGGCGTCCGCGTGTGAAAAAAGCTTAACTGGCCCCGGCTGATGCTGGGGCCTAAACGGCGCTCATATACAGGCGTCGTAGCGCGCTTCTTTCGAGGATGAACGGGGATGTTCACTAGCCGTCGTGCGGGTTTGCTTGCCGCCGCTTGCAGCATTGGTCTGATGACGGGGGCCGGGACCGCCCACGCCGAGACCCTGGCCGAGGCGATCGCCCTGGCCTACCAGACCAACCCGACCCTGCAGGCGCGCCGCGCCACGCAGCGCGCGGTGGACGAAACCTACGTTCAGGCCCGCACCGGCCTGCGCCCGACCGTCAACGGCTCGCTGGGCGCCAACTACAGCCATATCAAGCCGGGCAGCCCCGGCCAGATCGACACCAACGGCGACGGCATCCCCGACGTGACGGTGGGCGGCTCGTCCGAGAACAACACCGGCTCGGCGCAGCTGACGGTCACCCAGCCCCTCTACACCGGCGGTCGCGTCAGCTCCGAAGTCGCCGCCGCCGAGGCCGACGTGAACGCCGGCCGTCAGGGCCTGCGCTCGGTCGAGCAGAGCGTGCTGACCTCGGTCATGCAGGCCTATGTGGACGTGCGCCGCGATCAGGAACGCCTGCGCATCAGTCAGGAGAGCGTCTCGGTCCTGCAGCGTCAGCTGGACGAATCGAACGCCCGCTTCGAGGTCGGCGAGATCACTCGCACCGACGTGGCCCAGTCCCAGGCTCGCCACGCCGCCGCCCGCGCCGCCCTGGCTTCGGCCCAGGCGCAGCTGGCGGTCAGCCGCGCGACCTACGCCGCCGTGGTCGGCCAGAACCCGACTGACCTGGCCGCCGAGCCGTCGCTGCAGGAGGCCCTGCCGGCGACCGTCGACCTGGCTTTCGAGTCGGCCGAGCAGCAGAACCCGCAGATCCTGGCCGCCGACTTCACCGAGCAGGCTAGCCGCGCACGCATCGCTTCGGCCAAGGCCGCCACGCGCCCGACCGTCGGCCTGTCCGGCGCCCTGGGCTATACCGGCCACATCGAGCCGTTCCACCTGGACGAATACGACCGCGCCATCCGCGTGGGCGCCACCGCCAGCGTGCCGATCTTCACCGGCGGCCTGACCACCTCGCGCATCCGCGCGGCGGTCGAGCGCAACAACGCCGACCGCATCGCCATCGAGGGCGCTCGCCGCCAGGTGATGCAGCAGGTCTCGACCTCCTGGAACCAGCTGCTGGGCGCTCGCGCCAACCTGGCCTCCAACGAGGAGCAGGTCCGCGCCGCCCGCATCGCCTTCGAAGGCGTGCGCCAGGAGAACCAGGTCGGCCTGCGCACCACTCTGGACGTGCTGATCGCCGAGCAGGACCTGCGCAACGCGGAGCTGGCCCTGGTCAACGCCCGTCGCGACGAATATGTGGCCGCCGCCAACGTTCTGGCGTCCACCGGTCGCCTCGAAGCCCGCATCCTGGCGGCCGACGTGCCGGTCTACGATCCGGCCGCCAACTTCAACAAGGTGAAGGGCAGCTTCGCCATGCCGTGGGACGGCGTGGTCGCCGGCGTCGACAGGATCGGCGCTCCGTCGATCGCCCCGGCGCCCGCCGACGGGCCGATCGCCACCGCCAAATAACAAGCTTGACCGCTTCATAATGAAGCAGTCGCGAAACTGACGAGGGCAGGCTCCGCCATCCGCAGGGCCTGCCCTTGCTGCGTTTAGGACAAGGCGGGGCCGGGCAGGGGCGGGGCGAGTCCTTGTCGCTCCACAGACCTGTCGTCAAAGCGGTTTCCACTTTGTGGGGATGCAGGCTAGGCTCGCGCGGAATCGCACCGCCAATAGAGACGGCCCGCATATGTCCGACGCGCAAGCTCAAGAACCGACGATGGAGGAGATCCTCGCCTCCATCCGCCGCATCATCTCCGAAGATGACGCGCCAGCGGAGGAGGCCGCCGCGGAGGAGGCTCCGGAGCCCGCCGCCGACGAGTCCTCGTACGAGGAATACACGCCCGACACGTCGGCCGACGACGCCGGCGAGGATGTGCTGGAGTTGACCGAGCCGCTGGATGCGCCGGTGGAAAGCCACGGCGATCTCGACGTCTACACCCCGCCGGCCGCCGCCGCCGCCGCTGAGCCGGAGCCGGCTCTGCCGCCGCTGGCGGAGACCGAGCGCCTGGTCGGCGATCAAGCCGCCGCCGCCGCCGCCTCGGCCTTCACCAGCCTGTCGGCCGCCATCACCATGCCCAAGGAAGGCCGCACCCTCGAGGACGTCGTCCGCGAGATGCTGCGTCCCATGCTGAAGTCCTGGCTGGACGACAACCTGCCCCGCATCGTCGAGGCGCAGGTAGCCCAGGAAGTCGAACGCATCGCCCGCCAGCGCGCGGGCTGACCGCCGCTTCAGGCTGAAATTCAGCGCCGCGACGGTTTCCCCGTCGCGGCGTTTTTCATTTTCGCCAGACAAACTGACGCCTTGGCCGCCTTTCCTGCTATAGGGCGCGGCTGGAAATCCATTTCATCGCCATGCTTGAAAAAACCTTCGATCCAAAGACCGTCGAACCGCGCCTTTACGAAGCTTGGGAGGCGTCCGGCGCCTTCAAGCCCACGGACGACCCGAACGCAGAGCCGTTCAGCATCGTCATCCCGCCGCCGAACGTCACCGGTTCGCTGCACATCGGGCATGCGCTGAACAACACGCTGCAGGATGTGCTGACGCGCTTCCACCGCATGCGCGGCAAGGCCGCCCTGTGGCTGCCGGGCACCGACCACGCGGGCATCGCCACCCAGATGGTGGTTGAGCGCCAGCTGGCCGCCGCCGGCAATGTCAGCCGCCGCGACATGGGCCGCGACGCCTTCGTCGAGAAGGTCTGGCAGTGGAAGGCCGAGAGCGCCGGTTCGATCCAGAACCAGCTGCGCCGCCTGGGCGCGTCCTGCGACTGGAGCCGCGAGCGCTTCACCCTGGACGAGCGCCTGTCGGCGGCCGTCCGCAAGGTGTTCGTCCAGCTCTACAAGGAAGGCCTGATCTACCGCGACAAGCGGCTGGTGAACTGGGACCCGCACTTCCAGACCGCCATCTCCGACCTCGAGGTCGAGCAGAAGGAGGTCGACGGCCACTACTGGCACTTCGCCTACAAGCTGGACGGCGGCGTCACCTACGAACACCCGATCGCCTTCGACGAAGAAGGCAAGCCGACCGAGTTCGAGACCCGCGACTTCATCGTCGTCGCCACCACCCGTCCGGAGACCATGCTGGGCGACACCGGCGTGGCCGTGCATCCGGATGACGAGCGCTACAAGGGTCTGGTCGGCAAGTCGGTCCGCCTGCCGATCACCGGCCGCCTGATCCCGATCGTCGCCGACGACTACGCCGACCCGACCAAGGGTTCGGGCGCGGTGAAGATCACGCCGGCCCACGACTTCAACGACTTCCAGGTCGGCAAACGCGCTGGGCTGGAGGCGATCAACATCCTCGACGCCTACGGCCGCATCAGCGAGCCGGCGCCCGCCGAATACGTCGGCATGGACCGCTTCGCCGCCCGCAAGGCCATCGTGGCCCGGGCCGAGGAAGAGGGCTGGCTGCGCGAGATCGAGAAGACACGCCACATGGTCCCGCATGGCGACCGTTCGGGCGTGGTCATCGAGCCGTGGCTGACGGACCAGTGGTACGTCGACGCCGCCACCCTGGCCAAGCCGGCCATCGCCGCCGTGGAGAACGGCGACACGGTCTTCGAACCCAAGAATTGGGAGAAGACCTACTTCGAGTGGATGCGGAACATCGAGCCGTGGTGCGTGTCGCGCCAGCTGTGGTGGGGCCACCGCATTCCGGCCTGGTACGATGAAGACGGAGGCATCTACGTCGAGGAGACGGAGGAAGCCGCCCGCGCCGCCGCCGGTAACAAGACGCTGAAGCAGGACGAGGACGTCCTGGACACCTGGTTCTCGTCCGGCCTGTGGCCGTTCTCGACCATGGGCTGGCCGGAGAAGACCTCGGACGTGGAGCGGTTCTATCCGACCCATACCCTGGTCACCGGCTTCGACATCATCTTCTTCTGGGTCGCCCGGATGATGATGATGGGCCTGCACTTCACCGGCGAGGCTCCCTTCAAGCGCGTGGTCATCAACGCCCTGGTCCGCGACGAGAAGGGCCAGAAGATGAGCAAGTCCAAAGGGAACGTCATCGATCCCCTGGAGATCATCGACGACCTGGGCTGCGACGCCATGCGCTTCACCCTGACGGCGATGTCGGGCCAGGCGCGCGACATCAAGCTGTCGCGCCAGCGTATCGAGGGCTACCGCAACTTCGGCACCAAGCTGTGGAACGCCGCGCGCTTCGCCCAGATGAACGAATGCGTCCGCGTGGAGGGCTTCGACCCCGCCGCCGTGACCCAGACGATCAACAAGTGGATCCGCGGCGAGACGGCCAAGACCGCCGCCGAAGTGACCAAGGCGCTGGAGGCCGCGGCCTTCGACGAGGCGGCCGGCGCACTGTACCGCTTCGTCTGGAACGTCTTCTGCGACTGGTATCTGGAGCTGGCCAAGCCGATCCTGAACGGCGACGACCAGGCGGCCAAGACCGAGACCCGCGCCACCGCCGCCTGGGCCCTGGATGTGTGCCTGAAGCTGCTGCACCCGGTGATGCCGTTCATCACCGAGGAGCTGTGGGACAAGACGGCCGAGTTCGGTCATCCGCGCGACGGCATGCTGATCAAGGCCCAGTGGCCCGACCTGCCGCTGTCCTTCGTGGACGAGGGCGCCGAAGCCGAGATCGGCCTGATCGTGGCCGCTGTCAGCGAGGGCCGCTCGGTCCGCGCCGAGCTGAACGTGCCGCCGTCGGCCAAGCCGCCGCTGCTGGTGCTGGAAGCCAGCGACGCTCAGCGCGCCGCCTTCCAGTCCAACGCCGCCGTCATCGCCCAGACCCTGCGCGTGTCGGGCGTGAAGTTCGAGGCGACCGCGCCGGAGGGGGCCATACCCTTCGTGGTCGAGGGCGCGACCTTGGCTCTGCCGGTGGCCGAGTTCATCGACCTGACGGCGGAGAAGGCGCGTCTCGGCAAGGAGATCGCCAACCACGTCTCCGACATCGAACGCACGGCCAAGAAGCTGGACAACGCCGACTTCATCGCCCGGGCCAAGCCCGAGGTGGTCGAGGAGAACCGCGAGCGTCTGGCCGCCGCCGAGGCCGCCAAGGCCAAGCTGGAGGCCGCTCTGGCCCGTCTGGAAGCGGTCGGCTGACGACGGCTGAAGGCGGAATGTGATGCAGGGGCGGCGGCTGGAGATCAGCCGCCGCCCTTTGCATTTATGACCAGCAACAATTCCTAACTTATCAACGATCCGTCTGGGTCAAACGGTCGTTTACATCCCGCCTCCGGCGGTGTTTTCTGTGCGACGAGGCGCTCGACAGAAGCGCAGACTTACCCGGGAGTGCACGATGACCCAGGCCGCGACCGCCGCCGCCGCTCAACCTTGGCCCGCCATGTCGGTGAAGCAGGCCTTCGCCATGATCACGGCGCCGGGCACGCCCTGCGAAATGGACGAGATCGAGATCCGGGGCGTGATGACCCGGATCTGGAAGAACGCGCCGCCGACCCTGCGCACCGTGGTCGAGATCGGCCGCGCCCACGCCGACAAGGTCTTCCTGGTCCACGAGGAAGAGCGGGTCACCTTCGAGGCCTTCTATCGCGCCGTCGCCGCCTTCGCCGCCGAACTGCTGTCCTTTGGGGTGCAGAAGGGCGACCGCATCGCCCTGGTGATGCGCAACCTGCCGGAATGGCCGGTGGCCTTCTATGCCGGCATGTCGGTCGGCGCGATCGTCACGCCGCTGAACGCCTGGTGGACGGGACCGGAGCTGGAATACGGCCTGACCAATTCCGGCGCGAAGGTGCTGATCGTCGATTCCGAGCGCTTCGAGCGCCTGGCTGAGCACCTGCCCAACTGCCCCGAGCTGAAACGCGTCTATGTCAGCCGTGAGATGGACGAGATCACCCATCCCTACGTCTGCAAGCTGGAGACGAAGATCGGCGGGCCGAACGACTGGGCGAACCTGCCGAACGCGGCGCTGCCGGACGTCGACATCCACCCGGATGACGATGCGACGATCTTCTACACCTCGGGCACCACGGGTAAGCCCAAGGGGGCCCTGGCGACCCACCGCAACATCAACTCCAACATCATCGCCGCCCTGTGCTCCGGCGCGCGGTCGTTCCTGCGCCGTGGCGAGGCGCCGCCCGCGCCCGATCCGATGGCTCCGCAGAAGGCGTCCCTGATCTCGGTGCCGTTCTTCCACGCCACCGGCTGCTTCGCGGTGCTGAACCCCTCGCTGTTCGCCGGCGCCAAGCTGGTGATGATGCGCAAGTGGGACCCGGAAAAGGCCATGCAGGTGATCGAGCGCGAGAAGATCACCCAGATCGGCGGCGTGCCGACCATCGCCTGGCAGATCATCGAGCATCCAGCCCGCGAGAAGTACGACCTGTCGTCCATCGAGACGGTGGCCTATGGCGGCGCGCCCTCCGCGCCCGAACTGGTCCGAAAGATCAAGGAACTGTGGCCCAAATCCCTGCCGGGCAACGGTTGGGGCATGACCGAAACCTCGGCCACCGCGACCAGCAACTCGGCCGAGGACTATGAGCATCGCCCCGAAAGTTGCGGCCCCGCCGTGCCGGTCACCGACCTGAAGATCATGAGCATTGAGGGCGACCGCGAGCTGGCGATCGGCGAGGTGGGCGAGCTGTGGTGCAAGGGGCCGCAGGTGGTGAAGGGCTACTGGAACAAGCCGGAAGCCACGGCCCAGACCTTCGTCGACGGCTGGGTGAAGACCGGCGACCTGGCGCGCCTGGATGAGGAAGGCTTCTGCTTCATCATCGACCGGGCCAAGGACATGCTGATCCGCGGCGGCGAGAACATCTACTGCATCGAGGTCGAGAACACCCTCTACGACCATCCGGCGGTGATGGACGCGGCCCTGGTCGGCATCCCGCACAAGACCCTGGGCGAGGAGCCGGCGGCGGTGGTCACCCTGAAGCCGGACGCCCACGCCACCGAGACCGAGCTGCGCGCCTTCGTCGCCGACCGAATGGCGGCCTACAAGGTGCCGGTGAAGGTGGTGTTCTGGCACGAGACCTTGCCACGCAACGCCAACGGCAAGATCCTCAAGAACGAACTGAAGAAGGTGTTCGTGGAGGGCTGATCTCGTGGTGCAGTCGAAAGCCGCGACCGTCGACGCCTACATGCAGACGATCGAAGCCGATCGTCTGCCCGCCCTGCAGCGCCTGCGCGACCTGTGTCGCGGCGTCCTCGACGGCTACGAGGAGAAGATGGCCTGGGGCATGCCGGGCTACAGCCTGAACGGACAGGATCCATCCGTCGCCTTCAACAGCCAGAAGCGGCACATCGCCTTCTATGCCGGCTCGGTCGCCGTCGAGCGGTTCAAGGAAAGGTTGGGCGCCATCGACTGCGGCAAGGGTTGCATACGGTATAGCCGCCCTGACAAGATCGACTTCCAGGTGGTCGAGGACATCCTCAAGGACATCAAGGCTCGCGGCCAGGGAATGGTCTGACCGCCTAGACGTGGACCGGCGGACGGCGGTGCGCCCACGGGTGGGCGTGCTCCAGTTCGTAGGCCAGTTCGAACAGGGTCTTCTCGTCGCCGGTCCTGGCCGCGAACTGCACGCCCACGGGCAGACCGTCCGGCGTCCAGTGCAGGGGCACGCTCATGGCCGGGGCGCCGGCCACATTCTCCAGTGGGGTGTAGCCCACATAGGCGACCAGGCGCTCGACCAGGGTGTCGAACGGCACGTCGCCGGACACGTAGCCCAGCTCCACCGGCGGCTTGCCCAGCACGGGCGACAGGATGACATCGTAGCGGTCGAACCAGGCGTTGTAGGCCACGCCCGCGGCCTTCAGCCGGGTGAGCACCCCTTCCATGCCGCCCTTGGGCGCCTTGCCCAGTTCCGCCACGCCCAGGGAGAACGGCTCCATGATCGAAGCGTCCGGCGCTCGTCCCATGGCCTTGGTGATCATGTCCACCAGACCCGCGGCGGACGAGCCCCACAGGGCGTTGAAGTCGCGGGCGAACTGCTCGCCGTCGATGGGCCATTTGGTCGGCTCCACCTGGTGACCCAGGCCGCGCATCAGGTGGGCGGCGTTGTCGACGGCGCGGGCCACCTCGATGTCAGGCTTCAGGCCCGTGCCGCCTTCGACCACCACGCCGACCCGCAGGCGGCGCTTGGATGGCTCCAGCACGAAGCCCACCGGGGGCAGGGGCGCGCCGGCGGCGCTGTTTTCGGTCGCGGCGAACAGGGCGGCGCTGTCGCGCACGCTGTGCGAGACGCAGTGCTCCACGGCCAGGTCGATGGCGCGCGCAGGCTCCCGGCCGGGGATCATCCGCGCACGCGACGGCTTCAGCCCGAACAGGCCGCAGTTGGCGGCGGGGATACGGATCGAGCCGCCGCCGTCGTTGGCGTGAGCGATCGGCACCACGCCGGCCGCCGTGGCCGCCGCCGCCCCGCCGGACGAGCCGCCGCTGCTGCGGTTCAGGTCCCACGGATTGCGGGTCGGACCGGAGGCGAGGGGTTCGGTGGTCGGCAGGAAGCCGTATTCGGGCGTCGCAGACTTGCCGATGATGATGAAGCCGGCCCGCTCCAGCGCGTCGACATAGGCATCCTGCGTCGTGGCCGCCTGGGCGCGGGCGCCGGTGCGCGAGCCATAGCGGGTGGGCAGGCCGACGACGTCGTTCAAGTCTTTTACCAGGAAGGGCACGCCGGCGAAGGGGCCGGTCTGGCCGCCCTTCTTGGCCTTGGCCATGGCGCGCTCGTAGTCGGGCGTGACCATGAAGTTGAGCTTGGGGTTCAGGGCCTCGGCGTGGCGGATGGCGGTCTCCACCGCCTCGACGGTCGAGATCTTCTTGCGGCGGATGCGGCTGGCGACTTCGCTGGCGTCGGGCGTCCAGGGCGTGCGCGCGCTGGCGACGGCGGGCAGGGCGGGCGCCAGGCTGGCGGCCGTGGCGGCGGCCAGCAGATCGCGACGAAGCAGAGACATCCAAACCCTCCCGTTTGTCCCAAACTGGCCTGTAATGCTTGGGTTTCGCAAGCCCGGGAGTCTAAGGAGAGGCATGAAGAAGCGCGCCGATATCCTGCTGGTCGAACGCGGCCTGTTCGACAGCCGCGCCAAGGCTCGCGCCGCCATCGAGGCTGGGCGCGTAACGGCGGGCGGCGCGGTGGTGGCCAAGGCGTCCGACATGCTGGCCGAGGACGCGGACATCACCGCCGAGGCCGCCCATCCCTGGGTCGGGCGCGGCGCCCTGAAGCTGGATCACGCCCTGAATCTTTGGCCGGTCACCGTGCAGGGCAGGGTGGTCGTCGACGTCGGCGCCTCCACCGGCGGCTTCACCGAGGTCTGCCTGAGCCGGGGGGCGGCCAAGGTCTACGCTGTGGACGTGGGACGCGGGCAGCTGCACCCAAAGCTCGCGAGCGATGCGCGGGTGGTCGATCTGTCGGGGACGGACGCGCGGTCGCTGGACGCGGGCCTGATCCCGGAGGCGCCGCAGCTGATCGTCAGCGACGTCAGCTTCATCTCCCTGGCCAAGGCCTTGCCGGCGGCGCTCGCCCTTGCGGCTCCCGGCGCGGACCTCGTGGCGCTGATCAAGCCGCAGTTCGAGGTTGGCCGCGAGAACATCGGCAAGGGCGGGCTGGTGAAGGACGAAGCCGCGCGGGAGCGGGCGGTGGCCGACGTGCTGGCCTTCCTGACCGACAACGGCTGGATCGTGCGCGAAACGGCGCTCAGCCCGATCCTCGGTGGCGAAGGTGCTGTCGAGCACTTCGTTTGGGCAATCCGCCCAGCTTGACCATAACGGCGTTCGGCGAACAACTTTCCCGGGTCATTCGGGGAATGAACCATGAAGCGTTGCATCGTCGCCTTGGCGAGTGCGGCCCTGCTCGGCTGCGCCACGCCCGTGACCGACGGACCGGAAGTCAGCATCGACGCCCGGAACGAGGAGATCCGGCGGCAGCAGGAATATGTGCTCGCTGTGCGCACGCAGGAGAGCGCTCGTTTCTATAAGGTCGCCCATCGGATCGCCGCCGCCAATGCAGAGCTCTGCCGCAGACGCGCGGTATCGATCGGCGCGACTTTTGAAACGATCTACGACTACGCCGCCCAAATGCGATCGGCCGCGAAGGCGGTGCGCGGCGTCTCAAGCTCGCCGCAGGTCGAATGGTTGGACGACAAAGGGCCGGCCGCGCTCGCGGGGCTTCGCATGGGCGACGTTCTTTTGGCCGTGAACGGCACGCCGATCGACAAGGGCCCTAAGGCTGGGAAGTCCGCGCGTGGCATGCTGGCGGCGACCCTGCACGGGCCTCAACGTCTGATGATCCTGCGCAATGGCGAGACCGTGAACCTCGATATCGTGGGCAAGCAGGTCTGCGGCTACCCGATGTATCTCGTGGACGATCCGATGGTGAACGCCTCGGCGGACAGCAATGTCATCCGCTACAATCGGGGCATGCTCCGTTTTACGGAGAACGATGACGAAGTGGCTCTCATCCTTGGCCACGAGCTCGCACACAATGTCATGCAGCATATCCAGAAATCGCAGCTCAACAGAGCGGTGGGTGCGATCGGCGGCGCTTTGCTGGACGCTGCTCTAGGGGGTGATGGAAGCCTCACGGAAGTTGGCGCCTCCCTCGGCGACGCCGCGTTTTCCCAGGCGTTCGAGGCGGAGGCGGACTATGTCGGCCTCTATTTCGCGGCGCGGGCGGGCTATGGCGCCAACGAGCCTGAAAAGCTCTGGCGACGCATGAGCACCATGGACCCAAGCCGGATCCGCAAGGGCTCCAGCCATCCGCCGAACGCAGCGCGTTACGTAAACCTCGCGGCGACGCAGCGGGAGATCGCTGAAAAGAAAGAGGCGGGGCAACCGCTGGTGCCCCGCCTTAAGAAGGATGCTGCTCTCTAGAGCCGCCTAGTCGACGACCTGGTAGTCGCCGCGGGCGTCCTGGCAGACGCGGACGAAGCGCTTCTGGATGCGGCCGTCCGGCAGGTGGATCGGGCTTTCGGCCAGGGTGCAGCCGGCGGCGTCGCCACGGGCCTGGCCCACCGGCAGCGCGCGGTCGTCATAGCGGTCACGGTCGTCGTAGCGGGCCGAGTGACGGTCCTGATAACGATCGTAATAGTCGCGGCTGTCATAGTAGCCGACTTCCGGCGGGGGCGGCGGAGGCGTGTAGCCTGTGCGCTGGCCCGGTTGGCAGGCGGCGCCGTTGCGGCCCACCGCGCTGCCGGCGAAGGCGCCGACCAGGCCGCCGAGCACGGCGCCCTCGGTGCGGACGCCACGGGCGGCGACGCCGCTGCCGATCAGCGCGCCCAGGCCCGCGCCGACCAAGCCGCCGGCGGTGCCGCGGTTGGTCGTGTCACGACGGCAGGGGTCGTAATAGTAGCCGCCGCGGCTGTCGTAGTAGCCCGACTGGGCCGCCGCGACGGTGGGCGCGACCGAGGCGCCGGCCAGGGCCGCCACCGAGGCGACCAGGCCGAATCCGGCGGCGATCTTGGAACGGAACTTCATGTCGTTATCCCCAAAGGAAGCGATGATGCTGCTTGTTGTTGTTGGCGAAATTTAGCCGCGACCTGATGGACGCCATTCGCCGTTGCGGCCGCGGCAGACCTCGAAGCCGTGGTTGCGGCCGCCGTAGTATTCATTGACCCAGCGGCAGTCGCGGCGAGCCTGGACGCGGCGCGGATAGTCCACGCACTTGACCCGGCCCTTGGCGATCTGGTGGCCGGCGACCGCGCCGACGACGCCGCCGAGGACCGCGCCCTCGGTCTTGGCGCCGTTGCCGGCGACCGCGCCGCCGAGCAGGGCGCCCGACAGGCCGCCGATAACGGTGCCCTGGTTGGCCTTGCGCTTCTGCTCGGAGCGGCAGATATCGCCCGAACCATAGGAGCGCGCCGACTGGGCGTTGGCGAATTGGGGGACAGCCAGGGTCGGGACGGTGACCGCGACGGCCGCGGCGAAAGCTAGAAGGGTCTTCATGTGGGCTACTCCTACCGACCGCTCGGCTTCCGGATTTTCGCCGGAACGCTGCTGATGGGATCTGATTAGATGACTGAAGCTGAACGGCGCTTGAGCGGGCCGTTCATCTTCGTTCATCCAGAGCCGCGGCAATGCGGAGCGGCGATCTGCGGCCGACTGTGATAAGGGCGGCGGTCTCGCCCCCACATAGCTTCACCGTGAAGCGAAAATGAGCGGCGACAGAGGAAGTTCCGAGTTCATGGGCAAACCCGCCGAGGTCCGCGACCTGACCATCAACGCCATCGGCGCGCAGGGCGACGGTCTGGCGGAAGGCCCGGCCTTCGTTCCCTTGACCCTGCCGGGCGAACTGGTCCGAGCGCGGGTCGAGAACGCGCGCGGCGAGGTGCTCGAAATCCTGCAGGCCAGCGCCGAGCGGGTCTCGCCCGCCTGCGTTCATTTCGGCGAGTGCGGCGGCTGCGCCCTGCAACATTGGGACAGCGCCCCGTATCTTGAATGGAAGCGGGAGCAGGTCCGCCTGACCCTGGCGCGCGAACGGATCGAGACGGAGATTCTGCCGACCTTCGCCTCGCCGCCCGCGTCGCGGCGTCGCCTGTCGCTGCACG
Organism: Caulobacter sp. 73W; assembly: GCF_041021955.1. Taxonomy (GTDB): domain Bacteria; phylum Pseudomonadota; class Alphaproteobacteria; order Caulobacterales; family Caulobacteraceae; genus Caulobacter. The sequence continues at coordinate 3,425,774 of NZ_CP158375.1, forward strand.
CCCGCAAGGGCAAGGGCGGCGCGCGCATAGGGTTCAAGGCCCGGCGGTCCTGGGACCTGGTGGAGATCGGCGAATGCCCGATCACCGACCCGCGCCTCGTGGCGGCGTTCCCGGCCCTGCGCAAGCTGGCGGAGCCGTTCCTGGAGCATCCGAAGTCGGCCCCGACCCTGCACGTCACCCTGACGGCCACGGGCATCGACGTCGATGTAACGGGCGTGGAGCGCAAGAGCGGCGGCCTGTCCGCCGACGCCCGCATGCGCGCCGCCGAGGCGGCCCAGGCCGCGAACTTCGCCCGCGTCACCATGGCCGGCGAACCCATCTATGGCGAGCGCCAGGCGGTGGTCCGCATGGGCCCGGCCGCCGTCGCCCTGCCGGCGGGCGCGTTCCTGCAGGCCGTGCCGGAGGCGGAGAAGGCCATGGCCGATTTCGCGGTGGATGCCTCGCAAGGCGCCAGCCGCTTGGCCGACCTCTATTGCGGGGCGGGCACCTTCACCTTCCGCCTGGCCGAGATCGGCGCGGTGCATGCGGCCGACTTCACCGAAGGCGCCATCCGCGCCCTGAACGCCGCAATCGGCACAGCCCCGGGCCTGAAGCCGATCAAGGCCGAGGCGCGGGACCTGGTGCGCCGCCCGGTGCTGGCCACCGAACTGGCCAAGACCGATGTCGTGCTCATCGACCCGCCGCGCGCCGGCGCGGCCGAGCAGGTCGGGGAAATCGCACGCTCGAAGGTGGGCAAGGTGGTCTACATCTCATGCAACCCGGCCACCTACGCCCGCGACGCCCGCACCCTGGTCGACGCCGGGTTCAAGCTGGAGAAGCTGATGCCGGTGGACCAGTTCCTGTGGTCGCCTCACATCGAGCTAGCGAGTGTGTTCACCCGCTAGCCGTCAGGGCGTGGAACTGCTGGATAGCGGCGTAGCCGGCCAGGCCGTGGCCTTTCATCAGGCCCTCCAGCTCGACCATGTTGTGCTGAAGCAGGATCATCACTGATCCGTCGCTCGGATCAGCCTGCCACCCTCCGCCATAGGAGCGGGCGAGCCTGCCGTGCCGACGCCGCCCCTGCCGTGGGTCACCGCCGCCGTGGCGGGATCGGTGACCACCGCCAGGCCGAGGCCAAAGCCGTTGCCGGGCGCGAAGGTCGGCATCCCCAGGGTGGTGGCGCTGGCGCGCTGCTCGTCCGTCAGTTGGTTGGTGCTCATCAGCGCCAGGGTCTGCGGCTTCAGCAGGCGCACCCCATCCACCGCGCCGTCGCCCAGGAACAGCCGGCCGAAGGCCAGATGTTCGTCCAGGGTCGACCACAGCCCCGCGCCGCCGGAGACATAGACCATGTCCGCCGGCCGCTCCGCTACGGTGGCGCCGCCCGGCGCGACGGTCAGGCGCGTCAGGCGGCCCTGGGTGTCGAAGCCGTGCAGGGCGACGCGGCGGTCATGCTTGGCTGGCGGCACGATGAAGCCCGTGTCGGTCATGCCCAGGGGGCGGAATATCCGCCGCTCCAGCACCTCGCCCAGAGGCGCGCCCTCCATCCCGGCGATCAACAGGCCGAGCAGATCGGTGGAATGGCCGTAGTGAAAGCCCGCGCCCGGCTGCAGGGCGGCGAGGCCGGCCATCCCCGCGTCGGGCGCAAAGTCGCTGTCGATGTCCCCGCCGAGAGCAGCGCTATAGGCCGAACAAAGCTCTTCGTGCTGAGGAGCGCGACAGCGCGTCTCGAAGCACGCACTTCACAACAGGCTCATCTGATCGCCCGCCTTGGGCGGCACGGCGAATTTTGTCACGTCCAGGGCGCTCCAACGCTTGTCCAGGCCCAGCCGCGTGGCGGCCAGTTTAAAGCGGCGGTTCATCACTTCGGCCACAGGCCCCTGGCCAGTCATGCGCTGGCCCCACTCGGCGTCATAGTCGAGGCCGCCGCGCATCTGGCGGACCAGGGACATGACCCGACTGGCGCGGTCGGGATGGTCGGTGGCCAGCCATTCGCGGAACAGGTCCTTGATCTCGCGCGGCAAGCGCAGGGCGACATAGCCCGCTCCGACCGCGCCGGCCTCGGCCGCGCGTTCCAGGACCGCCTCCATCTCGTGATCGTTCAGGCCGGGGATGGAGGGGGCGAACATGGCGATGGTCGGCACCCCCGCCTCGGTCAATTGGCGGATGGCGTCCAGCCGCCGCTCCGGCGTGGACGCGCGAGGCTCCATGCTGCGGGCCAGCCGGCGGTCCAGGGTGGTGATCGACACCGCCGCATGGGCCAGGTTCGCCTTGCCCATGGGCCCCAGGATGTCGAGGTCGCGGGTGATCAGCGCCGACTTGGTGATGATCGAGAACGGATGGTTGAACCGCTGCAGCATCTCCAGCACCGCGCGGGTGACCCGCATCCGCTTTTCCTGCGGCTGATAAGGATCGGTGTCGCCGCCGATATGGATGGGGCCAGGCTTGTAGGTCGGCTTGGACAGCTCCTTTTCCAGCAGTTTGCCGGCCTCTGGCTTGAAGTAGAGACGGCTCTCGAAATCGAGGCCCGGCGACAGGCCCAGATAGGCGTGGGCCGGCCGGGCGTAACAGTAGATGCAGCCGTGCTCGCACCCCCGATAGGGATTGATCGAACGGTCGAAGCCGATGTCCGGGCTGTCGTTGCGCGCGATGATGGTCTTGGACTTCATCGGCTGGATGGTGGTCGACAGCACGCGGGGCTTGTCGTCCTCGACCGTCCAGCCGTCGTCGAAATCCTCCGACTTCAGTGTGTCGAAACGGCTGGTGACGTTGGTGCGAGCGCCCCGGCCCTTGATGTCGATCTTGCCGTTTAGGCGTTGAAGATTGAGAGGCGCGGCCATGGACGCATTCTAGCGCACCATGAGAACATAACAAGAACCTTTGGGTCTTTGCCCGTCTCAGCCTAGAATGGCTTCACGCAGGTTATGCCTGCGCGTACCTGGCCATCATCTCCAAACCCGCCGACGTCGCCGGTTGCTCTGGCTCGACATCCCTTTGTCGGCCTCCTGGACATGAACGGTTCGGGATTTTCGGCAAAGCGCCCGCCAGGGTCCAAGTCGAGCTTTGGTCGGCTTTCAACCTTGGCCCAGCGGCGAGTTCGCAGTCCTCACGCTCCTGACTTGTCAGGCCAAGCCGGGCGCATCCGCCGAGGCCTTTCAGAGGCGGGGCGGCCCGACCCGAAGCTGTCGAGGAGCCGGCGGGCGACCCAGCACCGGACCCAACGCCGGTGTTGGATGATACGAAAGGCTCGGGAATGGCTTCCGGCATCCCCTCCGGCTTTGCTCGCATAGGCCGCTTGGGAGCAGGTTGCAGCTCCGAATTCCGGCGCTCCTGCAGCTCAATATGGAAGGTCTGGGTTTCGTCGCGGAGGCGAAAATCGGGTCGTAAGCGGCCGATTTCGTAACTCAGATAGCCGATGACGGCGCCGTGGAGCGCTAGGGCGAGCGCTAGGTGTCGTTTCCAAGAAGGTTGGTCACACGCTGCCAGGGTGTGAGGCCAGCGATGCCGGAGTGTGGTCGAGCCAGGTTGTAGCTGTCGGTCCAAGCCGTAACGGCGCGTGCGCGTTCGTCGGAAGAGGAATAGGGTCTGGCGTAGGCCCATTCACGCAGGCTGGTCTGGATGAAGCGTTCGGCCTTGCCATTGGTGCGTGGGGTGTAGGGCCGGGTTCTGAGATGCCGGGCTCCGGCGAGTTTGAGAGCGGCGGCGAACTGCCTTGAGCAGTAGGCTGCGCCGTTGTCGGTCATCACCCGCTCGACCTGGACGCCTTGTCGGCTGAGCCAGGCCAGAGCGCGTTGCAGGAAGGCGGTCGTGTCGTCCTGCCGCTCGGACCCCAAGATTTCCGTGTAGGCCAGACGCGAGGCGTCATCGACGCAGACGTGCAGGAACTCCCAGCCGGCGCGGTATGATCGACCCAGTCGGCGATCTTTGGTGATGCGGTGACCTTCGGTGGTGAACCGATTGAGCTTCTTGATGTCCAGATGGATCAGCTCGCCAGGCCGTGAGCGCTCATAGCGGATGACTGGAGCCTTGGGCTCAAGCATCTTCAGTTTGCCCAGACCCAGGCGACGCAAGACCAGGCCGACAGTCGAGCGGGCCATGCCCAGCCCCCGGGCTATGACCGGTCCGGTCATCCGCTGGCGGCGCATCGCTTCGATCTGGGCCTGGCGGTCCGCCGAGACACGAAGGGGGCATCGCCGCGGCGCTGAACTGCGGTCATGCAATTGCCGATCACCCGTGCGATGTCGGGCCAGCCATCGGTAGGCGCAGCGTCGTGATACGCCGCTCGCCGACGCTGCCCGAGCCACCGGCCAGCTGTCATCCTCAATACGGCTGATCATCAAGGCTCGACCAACTGGCGTCAGCCGAGCATTCTTATGGACGTTCATCCGGGGCCTCCGGAGCTAGAAGTTGTTGTGTCGCAACTCCAGCCTCTCAGCTCCGCCCCGGGTGAACAACCTTCATAGCTTCGACACCTAGGCCTGCGATCCTACCGCGAGTGCGAAAGCTGGTCTTCGGCGTCGCGCCAGCCATCCTGCCCCCTCGGCTTTCCCAATGGCTGTCGCGGATGATAACGGCAACTATTGGGCGATCGGCGCGAGGCGCGTCCCAATGATATCTATCTGGCGGTTTGCAAGGCGGCTCTGGCCACAGCCGCCACGGCGGCGGCGCTGAACCCGAGCCACAGGCCCAAGGCTGACTCCGCGAAGGAGGGCGCGAGAATCCAGACCTCGGGGGCGGGCCGGATGTTGGCGAAGCCGATGCAGGCCTTCATCAGGTTGTAGGCCGCCAGCGAGGTCCCGATGAGCGGCGCGGCGACCATGACGCCGCTGAGAAAGCTTAGGGTGCGCTCCAGGCTCCTCGCACGGCGGACCTGCTGGACGGCCCACAGAATGATTGCGGCCGCTGACAGCAGCGCCAGCGCCAGGAAGATCGCCTGGAAGGGAAGCATGGCGTGCTCGAAGACCCGTAAGGGAGTCAGCCGCTGCTCGATGGGAAGCATCGCCATCTCATGATCCCGCAAGTATTACATCCGTAGTCTATCTGTGGTCAGGCGGACGGTGGCGTCAAGCCGGGGCGTGGACGCGCGAACCTTGACCCGTCGATGACGCCGCGCTTCATGGCCGCCATGCTCAGCGTGATCATTCCGACGAACGACGACCCGGCCGGACTCGTCCGCACCTTGGCCGCCCTGGTTCCGGTGGCGATGGATGGGTTCGTGAAGGAGGTGATCCTCGCTGATCCCGCCGCACAGGCCTCGACCCTGGAGATCGCCGAGGAGACCGGCGCGCGGATCGTGGAGGGGCCGTTGAAGGCCGCCTGCGCCGTGGCGCGGCATCCCTGGATCCTGGTCCTGGGATCTGGTCGCGTGCTGCCGGCGGGGTGGGAGGAGGAGGCCGCGCGCCACATCGCCAATCATGGGAGCAAGGCGGCGACCTGGGGAAAGAGCGGTCTGTTCAGGCGCCCGAAGGCGGAGGACGGCCTACTGCTGCGAGCCGATCAGGATGCTGTCGATGCTCTGCGCCGCCGCCCACGGCGACTGGGCTGAGAAGGACCACTTGTCGAGCGACGCGTCGGCCAGCTTTTCCCCGCGCGCCAGGGCGTCCAGGGTGTGGTTCTCGCCGCCCATCATCTTCCGGTAGGTCCAGTAGTTGGCCATCACCTTCTCGACGTAGTTGCGGGTCTCCTGGGCGGGCAGGCTTTCGATCAGCAGCAGGCTGTCGCAATCGGCGCCCAGCTTCTCGGCGGCCTTGATCAGGGTGCCCGGACCGCCGTTGTAGGCGGCCACGGCGCGCAGCAGGTCGCGGTTCTGCAGGCCGCGATCCATCAGCCAGGTGAAATAGTCCTGGCCGACCCGCAGGTTGAAGGCCGGGTCGAACAGCGGGGTGTTGTCGGCCAGCAGCTTGTCGTCGCCGGCGGCGCGGGCGGCGGCGGCAGGCATCAGCTGCATCAGGCCCACGGCGCCCGCAGGCGAGACGGCCGTGGGGTCGAAGCGGCTCTCCTGCTTGACCAGGGCGTAGACCATGGCGCGGTCGATGGTGAAGCCGCCCACCGGCTCCAGCGCCGGCATGTCGAAACCCCGGGGGGCGGTGAGGGCTGGGCCGGAATAGGAAGCCCGGATCAGGCGGGCGATAGGGTCGACCTCGGCCGTCTGCGCGCCGTTAAGGGTCAGCTGACGCTCGGCGATCATGCCGTAGAAGGTGTGGGGCGCGGCGGCGGCCAGTTGCAGGAACTCGGCCGCCTGGTCGTGAGAGCCCGCGACGGTGGCCGAACGCGCGGCCCAGAACGCGGCGGCGGCGCGCTGCCAGCCGTCCTGCTTGGGATCGCCGGCGACGGCCTGGAAGAAGGTCTGGGCTTCGGAGGGGCGACCCAGGCGGAAGGCGGACAGGCCGGCGATCCAGCGTTCGCCCGCCATGGCGGCCAGGGTGAAGGCGCGTTTGACGTCGCCGCCGTAATAGGCCTCGCGGGCCAGCTTGGCGCGATCGACCTTGACCGCGGCGGGGCGGCCCTTGCGGGGGCGCGCCTCGGCGGAGACGTGAGTCAGGCTCAGGCTGAACACGGCGACGAAGGCCATGAACAGCATGCGCGCGGATCGCTTCATGCCGTCTGTTCCCGCTCCATTCGCTGTTGCGATTCTGGCGCGGTCCTTTTCCGATGATGTCCTTTGACTAGCCGGGCCGGCCCAGACGATCAAGCCGCTCCGAAAGCGTCAAAAGGTCCGTCCAGGCTTTCTTCTTTGCCGCGGGCTGCCGAAGCAGGAAGGCGGGATGCAAGGTCGGCATGGCGGGCAGGGTCTCGCCGCCGCCTTCCGGGGTCCATTCAAACCACCGGCCGCGCATGGACAGGATGCCCTCGCTGGTCTTGAGGATCGACTTGGCCGACGCGCCGCCGGCCAGCAGCAGCATCTTGGGCTTCACCAGCGCCACGGCCCGTTCGACGAAGGGCGCGCAGACGGCCTGCTCGGCGGGGCTGGGCGTGCGGTTGCCCGGCGGACGCCAGAAGACGGTGTTGGTGATGAAGACCCGGTCGCTCAGGCCGGCGGCGGCGATCATGCGGTCCAGCAGCTTGCCGGCTCGGCCAACGAACGGCGCGCCTTCGCGATCCTCGTCGGCGCCGGGCGCCTCGCCGATGATCATCAGGGGCGCTTCGGGATTGCCGCGCGAGAAGACGGCTTGGCGCGCGCCTTCCAGTTTCAGCGAGCAGCCTTCGAAGGCGGTGATTGCGGCGGACAACTCTTCCAGGGTGTTGGCCGCCGCCGCGGCCTGCTTGGCGGCGGCGATGCCGGCGCCGGTCTGGGGCGCGGCGGAAACGCGCCCGGCCATCTGGATCGGCGGGGGAGGGGGCGGCGCCTGGCGCGCCTTCAGCAGCGCCGCGCCCTCGGCCAGACGGTCGATGGGCGCGTCGGCATAGGACGCCTCGACGCCCGCCTCGGCCCAGAAGGCGAGCAGGCTCTCGACGGCGCGCATGTCGGGGGCGGCGAGCATTCTTCTCTGTGAGGCCCCCCGCCGCCCGGGGTCAATAGGGAAGGGCTAGACCGGTCCCTTCAGCCGCACGTGCTGCAGCAGCATGATGGTCTTGGCGTCGGCGATGCGGCCGTCGCCGATCATCGCCCAGGCGTCGTCCAGGGACATCTCCAGGACCTCGATGTCCTCGCCTTCGCCGGCCACTCCGCCGCCCTCGCCGGTGCGGTCGTCGGGGCGGTAGCGGGCGATGAAGAAGCTGAGACGCTCCGTCACCGAGCCCGGGCTCATGAACGCGTCGAAGACGCGGACCGGCGCGTCGATGCGGCAGCCCAGCTCCTCTTCAGCCTCCTTGACGATGGCGGTGGTGGGGTCGTTGTCGTCCAGCAGGCCGGCGCAGGCCTCGATCAGCGGCTCAGGATGGCCGTTGACGTAGGCGGGAAAGCGGAATTGCCGGGTAAGCAGCACGGTCCCCCTGTCCGGATCATAGGGCAGGATCACCGCGCCGTTGCCTCGATCGTAGGTCTCGCGGCTGAGAGTCTGCCAGGAGCCGTCGCGACGGCGATGCTCGAAGCGCGTTTTCTTCAGCAGGTACCAGTCGTGCGACAGGACCGTTTCTTCTAATATGCGGACGTCTAGGCTCATGCGTTGCTTATAGCGAACCTTTCGCAAGTGCAGCAAAGGCCTTGACCACCCTTGCGTCGCTTCCCGATAAGCGATTCAAACAGATGTAAGCGGCGGGGGGACAAGCCGCGGCGTAAGGAGAGGGTCATGTCGGAAACGATCGAACGCGAATCCATGGAGTACGACGTCGTTATCGTCGGCGGCGGCCCCGCCGGTCTGGCGTCGGCGATCCGGCTCAAGCAGATGGCCGAGAAGTCCGGGACCGAGGTCTCGGTGGCGCTGGTGGAGAAGGGCTCCGAGGTCGGCGCCCACATTCTGTCGGGCGCGGTGATCGATCCCAAGGCGCTGAACGAGCTGTTCCCCGACTGGAAGGAGCGCGGCGCGCCGCTGGAGACCCCGGTCACCAAGGACAGGTTCATCCTGCTGGGCGAGGCGGGCGAGCTGTCGCTGCCGATGTTCGCCATGCCGCCGTTCATGCACAACCACGGCTGCTACATCGGCTCCCTGGCCAACCTGACTCGCTGGCTGGCCGAGCAAGCCGAGGCCCTGGGCGTCGAGATCTATCCGGGCTTCGCCGCCTCCGAACTGGTCTGGCGCGAGGACGGTTCGGTGAAGGGCGTCGTCGTCGGCGTGGTCGGCGTCGCCAAGGACGGCGAGCACAAGCCCGACTACCAACCCGGCATGGAACTGCACGGCAAGTACGTGTTCATCGCCGAGGGCGTGCGCGGCTCGTTGGCCAAGGTGCTGATCAACAAGTTCGAGCTGGACGCCGGGCGCTCGCCCCAGAAGTACGGCATCGGCATCAAGGAGCTGTGGCAGATCCCCGCCGACAAGCACCAGCCGGGCCTGGCGCAGCACACCACGGGCTGGCCGCTGGACGACAAGACCGGCGGCGGCAGCTTCATGTACCACTTCGGGGACAACTACGTGGCTATCGGCTACGTGGTGCACCTGAACTACAAGAACCCCTGGCTGTCGCCGTTCGACGAGTTCCAGCGCTTCAAGCATCACCCGACCGTCAAGCAGCACTTGGAGGGCGGCCGCCGCATCGCCTACGGCGCGCGGGCCATCACCGAGGGCGGCTACCAGTCGGTGCCCAAGCTCAGCTTCCCGGGCGGCGTGCTGATCGGTTGCTCGGCCGGCTTCGTGAACGTGCCGCGCATCAAGGGCAGCCACAACGCCATGAAGACCGGCATGCTGGCCGCCGAGGAGGCCTTCGCCGCCCTGCAGGCGGGCCGCGCCGGCGACGAGCTGACCAGCTACCAGACCGCCTATGAGAAGTCGTGGGTGGCCAAGGAGCTGAAGACCGTCCGCAACGCCAAGCCGCTGCTGTCCAAGTACGGCACCTTCATCGGCGGCGCGCTGGGCATGTTCGACATGTGGACCAACCACCTGTTCGGCGTCTCGGTGTTCGGCACCATCAAGCACGACAAGACCGACGCCGCGTCCACCGGCCTGGCCAAGGACCACAAGCCGCTGGTCTATCCCAAGCCCGACGGCGTGATCAGCTTCGACAAGCTGTCCTCGGTCTTCCTGTCGGCCACCAACCACGAGGAAGACCAGCCGGCGCACCTGAAGCTGAAGGACCCTTCGGTTCCGATCCAGGTGAACCTGCCCAAGTACGGCGAGCCGGCGCGTCTCTACTGCCCGGCCGGCGTCTACGAGGTGCTCTACAACGAGCAGGGGGCCGACCCGCGCTTCCAGATCAACGCCCAGAACTGCGTCCACTGCAAAACCTGCGATATCAAGGACCCGTCGCAGAACATCGTGTGGACCACGCCTGAGGGCGGCGGGGGACCGAACTACCCCAATATGTGAGGCGCGACCGCACACCCTGCACTTGCGGCGGCACGGGAATGGGACAAGGTAAGGGGCATGAAGTTCCTCCCCCGCCTTGTCGCCCTTGCCCCGCTTGTCCTCGCTGCCGCCTGCGCCGGGACGCCCAAGGCGGCGCCGGAAACGAACGCCTTCTCGGACTCCGACGTCATCGTCTCCAGCGTGGCGCGCAGCTCCACGCCGTATGGCCTGTTCCTGGCGGGGCAGGCGGCGATGAAGGCCGGCGACAGCCGCCAGGCCTCGGCGCTGTTCGATCGCGCGGACCAGATCGGCGGCGATGACGCGGTCAAGGAACGCGCCTTCACCGCCGCCCTGCTGGCCGGCGAGGTCCGCCGCGCCGCGACGCTCGCCCCGACAGACGAAGCCAGCGAGAACCAGCTGACCTATCGCCTCGGCCAACTGGTCGTGGCGGTCGAGGATTTGGCCTCCGGCCGGGCCAAGCAGGCGCAGGCCTCCCTGAGCGGCGGCCGCATCACCTTCCCCCACGCGGGCGCGGCCGCGCTGCTGGCGCCTTGGGCGGCCGCGGCGGCGGGCGACAAGGAAGGCGCGGTGGTCCGCCCCGAGGTGCGCGGCGACCGCGTGGTCCAGGTGTTCGGCCTGCTGGGTCAGGCGCACCTGTACGAGCGCGCCGGCCGCTATGACGAGGCCGAGACCGACTTCAAGGCCCTGACCAGCGACAGCCAGACCGGAACCCTGTTCAGCCTGGACTATGGCGGCTTCCTGGAGCGGCGGGGCCGCAAGCTGGACGCGGCGGCGGTCTACAGGGAGGCCCTGGCCATCCGCTCCAACGATGCGGGCCTGCGCTCGGCGCTGGCGCGGGTCGAGGCGGGCAAGTCCCCGCCCTCCGCGCCGACCCTGAAGCAGGGCGCGGCCCAGGCCCTGATCGCCGCCTCGGCGGTCTATATGGGCGAGCGCCAGCGGCAGATCGCCCTTTCCTATCTGCGCCTGGCGTTGCGGCTGGATGATCAGCGGGACGAGGCCTGGATCCTGGTGGGCGACCTGCTGGGCGCGGCGGGCGACACCCAGGCGGCGCGCGAGACCTATCTGCGGGTTGGGAACAAGTCCCCGCTCTACGCCTCGGCGCGGGGCAAGCTGGCCTGGACCTATCAGGCCGAAGGCGACAAGGACACGGCGATCCGCCTGGTGCGCGAGACGGCGCAGGCCGCGCCGAACGAGGCCGACCGCCAGATCGCCTGGGCCGAACTGCTGCGCGCCAACGACCGCTGGGCGGAATTGGTCGAAGTGCTGAATCCGGTCATCGCCCGCCAGGGCGCGAACGTCGATTGGCGGCTGCTGTACATGCGCGGCGTATCGCTGGAGCGCGCCGGCCGCTGGGCGGACGCCGAGAAGGATCTGGAACAGGCCCTGGCCCAGCGTCCGGACGAGCCGGAGCTGCTGAACTATCTCGGCTACACCTGGATCGACCGGGGCGAGCGGCTTCCCGAGGCCCTGGCCATGGTCCAGAAGGCCGTGGCCGTGAACCCGCGCTCGGGCGCCATGCTCGACAGCCTAGGCTGGGCCCATTACCGCATGGGCGACTACAAGGCCGCCGTCGAGACGCTGGAGCGCGCGGTGGTGCTGGAGCCGGCCGATCCGGACGTGAACAACCACCTGGGCGACGCCTATTGGCGCGTCGGCCGGCGCACGGAGGCCAACTTCCAGTGGACGCGCGTGCTGTCGCTGGAGCCGAGCGACGTGCTGCGTTCCGAGGTCGAGGCCAAGCTGAAGAACGGCCTGGGCGCCAAGGGGCCGGCTTCGTCCCCTTCCGTCGCCGAACGCTAGGCTCGTCCCGTGAAGCTGAATGATGGCAGGGCCGCCTTCGCTCCGGCCAAGGTGAACCTGTTCCTGCACGTGGGCGGGCCGGACGCCGACGGCTATCACCCGGTCTGCAGCCTGATGGTCTTCGCCGACGTCGGCGACCGGGTGACGGTCCAGCCGGCCGATGCTCCAACCTTCGAAGTCACGGGCCCCTGCGCCGAGGGCGTGCCGGTCGATGACACGAACCTGGTGGTGCGCGCCGCCAATTCAGTGATCCGCCGCGCGGGCCGGCCGACGCCGCCCTTCCGCCTGATCCTGGAGAAGAACCTGCCCACCGCCGCCGGTCTGGGCGGCGGGTCCAGCGACGCGGGGGCGGCGTTCCGCCTGCTGCGCGAGGCGCTGGGCCTGCCGATGGCCGACGAGACGCTGGAGGCCCTGGCCGCCGAGCTGGGCGCGGACGGCGCCGTCTGCCTGTGGGCCAGGCCGGCGATCGGCGAGGGGCGGGGAGAGGTCCTCAGTCCCGCGCCCGGCCTGCCCCCGCTGCACGCGGTGATGGTCAATCCCGGCGCGCCGTCGCCGACGGGGGCCGTCTACAAGGCCTATGACGCCGCCGTCTCGCCCTGGGGGGCGGACCGGCCGCCGTTGCCGGATGCGTTTGAGAGCGCCGAAGAGGTCGCGGCCTTCCTCACCCTGACCCGCAACGACCTGGAGGCGCCGGCCGCGGCCCTAACACCGGTGATAGGCGAGGTGCTGCAGCTACTGCGCGAGGAGCCTGAAGTGCTGCTGGCCCGCATGTCGGGCTCCGGCGCGACCTGTTTCGCCCTGTGCGCCGGCGACATCGAGGCCGAGGGCCTGGCCGAACGCATCCAGGCCATGCGGCCCGGCTGGTGGGTCCGCGCCTGTCGGCTGGGCTGAGCTAGACCCAAAAAAGAGATGGGGCGCGGAGGTCCCCCGACCTCCGCGCCCCGGTTCCCCCAGGAACCTCTCCCCGACGCTTACGAGTGGTAAGCGCGCTCGCCGTGCTCGGCGATGTCCAGGCCTTCTTCTTCAACTTCCGGCGCGGCGCGCAGGCCGATCGTGAACTTGATCAGGAAGAAGACGATGGCGCTGGCGATGGCCGACCAGACGATCGTCACGCAGACGCCCTTCAGTTGGGCGATCACCTGGGTGACCATGTCGTAGGTCGCCGCGTCGCAGGTCGAGATGTCGCCGTCCGCCGCGCAGGTCGTGTAGTCCACGATGCCGGCGCCGCCGAGGGCGGGGTTGACCAGGATGCCGGTGGCGATGGCGCCGACGATGCCGCCGACCCCGTGGATGCCGAAGGCGTCCAGGCTGTCGTCGTACTTCAGGGCGTTCTTCACGACAGAGCAGAAGATCACGCAGATCGGGCTGACCACCAGGCCCAGCACCACCGCGCCCATCGGGCCGGCGAAGCCGGCGGCCGGGGTGATGGCGACGAGGCCGGCGACCACGCCCGAGGCCAGGCCCAGCGCGCTGGGCTTACCGCGGGTGACCCACTCGGTGATGATCCAGGACAGGCCCGCCGCGGCCGTGGCCACGAAGGTGTTGATCATCGCCAGGGCGGCGTAGCCGTTGGATTCCAGGTTGGAGCCGGCGTTGAAGCCGAACCAGCCCACCCACAGCAGACCCGCGCCTACCAGCGTCAGGGTCAGCGAGTGCGGAGGCATCGGCTCCTTGCCGTAGCCGCTGCGCTTACCAAGGATCATGGCGCCGACGAGGGCCGCGATCCCGGCGTTGATGTGCACGACGGTGCCGCCGGCGAAGTCGAGCGCGCCAAAGCTCCAGATCAGGCCCGCCTTGATCGGCGCATCAGGCGCCGCGGCGATGGCGTCCGGTCCAGGCCACCACCAGACCATGTGGGCGATCGGGTAGTAGGACAGGATCGGCCACAGAACCGCGAAGGTGACGATGGCCGCGAACTTCATCCGCTCGACCAGTGAGCCGACCACCAGGGCGGCGGTGATCGCCGCGAACGTCGACTGGAATGAAAGGAAGACAAATTCGGGGATGACGACCCCGGTGGAGAAGGTGGCGGCGTTGCTGGCAGGGGTCACCCCGCCCAGGAACAGGCGACCGAAGCCGCCCACGAAGGTGTCGAGCGCGCCGCCGTCGGTGAAGGCCAGGCTATAGCCCCAGAACACCCAGGCGACGATGCCGATGGCGCTGACCACCGACACCTGCATCATGACCGACAGCATGTTCTTGGCGCGCACGAGGCCGCCGTAGAACAGCGCCAGACCCGGCAGGATCATCAGCAGAACAAGAACGGTGGAGACCAACATCCACGCGGTGTCGCCCTTGTCGGGCACAGGCGCTGCGGCCTCTTGCGCGAGGGCCGGGAAGGACGCCATGGCCCCCGCGGCGGTCGCCGCGAGCGCTACGCCCGCCAGCGATTTGAATCCCAGTTTCATCGAGTTAACCCCTTGTCCCCGTATTGTTGTCAGAGCGCGGCGGCGCCGGTTTCACCGGTCCGGATGCGCACGGCGTTCTCGACGTTGAGGACGAAGATCTTCCCGTCCCCGATCTTGCCGGTGGCCGCGGCGGCCTTGATGGCCTCGACCGCCTTGCCGGCCGCTGCGTCGTCGACCACGGCCTCCAGCTTCACCTTCGGCACGAAGTTCACCTGGTACTCCGCGCCCCGGTAGATTTCGGTCTGCCCCTTCTGGCGGCCGTAGCCCTTGACCTCGGAGACCGTCAGGCCCTCGACCCCGGCCGTGACGAGCGCTTCGCGCACCTCGTCCAGCTTGAAGGGTTTGACGACCGCAATGATCAGTTTCATCCGCTTGCTCCCCGCACGATCCCCGAAGGCCGCACGCCCCGTCTGAATGTCTGTTTCGTCGTTAGACGCCCGCCGGCCCTCTCACCGAACGCAGGCATCGGTCACGCTAGCGGCGGGGCGGGAGCGGCGCGCTGGTAAGGTAAGGATTTCGCGGTCAGCGCCATAAATGGACCAAGTGGTGATCGCTTTGCGGGCAATCTGCCGCGTTTATGGGCAAAATGGCCCCACCGGGCGGCTTGGGGCGTCTCGTTCACGCGCTTGAGGGAACGTCACGCGCCCAGTGGACGGTCCGTGGAATCTGGCTCAAATGCCCCCTCGACACCGGAGGGGACGATGAGCGCGAGCCTGTGGCCGAAGATCCTGCCGATCCTTCTGCTGGTCGTATCCAACGTCTTCATGACGTTCGCCTGGTATGGGCACCTCAAGCACAAGGGCTCGGCCCTGGCGCTGGTGATCTTCACCAGCTGGATGATCGCCCTGCCTGAGTACATGCTGGCCGTTCCGGCCAACCGCATAGGTTCGGCGGTCTATACCGCGGGTCAGCTCAAGGCGATCCAGGAGGCCATCACCCTGATCGTCTTCGTAGTCTTCTCGGCGCTCTACTTGGGCGAGCCGATCCGATGGACGACGTTGGTCGGCTTCGGGTTCATTTTTATCGGCGCTCTCTTCATTTTCCTCAATCGCTGAGCGGTCCTGATCAGCAACGCCGTTGGCCGTTGCTGGAACCGGACAAGCCGCTCGCGCGCTTCATCGGCGGTGGGAAGCGGAGCCGCGCAACCGGCCTCGCCCTGAAAAAAATCGATGAGGAAGACCATGAAGATCGTTCAGCTCATGACCGCCGCCGCCGCTACCGCCCTTCTGGCTGGCGCGGCTCACGCCCAGATGACGGATTCCCAGCCGGTGAACCCGAACACGGCCACGACCTCGTCTGACGCCGTGCGTCAGTCGGGCATGACCAACACCACTGATCCGGCCATGACCGGCTCGGCCGGCACGTCGGCGACGATGGCCCCGACCGGCACGCGCACCGACGTGGTTTCGACCAGCTCGCCCGAGCAGCAGGCCTCGCTGAAGGCCGGCGACGCCAACGTCGTCTCCAACGGCCCGGTGGCCGACACCCCGGAGAACCGCGCCAAGTACGGCCAGCCGATGTCGCGCGCCGGCAAGCGCACCGATCCGGCCGGCAACTAAAACCCAGTCGCCTGACAGCCGACTTGGCTTGAAGGAGAGGTCGGCGGGCCCTATGGTCCGCCGACTTTTTCTGGCCCTCTCCCGAGCCCTCATGTCCGCTGAAAAACCCAAGTCTTTTCAAGGTTTGATCCTCACCCTGCACGACTACTGGTCAAAGCAGGGCTGCGTGATCCTCCAGCCGCACGACATCGAGGTAGGGGCGGGGACCCTGCACCCGGCCACGGTTCTGCGCGCGCTCGGCCCCAAGCCGTGGAACGCCGCCTACGTCCAGCCGTCCCGCCGTCCGAGCGACGGCCGCTATGGCGACAACCCCAACCGCCTGCAGCACTACTATCAGTACCAAGTCATCCTGAAGCCGAACCCGGCCGACATGCAGGACTTGTATCTGGGCTCGCTCGAGGCCATCGGCCTCGACCTGCGCCTGCACGACATCCGCTTCGTCGAGGACGACTGGGAGAACCCCACCGTCGGCGCCTGGGGCCTGGGCTGGGAAGTCTGGTGCGATGGGATGGAGGTGTCGCAGTACACCTACTTCCAGCAGGTCGGCGGCCTGGACGTCAGCCCCGTCGCCGGTGAGCTGACCTATGGTCTGGAGCGCCTGGCCATGTACGTGTTCGGCGTCGACAACGTGTACGACCTGCCGTTCAACGATGCGGGCGTCTCCTACGGCGACGTGTTCCTGGAGAACGAGCGCCAGCATTCTCAGGCCAACTTCCACGGCTATGACGTCGCCACCCTGAAGCGCCAGTTCGAGGACATGGAGCGCCAAGTGCCGCTCATGCTCGAGCGCGACTATCAGGGCCGGGCGCTGGTGCTGCCCGCCTACGACATGGTCCTCAAGGCCAGCCATCTCTTCAACCTGATGAACGCCCGCGGCGCGATCGCCGTCGCCGAGCGCGCCAGCTACATCGGCCGCATCCGCGACCTTTGTAAGATGTGCGCCCAGAAGTGGGTCGAGCAGCAGGAAGCCGCGTAAGACCATGCCCCAACTGCTTCTCGAACTCTTCTCCGAAGAAATCCCGGCCCGCATGCAGGCCCAGGCCGCCAAGGACCTGGAGCGCATGGCGCGCGAGCGTCTGGCCGCCGCCGGTTTCCTGCCCGAGGCCCTGACCGCCATCGCCGGCCCGCGCCGTCTGACCCTGGTGGCCGAAGGCCTGCCGGCCGCCCAGCCGGAGCGCCATGAAGAACTGAAGGGCCCCAAGGTCGGCGCCCCGCCGCAGGCCATGGAAGGCTTCCTGCGCAAGGCAGGCCTGACCCAGGACCAGCTGACCGAGCGTGACGGCGTCTATTTCGCCCACATCCACAAGGCCGGCCGCCAGACCACCGAGATCGTCGCCGAGATGGTCGAGGAGATCGTCCGCGGCTTCCCGTGGCCGAAATCGATGACCTGGGGCTACGGCAAGCTGCGCTGGGTCCGCCCGCTGAAGCGCATCCTGTGCGTCTTCGACCGCGAGATCGTGCCCTTCGCCATCGACGGGATCGAGAGCGCCGACCTGACCGAGGGGCACCGCTTCATGGGCTCGGGCGAGCGCGTGTTCCGCGCCCGTGACTTCGACGAATACCGCCAGGGCCTGCTGGCCCACCACGTCGTGCTGGACCCGGAAGAGCGCAAGTCGCGCATCCTGGAAGGCGCCAAGACCCTGTGCTTCGCCCGCAATCTGGAACTGGTCGAGGACCAGGGCCTGCTGGAAGAGGTCGCCGGCCTGGCCGAGTGGCCGACCCCGATCCTGGGCGACATGGACCCCGCCTTCCTGGCCCTGCCGCCGGAGGTGATCCGCACCTCCATGCGCACGCACCAGAAGTACTTCGCGGTCCGCGACCCGGCGACCGGCAAGCTGGCCCCGCACTTCCTGGTGGTGGCCAACATCCAGGCGCCCGACGGCGGCGCCGAGATCGCCCGCGGCAACGCCAAGGTGCTGTCGTCGCGCCTGTCCGACGCCCGCTTCTTCTGGGACGAGGACGTGAAGGTCGGCTTCGACGCCTGGCTGAAGAAGCTGGACGGCGTCACCTTCCACGCCAAGCTGGGCACCATGGCCGAGCGCGTCGAGCGCATCGTCGCCCTGGCCCGCGAGATCGCGCCCCTGGTCGGCGCCGATGTGGAGAAGACCGCCGAAGCGGCGCGCCTGGCCAAGGCCGACCTGACCTCCGAAATGGTCGGCGAATTCCCCGAACTGCAGGGGATCATGGGCGGCTACTACGCCCGCGCCTTCGACCTGGACGGCGAGATCGCCGACGCCGTGCGCGACCACTACAAGCCGCAGGGGCCGGGCAACTCCGTCCCGACCGCGCCGGTCAGCATCGCCGTGGCCCTGGCCGACAAGCTGGACACCCTGGTCGGCTTCTTCGCCATCGACGAGAAGCCCACTGGCTCCAAGGACCCCTTCGCCCTGCGCCGCGCGGCGCTCGGGGTGATCCGCATCATCACCGAGAACGGCCTGCGCCTGCCGCTTAGCGGCTTCTCGGCCAAGACCCCGGATCTGGTCGCCTTCTTCGCCGACCGCCTGAAAGTTGCGCTTCGCGACCAGGGCAAGCGCCATGACCTCGTGGACGCCGTGTTCGCCCTTGGCGACGACGACCTCGTGCGGATCGTTTCGCGCGTGGAGGCGTTGGACGCCTTCCTGAAGACGGACGATGGGGCGAACCTTCTGGCGGGCTACAAGCGCGCCGCGAACATTCTGAAAGCCGAAGAGAAGAAGGGCGCCTTGCCCGATGGCGACGCGGTCGCCCTGGCCGGCGCGCCCGCCGAGGAATCGGCGCTGCTCGCGGCGGTGCAGCGCGCCCGTCCCGTTGTCGAAACGGCGCTGTCTTCGGAAGATTTTGCCGCCGCGATGCAGGCTCTCGCCGAGCTTCGTGCGCCGGTGGACGCCTTCTTCGAGAAGGTGCTAGTTAACGACACGGATGTTGCAGCGCGGGATAACCGTTTGCGGCTTCTGTCCCAAGTCAAGACGACCACGGAGAGGGTCGCGGACTTTTCACTTATCGCAGGGTGAGCTTTCAATATGCCGGTCGAGACGATGACCAAGACGCGCTGGGTCTATTCCTTTGGTGGAGGCGGCGCTGACGGCGACGCCTCGATGAAGAATCTGCTGGGGGGCAAAGGCGCCAACCTGGCCGAGATGTCTTCCTTGGGCCTGCCGGTCCCGCCGGGCTTCACCGTCACGACCGAGGCGTGCGTCCACTATTACAGCAATGGACGCCAGTACCCGGCCGAGCTGGCCGAACAGGTGGCCGCCGGCCTGGCGACCGTCGAAAAGCTGACGGGCAAGACCTTCGGCGATCCGGCCAACCCGCTGCTGGTGTCGGTGCGCTCGGGCGCCCGCGCCTCCATGCCGGGCATGATGGACACCGTCCTGAACCTGGGCCTCAACGACGAGACCGTGGCCGGCCTGGCCGCGCTGTCGGGCGACGAGCGCTTCGCCTATGACAGCTACCGCCGCTTCATCCAGATGTTCTCCAACGTGGTGCTCGGCCTCGACCACCACTCGTTCGAGGAGATCCTGGACGACCACAAGGACCGTCTGGGCGTCACCGTCGACACCGACCTGACCGCCGAGAATTGGCGCGCCGTGGTCAAGGACTACAAGGCCGTCGTCGCCCGCGAGCACGGCCAGCCGTTCCCGCAGGACCCGCAAGCCCAGCTGTGGGGCGCCGTCGGCGCCGTGTTCGCCAGCTGGATGAACGACCGGGCCAAGTTCTATCGCCGCATGCACGACATCCCGGAAAGCTGGGGTACGGCGGTCAACATCCAGTCGATGGTGTTCGGCAACATGGGCCAGACGTCCGCCACGGGCGTCGCCTTCACCCGCAACCCGTCCACCGGCGAGGCGCGCCTGTACGGCGAGTTCCTGATCAACGCCCAGGGCGAGGACGTGGTGGCCGGCATCCGCACGCCGCAGTCCCTGACCAAGGTCGCCCGTGAGGAAATGGGCGACGTCTCTCCCTCGATGGAAGAGGCGATGCCGGAGGTGTTCGGCCAGTTCAAGACCGTGGTCGAGACGCTGGAACGCCACTACCGCGACATGCAGGACATCGAGTTCACGGTGGAGCAGGGCACGCTCTACATGCTCCAGACGCGCAACGGCAAACGCACCGCCAAGGCCGCGCTGAAGATCGCCGTGGACCTGGCCGCCGAGGGTGTCATCAGCCAGGACGAAGCCATCCTGCGCATCGAGCCGGCGTCCCTGGACCAGTTGCTGCACCCGACCATCGACCCGACCGCCCACCGCGACGTGGCGGCCGCCGGCCTGCCGGCGTCGCCTGGCGCGGCCACCGGCAAGATCGTGTTCGACTCGGACGAAGCCGAACGCCTGGGCCACCTGGGCGAGGCGGTCATCCTGGTTCGTGACGAGACCAGCCCCGAAGACATCCACGGCATGCACGCGGCCAAGGGCATCATCACCGCCCGCGGCGGCATGACCAGCCACGCCGCCGTCGTGGCGCGCGGCATGGGCCGTCCCTGCGTCTCCGGCGCCGGCGAGATCGCGATCTTCGAACAGCAGGGCCTGTTCCGTGTTCGCGGCCGTGAATTCCGCGCGGGCGACATCATCACCGTCGATGGCTCCAAGGGCGAAGTCTTGGCGGGCGCAGTGAAGATGATCGAGCCCGAGCTGACCGGCGACTTCGCCACCCTGATGGCCTGGGCCGACAAGGCCCGCCGCCTGAAGGTGCGCGCCAACGCCGAGACGCCGCTGGACGCCAAGACCGCCCGCCAGTTCGGCGCCGAAGGCATCGGCCTTTGCCGCACCGAACACATGTTCTTCGACGAGGACCGCATCGCCGCCGTGCGCGAGATGATCCTGGCCGACGACGAGCGCGGGCGCCGCACGGCCCTGGCCAAGATCATGCCGATGCAGAAGGGCGACTTCGTCCAGCTGTTCACGATCATGGAAGGCCTGCCGGTGACGGTGCGCCTGCTCGATCCGCCGCTGCACGAGTTCCTGCCGCACACCGAGGGCGATGTCGAAGCCGTGGCCACCGCCACCGGCCTGGACGCCGCCAAGCTGATGCGTCGCGCCAAGGAGCTGCACGAGACCAACCCCATGCTCGGCCACCGCGGCTGCCGCCTGGGCGTCTCGTACCCCGAGATCTACGAGATGCAGGTCCGCGCCATCATTGAGGCCGCCTGCGAGATCGCCAAGTCCGGCAAGGCCGCTCCGGTGCCCGAGATCATGCACCCGCTGGTCGCCAAGGGCGAAGAGATGAAGTTCCTGCGCGAGCTGACCGATCGGGTCGCCAAGGAAGTGATCGCCGAGCAGGGCGTCGAGCTGGAGTACATGGTCGGCACCATGGTCGAACTGCCCCGCGCCGCCCTGCGGGCCGGCGACCTGGCGCAGAACGCCGAGTTCTTCAGCTTCGGCACCAACGACCTGACCCAGACGACGTTCGGCATCAGCCGCGACGACGCCGGCAAGTTCCTGAACGCCTATATCGACAAGGGCATCTTCGAGAAGGACCCGTTCGTGTCCCTCGACCAGGAAGGCGTGGGCGACCTGATCCGTCTGGCCGCCGAACGCGGCCGGGCGCAGCGTCCGGACGTGAAGCTGGGCATCTGCGGCGAACACGGCGGCGACCCCGCTTCGATCACCTTCTGCGAGCAGGTGGGCCTGGACTACGTGTCCTGCTCCCCCTTCCGGGTGCCGATCGCCCGACTGGCGGCGGCGCAGGCCGCGCTGTCGAAGTAGAGAGGATTGGGCTCGCCGAAAGGCGGGCCCTTTTCACATGAACCTGCGTCCCGCCAGACCGGAAGAGCGCGAAGCGCTCGAGGCCCTGCAGATGACCGCCTCCCTGGCGGACGACGCCTATCGCCAGGCGCTCCTCGACAACCCCGAGGCCGTTCACCTGCCGATGGAGCAGATCGAGGCCGGACAGGTGGTGTTGGCCGAGGACGAGTCCGGCTTGCTGGGCTTCTGCGTGGTGCTGCCGCGCGAGGACGGGCAGGCGGAACTGGACGGTCTGTTCACGCGGCCGGACGCTTGGGGCAGGGGTGTCGGGCGGGCGCTGACGCAGGATGCCCTGCATCGCGCCGCCGCCATGCGAGTCGCGACCTTGCATGTGGTCGCCAGCCTCGAGGCGCGCGGGTTTTACGAGCGCCTCGGCTTTGAGTTCATCAGCGATACGCCGACCCTCTTTGGGCCGGCGATCAGCATGTCGCAATCCGTCCCTATTTCGTCGTAGAAGCTGGTGGCCCTGTGCGTCCTTCGAGACGCCCGCTGACGCGGGCTCCTCAAGATGACGAACTCAGCAAACCACGCTCGTCATGCTGAGGAGCGGCCGTGGGCCGCGTCTCGAAGCACGCAAATCTACTTCCGCTTCGCCGTCACCAGAACCGGCAGATCCCCCAAGGCCGGGTTGATGAAGTCCAGCCGCGTGCGGCCGTCTTCCGTTTCGCTGACCACCACGGGGGCGGCGGAATTGGTCAGGGTCCATCCGGCGGGCAGGACCACGGCGTTGGCTGGACGGCCCAGGGCGCGGTCGAAGACCAGCTCGTCGCCGACCAGCTTGTAGCGGCCGGGATCGGTATAGGTCTCGGCCAGGCGCAGACGCACGGATTCGCCGGCCTTCACCGCCGGGAAGCTGAACAGGACGACCTCGGTCTCGGCGGTGACCTCACCCAGGCCGGGGTCCTTGATCCCAGCGGCGGTGATGGCGGCGCCCTTCAACTGCCGGGCCGTGAGCGCTTCGCCGGTGTCCATGTTGCGCGCCGAGGGCTTGGAGGCGGTGCTGCCCTTGCGCACGACATTGACGTACTGGCCGACGCCGGGCCGGTCCTCGGTATAGTCGTGATGGAGCGCGAAGCTGTGGGTCTCCGGGGCGTTCAGAAAATAGACGATGTCCCGCGTCTGGCGGGCGCGTTCCGATACCTTGGCCGCCGCGCTGTTCGCTGTCGGCGTCAGCTTGCCCGGACGGGCGCGCAGCTTCACAGGGGCCTGGGCCGGGGTGTTGTTGATAAAGCTGATCCGCAGGCGGCCGTCCGCCTCCTGCGCCACCTGGGACGGGTAGTTGGACGTCACCAGCACGTAGCCGGCCGGCAGGACCACGGCGTTGCGCTTCACGCCCAGCGGACGGTCGAAGACGATGTCCTGGCCGTCCTGGAAGTAGGACTTGGCGTCCTCATAGGTCTTGTCGATGCGCACCCGGCCCTGGCCGCCGTCGGCCGGCACCGGGCGGGCCAGGGTGACACGGATGTAGTCGCTGTCGAGGCTGGCTTCCGGCAGGCCGGTGGCGCGGGCGGTCGCGCCGTCCACCACCTTGAATTCCAGCGGCTTGCCGGTGGCCATGTCGACCACGCTCTCGTCGGTGGCGATGCTGCCTTTGCGGATGGGGTTGAAATAGGCCGTCGCGCCCGGCCGGGCGGCGGTCACGTCATAGATGATGCGGAACTTGCCCGATCCCGGGGCCAGCAGTTCGTAGCGGGTATAGGCGTTGATCTCCTGCGGCGCGGCCATGGCCGGCGCGGCGATGCAGACGACCATGGAGGCGATTGCGGCCAGGCGGATCATTGGGCGGCGCCTTCACGCTGGTAGACGCGCTTGCCGCCCACCCAGGTCTCCTGGACCTTGATCTTCCACAGGTCCTTGGGCGGGATCTTGTACGGGTCCTGATCGAGGATCAGGAAGTCGGCCCATTCGCCCTGCGCCAGGCTGCCGAACTTGCCCTCGCCGAACTCGGCATAGGCCGCGCCGGTGGTGAAGGCGGCCAGGGCCTCGTCCAGGGTCAGGGCCTCGCCCGGATACCAGCCGCCCAGGGGCTGGTCGTTGTGGTCCTGGCGGGTGACGGCGGCATGAATGCCGAAGAACGGGTTCGGCGCCTCCACCGGGAAATCGGACCCGCCGGCGAACCTGGCGCCGCTGTCCAGCACGCTGCGCCAGGCATAGGCGCCCTTCATCCGCGCCTTGCCCAGTCGATCCTCGGCCATGTTCTTGTCGGAGGTGGCGTGGGTCGGCTGCATGGAGGCGATCACCTCCAGCTTGGCGAAGCGGGGCAGGTCGACGGGATCGACGACCTGGGCGTGCTCGACGCGGTGGCGCAGGCCCTTGGGCGTCGAGGCCTTCACGCTCTCGAACGCATCCAGCACCTCGGCGTTGGCGCCGTCGCCGATGGCGTGGACATTGACCTGATAACCGCGCGAGGCCGCGCTGCGGACCATGGCGTTCAGCTTGTCCTGCGGCAGGAACTGCAGGCCGATATTGTGCGGATCGTCGCTGTAGGGCGCCTTCAGGAAGGCCCCGCGCGAGCCGAGCGCCCCGTCCGAATAGAGCTTCACCGATTTCAGGGCCAGGCGGTCGCCATGGGTCCAGTCGATGGGCCCCTTGGGCGAGATCGCCTCCAGGGACTCCATGCCGCCGGCCATGGCGTAGATGCGGGCGGTCAGTCGGCCTTCCTTGCCGAACCGGTCATAGAGCGCCCAGGTCTTGGGATCGGCGCCCGCGTCGCCCACGCCGGTCAGGCCGACCTCGGCCATGATCTTCAGGGCGGCGGACAAGGCGGCTTCCGCGTCAGCGGCGGTGGGGGCGGGGACCTTGGCGGCGACCATCTCCTGCGCCGCATCGACCAGCACGCCCGCCGGCGCGCCGTCGGCCTTGCGCTCGATGCGGCCGCCGGTGGGGTCCTTGCTGGCGGCGGTCACGCCCGCGATCTGGAGCGTTTTGCTGTTGGCCCAGCCGGCGTGGCCGTCCACCCGCTCCAGCCAGACCGGGCGGTCGCTGACCACCGCGTCCAGCTCGGCGGCGGTGGGGAAGCGGCCGAGCTTCCAGATTTCCTGGTTCCAGCCGCGCCCGATAATCCACGGCTTGTCCGGATTGGCGGCGGCGTAGGCCTTCAGCCGCCGCAGCGCCTCGTCCAGTGACTTCGTGCCCGTCAGATCGAGCGCCAGGGCCTGGAAACCCAGGCCCATGACGTGGCCGTGGGCGTCGATCAGGCCGGGGATCACCGTCTTGCCGCCGGCGTCCACCATCACGTCGTCCGGTCCCCAGGCGATGCGGGGAACGGCCTGGGTCACCCAGGCGATCTTGCCGTCCTTGCCGATGCGCAGGGTGCGGAAGGGGACCGCCTTGCCGTCCTTGCCCAGGGCGTAGCCGTTGGCGTTCATCACCCATGTGTCGGCCTTGGCCGCCGTGGTTGCGGCGAGCAGCGCGGCCCCCGCCAGGAACATCGCCTTCAGCTTCATCTCCAGCCCCGCATTTTTCTGAATCTTGCGGCGTCACCATAGCCGGGGGAAGGGCGGTGACAACCGGCCCGGATCATGTCCAACTCAAGGCCAAGCTTGGAGTCCGCGTCACCATGTCGAGCTTTGATCCGGTCGCCGCGACGGCCGCCTATCTGGCCCAACTGCCCCCGGCCGCCCATGAGAAGGCGCAGGCCTACACCCAGGGTGGCCACTGGCTGATCCTGTGGGGCGCGCTGGTGTCGATCGCCGCGGCCTGGATCATCCTGCGTCTGGGCGTGGCGCGCCGCGCGGCCGCCTCGGTGCAGCGCCGCCGGCCCCGGCCGTGGACCTCGGCCTTCCTGGCGGCGGCGGCCTTCTTCGCCGTCAGCTGGGCGATCGAACTGCCGTGGGCGGCCTATTCCGGCTGGTGGCGCGAGACGCAGTACGGCCTGACCAGTCAGCCCATCGCCGGCTGGCTGACCGAGCACCTGATCGGCGGGGTCATGGGCGTGGTGGTGACCGGCCTGCTGATCATGCTGATCTACTTCCTGATCCGCCGCGCGCCGCGCCTGTGGCCTGTGCTCACCGGCCTGGTGGTCGGGGTCTTCGCCCTGTTCATGCTGTTCCTGCAGCCGGTCGTCATCGAGCCGATCTTCAACAAGTACGACCCGGCCCCGCCCGGGCCGGTGCGCGACATGGTGGTCGCCATGGGCCTTCAGGTCGGCGTCCCGACCGACAAGATCCTGGTCTACAACGGCTCCAAGCAGTCCAACCGCTACACCGCCAACGTCTCCGGCTTCATGGGCACGTCCCGCGTGGCCATGAGCGACGTGATGTTCAAGAAGGACGCCGACCTGGCCGAGGTGCGCGGCGTCGTGGGTCATGAGATGGGCCACTACAAGCGCGGCCACCTGTTCGAGCTGATCGCCTTCTTCGGCTTCGGAACCATGATCATGGGCTTCATCGTCCAGGCCCTGTTCCCGGTCGCCACGCGCCTGCTGGGCGGCTGGGGCGTGACGGGGATCGCCGATCCGGCGGGCCTGCCGATCCTGATGATCTTGGTGACGGTGCTGGGCGTGCTGGCGACGCCGGCCGTGAACACCATGGTCCGCTACGCCGAGACGGACGCCGATCGCTATTCCCTGGAGAACTTCAACGAGCCGGACGGCCTGGCGCGCGCCCTGGTCAAGACGATCGAGTATCGGGCGGCGACGCCGGGCGCGGTGGAGGAGTTCATCTTCTACGACCACCCCTCGGTCGGCTCGCGCGTGCGCATGGCCATGGACTGGAAGGCGGCCCACCTGGGTGAGCCGCCCCGCCCTTAGGGCTTACCGCTTCCGGACGAACACGGTCCCGGCCGAGTAGCCGGCCCCGAAGCTGCAGATCAGGCCTTCGTCGCCGGCCTCGAACCCGTCGTGGTGCAGGTGGAAGGCGATGATCGAGCCGGCGGACGAGGTGTTGGCGTACTCGTCCAGGATGATGACGTTCTCGCCCGGCGCCGGATCGCGGCCCAGCACCTTGCGCCCGATCATCTCGTTCATGTTGATGTTGGCCTGGTGCAGCCACATGCGCTTCAGGGCGTGCGGATCGACGCCGATGTCGTTGGCGTGCTCGACGATCATCTCGCTGACCATGGGCACCACCTCGCGGAACACCTTGCGGCCCTCCTGCACGAACAGCTTGTCCTTAGCCCCGATGCCCTCGGGCGCGGTGTTGTTGAGGAAACCGAAGTTGTTGCGGATGTTGTTGGAGAACTGCGTCTTCAACCGCGTCCCGAGGATATCCCAGCCCTTGCCCGCGGGGACGTCCTCGGCCCGTTCCACGATCGCCGCCGTGGCCACGTCGCCGAAGATGAAGTGGCTGTCGCGGTCCTTGAAGTTCAGGTGGGCCGAACAGATCTCCGGGTTCACCATCAGTACCGCCTTGGCCGAGCCGGTGGCGATGAAATCGGCCGCCGTCTTGATGCCGAAGGTGGCGGACGAGCAGGCCACGTTCATGTCGAAGGCGAAGCCGTCGATGCCCAGGGCCTGCTGCACCTCGATGGCCATGGCCGGATAGGCGCGCTGCATGTTGGAGGCGGCGCACAGCACCGCGCCGATCTCGCTGACCGGCTTGCCCCAGGCGGCGATGGCGTCCTTGGCCGCCGCGACGGCGATCTCGGCCAGGACCGAGATTTCCTCGTTCGGGCGCTCGGGGATGACCGGGCGCATGACCTCGGGGTCGATGACGCCGGTCTTGTTCATGACGAACCGCGACTTGATGCCCGACGCCTTCTCGATGAACTCGGGAGAGGAGGGGCTCAGGGCCTGCACCTCGCCGGCCTCGATGGCGGCGGCGTTGGCGCTGTTGAAGCGCTCGACGAAGGTGTTGAAGGCGTCGACTAGTTCGGTGTTCGAGACGCTGTGCGGCGGGGTGAACAGCCCGGTCGCGGCGATGACGGCTTGATGCACGAAAGACTTCCCGACGCCGCGCGAGCGCGGCTCACATTGGTTTTATGCCTCGATCAATAGCACGCCCGATAGCGCCGTCACCCGTCGCGATGTGGCCTGGATGTGGCCGCGACGCCCCAATTAAGGCGGCAACCGCCCTTGGCAGGTCGCGTTTGGCTGCGAACCAGGGGCGTCCCGCGAGGGACGGACTGGGTGCTGTTCGAGTAGAGTGAGTACAATAAAAATGAAGTCTCTCATGATCGCGGCTAGCGCCGCTGCTGTCGCCGTCGCCATCGTTCCCGCCGCGGCTTCCGCCCAGATGCTGGGCGAGACCACCGTCTACGGTACGGCCGGCGTCGCCAGGTCGGGTGTCGATGGCGCGGACCTCGGCTCCGTGCAGGGCCGTATCGGCGCGCGCTTCGGCCAGTACTTCGGCGTCGAAGGCGAAGCCGCCACCGGCATCGACAAGGACCATGGCTATGTGGGCGGCGTGCGCGTGAAGCGTGACCTGGACCACCAGATCGCCGGCTACGCGGTGGGCTATGTGCCCGTTAGGCCGAACCTCGACCTATTCGCGCGGGTCGGTTACGGCAACACCCAGATCAAGAGCTCCGTGGCCGGCATCGAAAGCGAGGCCGACGGCGACTCCTGGAACTACGGCGCCGGCGCCCAGTACTTCTTCGACGAGAAGAACGGCGTGCGCGTCGACTACACCCGTCACGACTTCAAGAACGACGGCGGCAACGTCGATGTGACCTCTGTGTCGTACGTCCGCAAGTTCTAGAGCCTGACAGGGCCGCCCTTCCTCCTTGTGGAGGAGGGGCGGCCGTTCTCATTCTTGACGCCGGCGTCACCTTGGCGGACGCTCCCTTTCAAATGGGGAGGAAGCGTCGCTTTGGATAAGGCGCTGCTGATACAGTATCTCGGCTCGGTCCTGGCCGTGGTCTTCATGGTCGGCCTCGCCTGGTGGGCGAGGATCCCGCGGCCCACGCCGCCGCTGGACGAAGCCGCCGCCCGGGCGCTGCTGGCCGACGACTTCCCCGACATCAATCCCGAACAGGTCTGGATCGCCGACAATGGCCGCGGCGCCGTCGCGCGGGCCGGTGATAGGGCCCTGGTGCTGTTTCGGTTGGGCGACAGCTATGTGGCCCGCCTCGTGGCCTGGCGCGACGAGTTCGTCGGCGCCGCGCCCTGGCCGCCCAAGGGCGTTCGCGCATGAAGCCGGGCTTCGATCCCGTCACCCTGGCGGTGCCGTTCTTCGTCCTGGCCGTGGTGCTGGAGATCATTCTCGGCCGCCTGGGCAAGGGCAAGGCGGTCTATGAGCCGAAGGACGCCGCCACCTCCCTGCTGATGGGGTTCGGCAGCACCCTGGCCGGGCTTCTGACGGCCGGCGTGATGTTCGGCGCCAGCCTGTGGGTATATCAGCACCGCCTCTTCACCATCCCGATGACGGCGATCTGGGCCTGGGTGGCGCTCTTCTTCCTGGAAGACCTGACCTACTACTGGTTCCACCGCCTGGCGCACGAGCGGCGGTTCTGGTGGGCCAGCCACGTCAACCACCACTCCTCGCAGCACTACAACCTGACCACGGCCCTGCGGCAGACCTGGACCGGCGGCGTGGCGGGGACCTGGGCCCTGTGGCTGCCGCTGAGCTTCCTCGGCTTCCCGCCGGCCATGGTGGCGATCCAGAAGGGCCTCAGCCTCGTCTACCAGTTCTGGATCCATACCGAGGTGATCAAGCGCATGCCGCGCTGGTTCGAGGCGGTGTTCAACACGCCCTCGCATCACCGGGTCCACCACGCCCGCAACGCCCGCTATCTCGACGCCAACTACGCCGGCGTCCTGATCATCTGGGACCGCATGTTCGGCACATTCATCCCCGAGAGCGACGAGGAGCCGCCGCGCTACGGCCTGGTGCGGAACCTGGGCGGGTTCAACCTGCTGCACGTCGCCTTCCATGAGTGGATCGGCATCGGCAAGGACCTGCTGAAGGCTCGCTCTCCGCGCGAGGTCGCGGGCTACCTGTTCGGCCCCCCGGGCTGGAGCCCCGACGGCTCCCGCGACACTTCCGCCACCCTGAAGGCCAAGTGGCGGGCGCGGACGGGGCGGGACGGCTAGTCCAGCGGCCGCATCAGCCGCGCGGCGCCGGACACGCGGATGCTGGCGCCCTTCTCTGGGGTGATGGCGGCGGTCAAGCGGGACCGGGCGCCCATGTCCTCGCCCTGGACGATCTCGATCGACCCGCCGTGCGGCCAGCCCAGGTCGCGCAGATAGCCGGCCAGGGCCGCCGCTGCGGCGCCCGTGGCGGGATCCTCATAGACGCCGCCCGCCGCGAACGGATTGCGCGCATGGAACAGGCGCTCGGTCTCTGCGTGGACCAGGCTGATGGTCACCCACTCGTTCGCGCGCATCAACGCCTGGCCCGCTGTCAGGTCATAGCGCATGGCCGAGAGGGCGGCGCGGCTGTTTAGCGCGAGCACCAGATGGGACGCGCCGCCGTTGATCCGCGCCGGCGGCAGGCGGGGATCGAGGTCGTCGGCGCTGTAGCCGAACAGGGCCAGGCCCGCCTCGACCTGTTCCGCGCTGGCCGGGGCGCTGTGAGTCGGCGGCGACTGGAGCGCGGCCGTCAGGGCCTCGCCGTCGCGGCGGCCTTCCACCGAGATCGTCGAGTTGTTGAGACGCAGCGTATGGACGCCGTCGCCATGCTTCAGGGCCAGGACCGCGCCCAGGGCGATGGTGGCGTGGCCGCAGAACGGCACCTCCATCTCCGGCGCGAAATAGCGCGTGCGCCAGCCGTCGCCTTCGCGGGCGGAGAAGACGGTCTCGGAATACCCGACCTCCGCCGCCACCCGCTGCATCGCCTCGGCGGACGGCAGCGCATCGCACAGGACGACCCCAGCCGGATTGCCTCCGGCGTCACCATCGGAAAAGGCGGCGACATGGGCGACGTTCATGGGAGGACTCCAGACTGACAGGGCGCTTCGCCTACCAGTGTTACGGTCCGACTTGAAGCCAGATGCGGTGACGATTGTCTTAGAGAAGCTGACGGCGGCTTCTTCTCCTGCCCCACTTGCGGAGGAGGTGGCGCGGCGCGTCAGCGCCGTGACGGAGGGGGCGCTGCGGCAGCTTCGAACATCGACTGCGCGACGCCATCGGGATCGCGCATCACTTCACCTGCTTCGTAACGAAGAACGCGATAGCCGAGGGCCTCCATGTAGGCGTCGCGCCGTTCATCCTGTTGCGGATGATCACCGGTATTATGAACCCAGCCGTCAACCTCGATAACCAGCTTGGCGGCCTGCAATAGAAGTCCGCGATGTAGGGGCCGATGGGATGTTGCCGCCGAAATGCGACGCCGACCTGTCGGGCGGCTCTTAAGCGGACCCACAGCCAGACTTCCGGCGGCGACATTTCACCCCGAAGCGACTTGGCGCGGCCATGCGTCTTGCTGGTCGATCTCACAGCTTGAGCTTGGCGCAAGAGCGCCCCCTCCGTCACGCGGCTGTCGCCGCGCGCCACCTCCCCCGCAAGCGGGGCAGGAGAAGAAGATGGAACAGCGCTAAAGCAGCGGCAGCGACAGCCCGAACGCCGGGCGCGCGGCCAGGGCTTCTCGGCGGAAGCGGAACAGTTCGGCGGGGCGGCCGCCGGTCTCCACATCTAGCCGGCCGAGGCCTTCCACCAGATCCGTGCGCTCAACCACGCGGCGGAAGTTCTGCTTGTGCAGGGCTACGCCGGCGATGGCCTCCACCGTCCGCTGCAGGGCGCTGAGCGTGAACTCCGGCGGCATCAGTTCGAAGACGATGGGGCGGTACTTCAGCTTGCCGCGCAGGCGGCCCAGGCCCGTGGCCAGGATGCGGCGGTGGTCGGAAATCATCGGCTCGCCGAAGGCCGGCGACAGGGCGGCGGGTTCGGCGGCGGGGCGGCCCTGGTCGCGGGCTAGGTCGCGGGCCGCTTCCGGGGCCAGGCCGGCCTCGTAAAGCAGCTCGTAGCGCTCCAGAACCCGTTCCTCGTTCCACGGCGCGCCGTCGAGGGCGAAATGCAGGCGCGCCCGCGACAGGCGGCTGTCGTCCTGTCCGGCCCAGGCGCGCAGGGCGGGGGCCAAGGCGTCGTCGATGGCGGCGGGGCGACCCTCGCGCCAGTCTTCCCAAGGGAAAAACCGCGACCACGGCGCCCAGGCGGTGTCGGCCTTGGCGCCCGCGGCGGCGGGGGTGAGCGCCAGATAGCCCACCGAGACCACGCGCGCCGCGCCGGCGCCGACCTCGGCCCGGGGGGCGTCGCGGCCCTTGTCGCCGAAGGTGTAGAGCTGTTCGACATATCCCAACTCGAACCCCGTCTGCTCGGTCACGAAATCGCGCAGGGCCAGTTCGAAGGTGCGATCCGCCTGCGGGTTGAACGGGCCGAAGGGCAGGCCGGCCAGGGTCGAGGTGCGGTCGGTCACCGCGTCGTGCGGGCGCACGGTCAGGACGACGGCCTCGCCATCGCGGATGGCGACCGTGACGGCCGACAGTCCGATGACGACGGAGGGGGCGTCCAGGCCGGTGTTCATTCGGTCTCGTGCGCGGCGGCGACCGGTTCGAAGCCGGCGGCCTCGGACAGGACATGGAAGCGGTGGACGTAGCGTTCCTGCGCCTCGCGGGGCGGCTGGGGATCGATCACCAGATTATAGCCGGCCGGCGGCGCGCCGAAGAAGCCCAGCGACTCCTCCACCGAGAAGCCCGCCAGCTGAGTCGCCTCGAAGAAGGCGCAGGCGCGGTCGGCCTGCTTGATCAGCTTCTTGATATCGGCCGGAACCTTCGGCGGCAGGCCGAAGCGGATGTGGATCGCATCTTCAAGCTTGGCCTCGAAAGCCTTGTAGCTCACGCCCAGCGCCGCCTTGAACGGCGAGATCATGTCGCCGATGACGTATTCCGAGGCGTCGTGCAGCAGGGCGGCCAGCCGCCACTTCGGCTCCAGGTCAGGGCGGATGTGGACGGCGATCTCCTCGACCACCACCGAATGCTGAGCGACGGAAAAGCCGTGCTCGCCGATCGTCTGGCCGTTCCAGCGCGCCACGCGCGCCAGGCCATGGGCGATATCCTCGATCTCGATGTCCATCGGCGACGGATCGAGAAGGTCGAGACGCCGGCCGGACAGCATGCGCTGCCAGGCCCGGGGAGGCGCCTTGGTTCTTTGCAGCCCTTTCGCCACTTGATCGTTCCCATAGTGAAGGCTGTTGGATTGGCCCATCGGTTGACGAAGATCAACGACGGGCGGGCCGCCGCCCACAAGAAATGCCTCCAAGAGGAGAATGGATCATGAGCTGGGCAAGGATCATGGCGCCGGTGGCCGGCGGCAAGGGTGATGATGCGGTTCTGGCCGCCGCCGCGGCCTTCGCCGCGCCCTTCGGAGCGGAGGTCGCGGCGATCCACACCCCGGCCGACGTGGCCGACCTGATGCCCTGGATGGGCGAAGGCTTCATGGGCGGGGTCCAGATCACCGCCATCGAAAGCCTGAAGGAAGCCACCGCCACGGGCGAACGGGCCGCGCGCGCCGCCTTCGACGCCTGCTCGGCCAAGACCAAGCGCTTCATCTCGCTGGAAAGCCCCGTCTGGGCCGGCCTGTCCATGCAGGGCCGCCTGTCGGACGTGGTGGTGTTCGATGACGCCGCCGCCCGCGGCCGCGGCCCCCTGGCCGAGGCCTTCCAGCAGATCGTCGCCGACGAGCAGCGCCCGACCATCGTGGCGCGCCCGAACTTCAACGCTACCGGCGTGGCCCTGGTGGCCTGGGACGGCGGCAAGGAGGCCAGCCGCGCGGCCCGCACTGCCCTGCCGCTGCTGCAGAAGGCGTCGCGCGTGGTGATCTTCAGCGCGCCCAGCGCCACCTCGCGCAAGTTCGATCCGGCCGAACTGCAGGCCTTCTACGCCGTGCGCGGCGTGGTGGCCGAGGTCCAGACGGGCGGGGAGGGCGGCGACGCCGCCTCGATCCTGCTGGACGCCGCCAAGTCCCTGGGCGCGAGCCTGATGGTGGCGGGGGCGTTCGGCCACCCGCGTCTGCAGGAATACATCTTCGGCGGCACCACCCGCTCCCTGTTGGGAGCCGAAGGCGGCCCGTCGCTGTTCCTGTCTCACTAGTCTCCGGATAGTCGCCGAATTCTCTCGGTTTCTGTCTCTCAATTCTCACAAGAAGAAGGGAAGACCCCATGACCCTTTCGCGCATCGTGATGCGGCTGGCCCGCAACCCCGGCACCGAGTTCGCCGGCGGCGACGACCATCGCGGATACGCCCTGACCGCTCCGCTGAACAGCGACGGCATGCTGGACGAGGCGGCCTACTCCAAGGCCAAGGGGGACTGCACGGTCCGCCGCTTCGCCCCGGACGAGGACGCCGTCGACGGCCGCTTGGCGCGCAAGGGAAGCCGCTGGTTCTTCGACTATGACGGGGACGACGACATGGACGACGAGCCCGTCCACCGTCTGGGCGAGCACCGCTTCGCCGTGGGTGAATACGTGACCGTCACCGACGAGGACGGCCGCCCCCTGACCTACAAGGTGGTCGAGGTGCAGCCGGTCTGAGCCGAAGGCTCACTTCTCGTCGACGTTCATCCGGACCAGCTTCTTCATGCTCGAGAAGACGCCGTCCTTGTCCTTGTCGTCGGTGTAGTCCCGGTCCTTGGCCTTGACCACGGCGATGACCAGGGGGCCCTTCACCGGCCCGCGAGCCTCGTAGCCGACGACGTGCTGTTCCGGCGCGTCGTCGCCCGCCGCCAGGATCAGGCTGGCCCGGACGGCGTTCTCGCCGAAGTGCTCGGCGCGGATTTCCGCCCCGTTTTCGTTGGCGTTGATGTGGATGCCCGCGACGCGGACCTCGGCAGTGCCGCCGTCGCCGTTGGCGTCGTCATGCGCGGTGATGTGCAGGCCGGGCAGGTTGATCTCGGTGTGCTTGCCGTCCGAGCTCGGCTCGCGCGCCTGGAAGGGCACGATGGCGCGCAGTTCGGTCTCGATGGGCGACAACGCGGCCTGTGCGCCGCCGGGGCCGACGTCCAGCAGGCGCAGGGTCACCTCGGCGTTGCTGGCCGTATAGACGCAGGACTTGCCATCGGCGGCGACGCTGACGCGCTTCAGCTCCCCCTTCTGGTCGGGGCACTCCAGGCGCGCCTTCACGCTCATGGCCTTGTCGTTCCAGTGATTGTTCGACGGCTTCGGCGGCCTGCCGTCAGGGCCGCAGGCGGCCAGGGCGAGACCCGCGAAGCACAGGACGCCAGCGGTGGCCAGGAACGAGCGTTTCATCATTGTCTCCCCTATCGAACTGCGCGCGAGGGTGCGGCCAGCCCGGCAGGGGGTCCAATGAAATTGCGGTAAGACTGGGCGTCACCGCATTAAATCGCCGCAAGAATTGCTATGCTCCGGGGCGGCCCGAACCTTCACGACGGGCCAGGAAGGCCAGGCGCTCGAACAGGTGAACGTCCTGCTCGTTCTTCAGCAGGGCGCCGTGCAGGGGGGGGATCAGCTTGGTCGGATCCTTCTCGCGCAGGACCGCCTCGTCGATGTCTTCCACCAGCAGCAGCTTCAGCCAGTCCAGCAGCTCGGAGGTCGAGGGCTTCTTCTTCAGGCCCGGCACCTTGCGCATGTCGTAGAAGATGCGCAGCGCCTCGCCGACCAGCTTGGCCTTGATGCCGGGGAAGTGGACGTCGACGATGGCCTGCATCGTCGCCTCGTCCGGGAAGCGGATGTAGTGGAAGAAGCAGCGGCGCAGGAAGGCGTCCGGCAGCTCCTTCTCGTTGTTGGACGTGATGATCACCACGGGGCGCACCGCCGCCTTGATCGTCTCACCCGTCTCGTAGACGTAGAACTCCATGCGATCGAGCTCCTGCAGGAGGTCGTTCGGGAATTCGATGTCGGCCTTGTCGATCTCGTCGATCAGCAGGACAGGGCGGACGGGGGCGTCGAACGCCTCCCAAAGCTTGCCCTTCTTGATGTAGTTCTTGACGTCCTTGACCCGCTCGTCGCCCAGCTGGCTGTCGCGCAGGCGGGTGACGGCGTCATACTCGTACAGGCCCTGCTGGGCCTTGGTGGTCGACTTGATGTGCCAGGTCAGCAGGGGCGCGCCCATGGCCTTGGCCACTTCGTAGGCCAGGACGGTCTTGCCCGTTCCCGGCTCGCCCTTGATCAGCAATGGCCGTTCAAGCGCGATGGCCGCATTGACGGCGACCTTCAGATCCTCGGTGGCGACGTAGTCCTGGGTGCCTTCGAAACGGCCCATGCGATCGATCCAAACAAGTGTTCAAGAGATCGCAAACTAAAGGGCGGCGCAGGACATTCAAGTCCCGCGCCGCCCTTGATCAGCCCTTTGGCGTCGCTCTAGTCGGCGCCGGGATTGATCGAGACCGGGTCGGAGGCCGGGAAGGTCTCCTTCAGGCCGTGGTCCAGCTGCTTCTCCTGGGAGAGATCACTGGGCGGAACCGTGGAGGATTCCTCGTCCTCATCGTCTTCGTCGAGCTCCTCATCGTCGAGGTCTTCATCCTCGTCGATGGTCTCATCGGCGGCGAGCCTGCGGATCGCGCCATCGTCCAGCTCGGGCTGACGCGGCAGCGGGTCATGGAATTTGTAATCGACTTCGGGGGTCATAAGGGTGACTCCTGGGGCGGGCGAGGACCGTCCTCGCCACGCTGAATCAACCCGCGTCAGCATCCGGAGTTCCTTCACATTGGCCGCTCTCTAGCCATTCATGGCGAATGCCATGTCGCCCTTAACCGCTAAGTTCAGGGCGTCGGCCGTCTGACGAACGACAGGGGCCCAATCCAAAAAGCTCGTCAGCGGAAAGCAGCGCGCCTGAGGATACCAGGGGTAGTAATCAGCGCCCAACTGGGTCCACGTCGTCGCCGAGGCGATCATCCAAATTGGAGTTCCGACCGCGCCTGCAAGCTGCATCGTTGCGTTGGTGGACCCGAGAACAACATCAAGGGCGGAGACCAGCGCAGCAACATCATCAAGATCTTCTTTGAGATCTATCTCGGGCGGTTGAAAAATCTCGACGCCTAGGACTTGCTTTGCGTACCGAATTTCATCTTCGCAGTCTCCATACTGAGTATTTATGAAAACGGCTCCTGGAGTTTTCAGGATATCGCTCCAAGCCTCGAAGGGTGAAAAGTAGCGATTTCGGTCGCCGTCGATTTTGGCGCTTTTCCAGAGAAGGCCAATTTTCGGACCTGCGGGTAGGCTTTCAAGCCAGCCTTTCCAGTGCGCCACCCTTTCTGGGGCCGCGATGAGAAGGGGACCCCGGCGACCAAAGGACTCCAGATCGTTGCGGTACTTTCTTAGAAATGTTCCTACAGGAGACCAGTAATCGATCGAGCTCCAATCCTCGATTTCCAAACTACCTCTTGTCACTCGCCCTTCAAGACGGGCGGTCTTGTGGGTCACCACGGTCGCTTGCGGGAACGAGCGTCTAAACAACGGCGCCAGGCGTCGTTCTACGACAATCGTCAGATGACCGTCCGGTCCCAGCTCTTCCGACACGTCGGGCAGCGCGTGAGAAAACAGGATTTCGTCCCCGATACCCTGCTCACCGAACGCCACAAGGCGTTTGCCCTTCAAGTCGTTCGCTGGCTCCCAACGAGGCGCGTTCGCGATGAAGGAAGGAGCGCCTGTCATCCCGGGGAGGAAGCGCGCTTCATAGCTTTCCCAGCCGCCGGAGAGGTCTCCTGCCGCTAGCTGCAGCAATGCTTTGGAGAAGCGCATATTGTCGATGTCTGTCGGGACCGTGGTGACAGCAAGCGCGCTTTCACAGTCTTCGAAGGCGCCTCGAATGTCGCCCAGTTCAGCGCGGCATCCGCTGCGATTGTAGAAGGCCAACCCGAAGTCAGGCTTGAGCCGGATTGCTTCGTCGTAGAACACGCAAGCCGTCCCGGTGTCGCCTTGCTGTGCGACAATCGTTCCCAGAGTGTTCCAGAGCATCCCAGATTCAGGGAATTGAGCGATGATCGGGCGTAGAATTTCGATCGCCTCTTCAAAGCGCCGCATATCTCGAAGTGAAGTTGCGAGATTGTTTGCGGCTTCCAGGCTGCTTGGGTCACGCTGCAAATGGATGGAGTAGAGCTTCGCGGCGAACTCGGGCATGTCCAACCTGGACGCTAAGCGGCCAAGGTCGAGTGCGATAACCGTTTCGTCCGGGAGCAATCTTAGCGCGGCGTCGTAGCTGCGCAGCGACGCACCCAAGTCGCCGATCTTCTCCAGCGAAATGCCAAGAATATGCCAGGCAATTCCTTGCTTCTCGTCGAGCTTAAGCGCCGCCAGCGCCAGTTCCTTTGCGACCGTCGGGGCGCCACGCCTCACTGCGGCGATGGCGTCGCTCAGGAGCTTGGGAATTTCTTGCTGCTTCAGTTCCGTAACGGCCTGGGCAAGACGCTGAAGCGCGGCCTTTGATGCGGAGTCTCCAATGCGAACCGCCTTCGCGCCCACATATGTCGGCTCCGGAGCGATATCCGCAGCTTCGAGCAGCGCGCTGTGCGAAACCTTCGCCTTGTTGGACGGCATATCGATTCCCATTCCTCGGTAATCCAATGAGGCTGGGGGAATATGCTTAACTAAATCCTAAATGCGAGTGGGCGGGAGAGTTGTTGGCAATCTCCCGTTAACTATGCCGTTTTAGCTTTGTTCCTATTGTTTGATTCCAAGCCCCTGCGAGATTCGACCGTGCCGTTGAAGCTGTCATTAAAGCCGGGAGAGCGATTTGTTCTCAATGGCGCGGTCGTGCAGAACGGGGATCGGCGCGCGACCGTCATCCTGCAGAACAAGGCATCCGTCCTTCGGGAAAAGGACATCATGCAGGTCGCCGACGTGACGACGCCTGCGCGCCGGATCTATTTCCCGGTCATGATGATGTATCTCGATGGCGGGGGGCTGGAGTCACACTATGACGAATTCGTTCGGCGTATGAGCGAATTTATGGGCGTTATCGGCAATCCAGCCATACTCGCCGATTGCGTAACCATTTCGAAGCATGTTCTGG
The DNA here is from genome assembly GCF_041021955.1 of Caulobacter sp. 73W. GTDB lineage: Bacteria > Pseudomonadota > Alphaproteobacteria > Caulobacterales > Caulobacteraceae > Caulobacter. Next base: position 3,463,975 of record NZ_CP158375.1, read on the forward strand.
AGAAGGAATTCTATAAGGCGTTGATGTTGAGCCGTCGGCTGATCGAGTACGAGAACGAGAGGTTGGGGAATGTCCCTTCGGGCGTATCAACAGGTCGCGATTAGCGCGGAGTCTCCGCGTGATATTGAGTACCGTCTCTTCGGCGAGGTTACGCGCGATCTTATGACCGCTGCGGCCGGCGCTTCGGACGATTTTCAGCTGCGTATCAATGCGCTTGATCGTAATCGCAAGCTCTGGTCGGCGTTGGCGTCGGATTGCTCCTTGCCTACGAATGCGCTGCCGCCGGACTTGCGAGCATCTATTATTTCTCTGAGTCTTTGGGTCGCCCGCCATTCCAGCGCTGTGATGCGTAAGGAGGAGGAGTTCGGTCCGTTGATCGAGATCAATCGCGCGATCATGCAGGGGCTTTCGCAGCAGCAAGCTGCGTAAGGCGTTTGGCTGGTGAGATTTGGACGGGCGGGGCGCGCGGCGCCCCGCCCGTTTGCATTTCTGCTGCAGCAAAAGTTGCCGGCTAATTTTGCCGCCTCCGGGCATTAAATGCAGCGCGCGGCGTGCGCGTTAAAGCTGGATCGTGTAAAAAGTTCTATCTTTTCAATGGTTGATGTTCGGCGGGCGTCTGGCCCGGTGCTTGCGATTTGGTGTGCGAGCAAAATGCTCCCCAGCAAAACGCTGGAAACTCCGACCAAAATGGTAGGGACCTATGATCTCGAATTCCGTGAACACCAACGCCGGCGCCATGATCGCGCTGCAGAACCTGAACCAGACCAACACTGAGCTTCAGATTACGCAGGGCCGCATCAACACCGGCAAGAAAATCGGCAACGCCAAGGACAACGGCGCCATCTGGGCGATCGCCGAGAACCAGTCGGCCATTTCTAACTCGCTGAACGCGGTCCGCGACTCGCTGCAGCGTGGTCAGTCGACCATCGACGTCGGCCTCGCTGCCGGCGACACGGTTGTCGATCTGCTGAACAAGATGAAGGAAAAGGCCCTGGCTGCGGCTGACACCTCCATCACCACTGCGAGCCGTCAGACGCTGGCATCGGACTTCACCACCCTGCGTGATCAGATCACTAAGGCCGTCGATAACGCCAAGTTCAGCGGCGCCAACATCGTTGACGGCACCTCGACGTCGAAGATGGAGTTTCTGTCGAACGACTTTGGCGACGCCTTCACCGTGATCGCGCGTACGATGTCGCTCGTCGGCCTGGGGCTGTCGGATACCGACACCTTCAGCGACGCCGCTGGTGCTCTGACGATGGTGACTAACGTCACTACCGCTCTGGCGACCGCTGCTAACAAGCTGGCTTCGCTGGGTACGAACTCGGCCGGCCTGGACGCCCACCTGACCTTCATCAACAAGCTGCAAGACAGCCTGGATGCGGGTGTGGGCAACCTGGTCGACGCCGATCTGGCCAAGGAAAGCGCTCGCCTGACCGCTCTGCAGACCAAGCAACAGCTTGGCACGCAGGCTCTGTCGATCGCCAACCAGGCGCCGCAGTCGGTCCTGTCGCTCTTCGGCTAACCGCCGAGAATGGGGAGGCGCTCGTCGCCTCCCCATTAACTTTGAGCTAAGTACGTTTAGAGCGTTTTTGCCCGGCAACTTCTGCCGATCTCCAGGCGAGATCGGCAGAAGTTGCCGGGCTTTTTGGTTCTAAACAAACCTATAACTCCACGTTTTCAATGCGTTGGGAAAAATCTGCCGCCTAGGCAGATTTGGCCCGGTCATTGCTACCCATCGCCATGGGCAAAATGCCCCCGGCTGTCAAAACGACGCCGGAAATCGAGAAAAAGGAACTCTCGAATGGCGCTGAACAGCGTGAACACCAACGTCGGGGCCATGGCCGCCCTGCAGACCCTCAACGGCACCAACACCGAGCTGGGCGTCGTCCAAAGCCGCATCAACACCGGCAAGAAAATCGCCACCGCCAAGGACAACGGCGCTATCTGGGCGATTTCCAAGAACCAGGCCGCCACCTCCAACTCGCTGAACGCGGTCCGCGACTCGCTGCAGCGTGGTCAGTCGACCATCGACGTCGGCCTGGCCGCCGGCGACACGGTTGTCGATCTGCTGAACAAGATGAAGGAAAAGGCCCTGGCTGCGGCTGACACCTCCATCACCACCGCGAGCCGCAACACGCTGGCTGCTGATTTTAACTCGCTGCGTGACCAGATCACCAAGGCGGTGGACAACGCCAAGTTCGGCGGCGCCAACATCGTTGACGGCACGTCGACGGCGAAGATGGAGTTCCTCTCGAACAACTCGGGCGACGCCTTCACTGTTCAGGCTAAGACGATGTCGCTCGTCGGCCTGGGGCTGTCGGACACCGACACCTTCAGCGACGCCGCTGGCGCTTTGTCGATGGTGACCGACATCACCACCGCTCTGTCGACCGCCACCAACAAGCTGGCCTCGCTGGGTACGAACTCGGCCGGCCTGGACGCCCACCTGACCTTCATCAACAAGCTGCAAGACAGCCTGGATGCGGGTGTGGGCAACCTGGTCGACGCCGATCTGGCCAAGGAAAGCGCTCGCCTGACCGCTCTGCAGACCAAGCAACAGCTTGGCGTGCAGGCGCTCTCGATCGCCAATTCCTCGACCTCCACCGTGCTGGGTCTGTTCCGCTAAGGAACTCAGGAAGGCGGGCGTTTCGCCCGCCTTCCGCCCTCACGCTCGGCGCGCTCTAGGAATGCGCCACCTGTCAGGAAGGCGTCGGCCTCTGACGGCCGGCGGAAGGAGAAATGACCGATCCAGTTCCGCAACTGAACTTGAGCATCGACGTCGAAGGCCGCGCCGCCCCCGCACTCGAGGGCGGCTTTGCTCGTACGGGCCAGCCCCTTGCCGAGCCGCCAGCTTCGGACGTGCGGCTGTTCATCGATCGTGACGAGGCCACTGGCGTCTACATCTACAAGACCCTCGACCGCGTGACGGGCGAGGTGCTTTCGCAGTTTCCCCGTGAGGAGGTGCTGCGCATCATGAAGTCGCCGGACTACCTTCCGGGTACGGTCTTCGACGCCAAGAGCTGAGGCTCCGCCTGCGACGTAGGGGCGTCCAGGCGTTAAATTTCATGGTTTATTTTCGTTAACCATACGGACACTTCTTAAGGTTAACGCTCGTCTCTATGGCGGAGCGGCCTCGAATCGAGGCGTTCTGCGGCCAGGCAAAACGCCTCTGGGAGACGGCTCATGACGCTGAGCGTTAACACCAACAAGTCCGCTCTGATCGCCCTTCAGAATCTGAACAAGACGTCGGACGAACTCGGCAAGGCCGAGGATCGGATCAGCACATCGCTGGCGATCTCAGGGGCGAAGGACAACGCCTCGATCTGGTCCATCGCGCAGGATCAGCGCGCGGACGTAAGTTCGCTGAGCTCCGTCAAGATGAGCCTGAACCGTGCTCAGTCGATCTCGGACGTGGCGATGGCGGCGGGGGAGTCAGTTTCGAACCTGCTCAACCTGATGCGCGAGAAGGTCATCGCGGCGATGGAGACCTCGCTGGGCAGTTCGGCCCGCAAGGCGCTCAATGACGACTTCCAGGGCCTGCTTTCTCAGCTGGATCAGGTGGTCGCCAACGCCAGCTTCGATGGAAGCAACCTGCTGAACAACTCGCTGTCGCAGAGCCTTCGCTTCTTGGCGGACGCCGATGCGGTGCTTGCGGTGACGCTATCGGTGCAGGATCTCACCGTCGGCGGACCCAACGTGACCGTGCCGGTCGGTTCCAGCATTCTGACCCCCGTCGACGCCACGGCGGTGCTCGCAGAGCTGGACGTCTCAATCCAGGCGACCAACGGCGCTGTCGCCACCGTCGGCTCCCAGGCCAAGCGGATCGAGGCGCACCTCACCTTCATCGGCAAGCTGAGCGATACGCTCGAAGCCGGGGTCGGCAACCTCGTCGACGCCGATATGGCCAAGGAAAGCGCACGCCTTCAGGCGCTGCAGGTGCAACAGCAGTTGGGCGTTCAGGCCCTGTCGATCGCCAACAGTGGGCCGCAGGTGATCCTTTCCCTGTTCCAGGGGCAGTAAAGACCTAGTCCAGGGGCGTAGTGATGATCACCCTTCGCGAACTGCAGGACGCGGACGAGCACGTACTTTTCGCTTGGCGCCGCGAGCCCGAGGTGGATCGCTGGATGTCGGACGCGGCTTTCCCCAGCGAGACGGCGCACAAGGCGTGGTTCGAGGGGCTTCGCGCCGATCCAGACATGCGCGGCTGGATGATCGTGCAAGGTGAGGCCCCGGCCGGTTTGCTGACGCTGACCGGGCTGCAAAGCCACCATCGTCGCGCGGCCTGGAACTGGTTCCTCGGCTCGGCGGAGGCGCGCGGGCGGGGCGTTGGCCGCGCCGCCCAAGTCCTTGGAATTGACAAGGCTTTCGGTGAGCTCGGCCTTGAGAAGGTGTTCGCCGAGGTGATGGCCGACAACGACGCGGCGCTCAAGGCGCAGACGGCGGTCGGCTTCCTGCGCGAGGGATATCTGCGCGCTCACGTCCTCAAGGGCGGAGTGCGCCGGGACGTGGTGCTGTTGGGCTTGCTCGCCGAGGAGTGGAAGGTGACGGGAGACCGTGTCCGCCAGTCCTTGATCGACGCCCGGATGATCGCCGGTTAAGGCCGAGTTCTAACGACTCGAAAGGCCTGAACGGCGATAATGTTCGCGAAAGCGCTGCGCGCGTTGAGGAGCCGTTTGGTTGATCACCTTCGATAGCAGCTTGTTGCTCGGCTACTATCAGGCCCGCTCCAACGTGGCGGGCGCGGCGGCTGCCGCCTCATCGGGCGGGGCGAGCAACACCAATCGCGTGGTCGCGCCGTGGGCGTCTTCCAATAAGGATCTCAAGGCCGACGCCCTCATGAAGAAGGTGCTCGGCGGGCGCAAGTTCATCGACGAGGGGGGCGAACCTCGAATCCGCCGGCGCGGCGGAAGATCATCGCAAGCTTTTCGCCCTGCACCAGGGACTTGCCGCCCTTTCGGGCCTGACGGCTCGTGCTGGCGAGAAAGGGGTCACGGAAAGCGAGATGGCGCGTCTTCAGACGGCCTTCGCCAAGGGGCTTGATGAGGTCGAGAAATATACCCAGGGCCTGAATCTGGACGGCGTGCGCCTGACCACGGGAATGGCTCAATCGACGGTGAAGAGCACCGTCGGAGTGAAGAAATCCAACTACACCTACGACACCGGAACGATCTACTCGGGCAAGGTCGGTGAGGAGGTTCCGGCCTTTCAGGGGCCCGCCGCCTTCAAGATCCAGGTCAAGAAGGTCAACAACAGCTTCGATATCGATATCGATCTCGCCGAGATGGGCTCGACCCCGCGGACGATGCAGTCGGTGGCGGCCTTCATCAATGGGAAGCTGAAGGATGCGGGCCTTTGGACCACTTTCGCCGTCAAGCAGACCAAGGGTGCTGAGACCGAGGTCAAGGGCGCCAATGGCGAGACCGTCAAACTGCCGGCCAAGGGCGACGATTTCTCCTTCCAAGTGAAGGGCGACATGGCGGAGACCCTGACCTTCTCGGCCGCGACGACCTCGCCGGCGGTCTATGTGACCACCCGGTCGGGTGATCCAGACCCCGACAAGGACAGCAAGACTGACGACGGAGTGTTCCGGAACACCCTGACCAAGATCAACGGGGCGCTGGGGACAGGGGTCGGCGGTCTGGTTTTCACTGACACGCTTCAGGGCACGATCGACAGCGTTCAGAAGACGGTTACAGGGCCGGACGGCTCCGTCTACATGCTGGCCAACGTCGCGCACGTCGAGAAGGACTCGCTGGACATCGACAGCCAGGCGATCAAGGGCAAGCAGGATGTCGCGCTGCTGAAGTACGACTCCTCGGGCAATCTGATGTTCGCGCGATCCCTGGGGGCGGCGGAAACCTCTTCCGGCTTCAACCTGGCGGTTTCGGCTGACGGCAAGGTCGCCGTGGCCGGGTCGGTGACGGGCCAATTGGCAGGCCTGCCGGACGGGGCGAACGGACCGCTGAACTCCGGCGCGTCGAGCAAGAAGTCCGACAGTTTCGTCACGCTGTACGACACGAACGGGGATGAAGCCTGGACCGTGCGCCGAGGGGCGCTGGAAGACGACGCCGCAACGGCTCTGGCGTTCGGAGCCGACGGCACGCTCTATGTGGCAGGCAACACCAACTCCTCCATGGCGGGGCACGACGGCGCCGCATCGCCGACATTCGCCTCGGGCAAGGGCGGACAGGACGGCTACCTGACCGCCTTCGCCACCCAGGCCGACGGCAAGCCGAAGTCTCTGTTCACGACCCAGTTCGGCACGGCCGAAAAGGACAGTGTGGCCGGCCTCGTGGTCGATGGCGACAAGGTCTACGTGGCGTCGGTCGAAGGCGGGCGCGCGGTGGTGCGCAACTTCGATGTCGCGCTGACCAGCACGACCGTGAAGCGCACCAGCTTCCAGAACGGCGGCTATATTGAAGAGGCGACCACCACGGTTGATGGCGGCGCCCCTTCCACCGTCACCACTACCGGCGGCGATACCAGCCAGGCGCAGGTCGGCGTCAAGACGACGACCGCCACGACCGCCGGAGTCGTGACCAGCGGACCCCTGCGTGATCTCGGCGGGCTGGGCGGCGGATCGATCGCGGGCCTTGTCCTGGAGAGCGGCAAGCTGTGGATCGCCGGCTCGTCCGGCAACGGCGCGCTGGTTGTCGGAAACCAGAAGAACGGCGCCCAAGGGCGAATGGACGGCTTCGCCGCCACTCTGTCGACCGATCTTGCCAGCACCGCAACGGATGCGATCACCTATTACGGCGGCGCCGAGGACGACACGGTCACGGGCATGGCGGTAGCCGGGGGCAAGGTCTATCTGACCGGCTTGGCGGGCAAGGACCTGGGTGGCACGACGCCGCTGGGCAAGCAGGACGGCTATGTCGCCCAACTCGACATGACGACGGGCCTCGCCGACTGGATGCAGCGTATCAGCGGCAAGGACGGCATCGCGGCGCCGACCTCGATCGCGGTGGATGCCAGCGGCGCCAGCGTGCTGGACACCTTCGGCCTGCCGCGCGGTCAGATGTTCTCCAAGGCCTCGGAGCTCATCGTCTCCGGCACGGGTGTGCGCGCGGGTGATGAGTTCCAGGTGCGCACGCGTCCGGGCGGGCCGCTGACAACCATCACCATCGACGGCAAGGACACCCTGGACACCCTGGCGGACAAGATCCGCCGCGCCAGCGGCAACCAGGCCAAGGTGGAGTTCGCCACGACAGGGGATCGTCGCCAGCTGCGGATCACCGCATCCTTCAACAGTTCCTACGTCGAGATCGTCGCGGGCAAGGGCGACAAGGATGCGCTGGAGGCGCTCGGTCTGTCCGAAGGCCTGATCTACAAAACCCGCGAGGACGGCGGTCGCAATGTGCCGGCCGACGGCAAGGGGGCGATCTGGGGGCTGCAGCTGGGCCAGGCCTATGATCTGTCGTCGAAGGCGGATCTGAAGGCGGCCACGGACGCGCTGACCAAGGCCATGACCACGGTCCAACGCGCCTATCGCGAACTGCTCAACCCGCCCGCAGCGATCACCGAGACGCAAGGCAAGCAGGGCGGCACGGTCCCGGCCTATCTGACCAAGCAGATCGCCAGCTACAAGGACGCCTTGGCAAAGCTGACCGGCGGCTAAGCGCCGCTTCGCCTTGAAACGGTCGCCGCCGCGTCGTAGGCGTCGCTCATGGCTTTCCCCACCGACCGCAAGTTCATCCTTATCGGCGCGGGCGTCGCCGTTGTGGCCGGCGTCGCTATCGCCGCGGGCCTTCTGGCGCGCGACGGCGGCCCGCGCTCCGATCCGCCGGCTTCCAAGGGCGGGCTGGTGGTCGAGATGGGCACCCAAGAAGAGAGCAAGCTCGATCCCGCGCGGCCGCTGCGTTGCTTCGTCAGCGGGCAGTTCGTCGGTGAGCTGACGCTGGCCGAGTGCGCCTCGCGCAACGGTGTCGGCACGGGCGCGCTGGACGTCGGCGTCGACGAGACCGGCGCCCTGGCCGCGGCCGACGAAGCGGGCATGATGCTCACGCCCCTGCCGCCGCCTCAGGCCGCGCCGGCTCCTGCACCGACCCCTTCCGGTCCCATTGAGGAGGAGGCGGCTTCGCCCGTCTCGTCCTGCTGGCGCTATGAAGCCGGCCAGTGGAGCCGCATCCCCGGCGAGGGGACGATGAACGAGTGCGTTCAGATCCTCTATGCCGGCCGCTGCGATGCGGGCACGTCCTATGGTCGATGGGGAGATCAGACCCTGCGCCTGACCTCAGGCCGCATCGAGGCTTCGAACGACAACCGCCGCTTCCGCACCATCGCCCCGTCCGTGCCCGGCTGCGCGCCGCCCGCCGGCTAAGGAGACGTCATGAAGACCAAGCTCGCCCTCATCGCCGCCGCCGGTCTGGCGGCCGTCACCCTGGCCGGTTGCGAGAAGCCGATCGAGGCTCCCTACGATACGGGGGTCTGCTGGCACGTGGCGCCGCAGAAGGACGGAACGATGAAGTTCAACGTCCTGGCCAAGAACCAGCCGAACGTCGAGAACTGCGCCGCCGCCCTTGAAGGGATGCGCATCCGCTTCAACCGCATGGGCATGAACCAGCAGCAGCTGATCGGCGCCTATCAGGGCAACTTCCTGTTCGTGCAGCGCGAAGGGATCTTCGTCGGCAAGACACTGACGGGCGGGCGCTATCTTGCGCTGGTGCGCACTGGCGACGGCCGTCTGGCCGTGCCTGGCGCAATGCCGCAATAGCGGCGGCAGCCGTCCACAGGAAGATTGGCGAGGGCGGATTGCTTCCGCCCTCGGTCCGTCATTAGGTTCCCGTTAAGATTCTGACGCATCGGGTCGTCAGGCGAGTTCTCGGGAGCACGAGCGATGGCGGGCAGCGTCAACAAGGTCATTCTGGTCGGCAATCTGGGCGCGGACCCGGAAATCCGCAGCCTCGGTTCGGGCGACCGCGTCGCCAACCTGCGCATCGCCACTTCGGAAAGCTGGCGCGACCGCACCTCGGGCGAGCGCAAGGAAAAGACCGAATGGCACCGGGTCGTGATCTTCAACGACAACCTGGTGAAGGTCGCCGAGAACTATCTGCGCAAGGGATCGACCGTCTACATCGAGGGCGCCATCCAGACCCGCAAGTGGACCGACCAGAGCGGCGTCGAGAAGTACTCCACTGAAATCGTCCTGCAGAAGTTCCGCGGCGAGCTGACCATGCTCGGCGGTCGCGGCGACTCCTCGGGCGCCAGCGCCGGCGGCGGTGACTTCGACGGCGGCTACAGCGGCGGCGGTGGTGGTGGTATCAGCGGCGGCGGCCAGCGTAACCAGCCCAGCGGTCCGCGAGAGAACTTCTCGGCCGATCTGGACGACGAAATTCCATTCTAGGCTTCGGCGCTGGAATTTGAGTTCTGTGACGGCCGCCTCCGAAAGGGGCGGCCGTTCGCATGTCTGGACAGTTGCGTCGGCTCATGTAGATTACACTTGTAATCAAATTGGCTTCGCCTACAAATCGCCACACGGTGAAGCTGTGCTGTTCATGCATAGCTCGTAGAAGTCGGGGTTTCATGAGGTCTCTGCACACGCGTTCGCGCGCGCCTATGGGCGCGCGCCCGGAAGTTCTGTGTCTTGCGTCGGCGCTCATGATGGCGGCCTCGGCGGGCTCCATCGCCGCCGCCCAGGCCGCGGCGCCCGCCAACGGCGCGCCGGCCGCGACTGCGCCATCCGCGCCGTCGCCATCTGTACCGGCGACGTCCGGCCAGCCCAACACCGTGCAGGGCGTGGTCGTCACCGCGCCGGGGCAGGATCTGCGGACCTCCATCGATCGCCGCAGCTACAGCATCACCAAGGACCTGCAGGCGACCACCGGCTCGATCGCCGACGCCCTGCGCAACATCCCATCGGTGGACGTGGACGTTCAGGGCAATGTCAGCCTGCGCGGCGATCCGAACGTGACCATCATGATCGACGGCAAGCCGTCCGGCATGTTCCGGGGCGAAGGCAGGGCGGCGGCGCTGCAGCAGTTGCCGGCCGACCAGATCGAGCGCGTGGAGGTGATGACCAATCCCTCCGCCGCCTTCCGTCCTGATGGTTCGGCCGGGGTGATCAACCTAATCAGCAAGACCACCCGCAAGCCGGGCTGGTCGGGCTCCTTGAGGGGCAACTACGGCTCCGAGGGCCGCACCAGCGGCGGGGCGAGCGGTAGCTACAACTCCAAGAAGCTGACCGTGGCCGGCGATTTCGGCTTCCGCACCGATCCGCAGAAGTATCGCAGCCTGGATGACCGCATCCAGTTCGACGAGGCCGCCGGCCGAAACCTGACCAGCCAAGACCGCACGACCGGCATTGGCGACGGCAGCATGTGGAACGTGCGGACGAGCGTCGATTACGACCTGACCAACCGAACGCGTCTGAGCGCCCAGGTTCGCCACAACGACATGACCGTTTCGGCCAACGCGTTCGAGCACTTCGAGCAGCGGCTGATGGACGATCTCGTCCGGGTCTATGACCGCAACGGCGGGATCGACTTCGACATCCGGAGCAGCGAGATCAGCGGCAGCTGGCGTCAGAAGTTCAAGGATCCGGAGCACGAGCTGGTGGTCAATCTCAGCCACGAGGTCAGCGACACGGACTTCCGCAATACGATGCTGTACGCCGAGCACATCCCGCCTCGGCCAGATGTTCACGAACGATGGGCCGCTGTCACCAAGACCGCCGAGACGGAGCTGAAGGCCGACTACACGCGGCCCATCGAAGGCGGGTCGAAGCTGAAGCTCGGCTACAATCTGAATGTCGAGCTCAACGACTACGACAACTTCGGCGCCCGTGGTCCCCGGCCGGATGCGGTGGTCGTGGACCCGGCGATGACCAACCTGTTCGCCTACGACCAGACGATCCACGCGGCCTATGTCACCTATGAGCGACCGGTCGGGGACCTGACCATCCTGGCGGGGCTGCGGGCCGAACAGACCCTGATCGACATCCGCCAGATCACCAGCAACCTGCAGGTAGAGAACGACTATTTCCGGCTCTATCCGAGCCTGCACCTGTCGCACAAATTGCCGGCGGATCAGCAGATCACGGCCAGCTACAGCCGACGCATCCAGCGGCCGTCCGCGCGGGATCTCAACCCGTACCGCGTCTATGTCGATCCGCTGAACTACCGGGAGGGCAATCCCTTCCTGGAGCCGCAGGTGACGGACAGCTTCGAGGTCGCCTATCAGCGGCGCAAGGGTTCGACCTACTACCTGGCCACCCTGTATTATCGCGAGAGCAGCAAGGGCGTGACCGATGTGGTCCGGGAGCTGGGCGACGGCGTGCTGCTGAGCACCCGCGAGAACCTGGGCCGGGGCCGCAACGGCGGGCTGGAGCTGGTGGCCAATGGCAAGATCACCAAGACGCTCAGCTACAATGTCAGCGGCAACGCCTACTGGTACGAGATCGACGCCTCGCGGCTGGGGTTCGAGGGCGCGCGCTCTGACATCACCCTGGCCGGGCGCGGATCGCTGAGCTGGCAGGTGACGCCCAAGGACTTCCTGCAGGCGCAGGGCAACCTGATGGGCGAGCGGCTGACGGCGCAGGGCTACATCAAGAATGTCGGCCTGCTGAACCTGGGCTATCGCCGCAAGCTGAGCGACAGCCTGTCCTTCGTGGTCACCGCGCCTGACGTTCTGGGCACTCTTCGCCTGCGGCAGGTGTTCGAGACGCCGGGGCTGGAGCGGCGGACGCTGCGCGAGAACAACATGCGGGCGATCTATATGGGCCTGACCTACACCTTCGGTTCGGCGGGGCGGAAACCCAAGGACCCGGGCTTCGACTTCGGGGGCTCCGCCACGCCGCAATAGCTTGGGCGACAAGGGCGGCGTTCCGGTCTAGGAGGGCCGGAGCCATGAGCCGCCCCTCGACGCCCTTCACAGCTGCTGAAATCGCCGCGATCGCGACGATCATCATTGTCTGGGGACTGAACAACGCCGCGGCCAAGGTGGCGACGGCGGAGCTGCCGCCGCTGTTCGTGGGCGGCGTGCGCTTCCTGGTCTCGCTGGCGGTGCTGTTCCCGCTGCTGGCCCGGCCGCCCTTTCCCGATCTGAAGAAGCTTGGTCCGATCGTCGTGTTGTCGGGGCCGCTGCATTTCGGCCTCGTCTATATCGGCTTCGCCATGGCCGAGCAGTTGAGCCCCCTGGTGGTGGCCAGCCAGCTTTGGATCCCGTTCACCGCCCTGTTCGCCTGGCGGATCCTGGGGGAGCGGATGACGCGTCCGGCGGTGTTGGGCCTGGCGGTGGCCTTCGTCGGCGTGACCTGGATGACCCTGGACCCGCATACGGCCGGGGACCTGTGGCCCATCGTGCTGATCGTCGTGGCGGCGGGGCTTTGGGCGCTGGCGACCATACTGGTCCGCCGCCTGCCCAGCGTGCGGCCGCTGAAGATGCAGGCCTTCACCTCCCTGATCGCGGCGCCGGTGCTGCTGGGGGCGGCGTTCGGGTTCGAGCCGCAACTGGTCGCCCAGGTGAAGTCGGCCTCTCCGTTCGCCTGGGCCTGCGTCGCCTTCGCGGGGCTGGCCTCGTCGATCGGGGCGTCGAGCCTGCTGTTCTGGCTGGTCCAGCGGCGGGAGCCCTCGCGGGTGACGCCGTTCTTCCTGCTGACGCCGCTGGTGTCCTGCGCCATCGGCATTCTGCTTATGGACGACAAGGTGACGGTGCAACTGATCGGCGGCGGCGCGGCGACCCTGGCCGGGGTCGCCATCGTCACCTTCGACGAGCGCCGCCGGGCGCGTCGCGCGGCGTTAGAGGTTCAGGCCGCCAGCTAGGTCTGACGCATCCCACCCGCCTGCGTCTCGCGGCGCGGTGAACAACGGAACACCCGGAATGAACGCGGACAAGCCGGCGGCGGTCTCCGTCAGATCAGGTGCGTCCTCGCTTTCGCTCATGACCACGGCGGCTACCGCGACCCGGCGCGCCCTCAGCACCTCGATGGCCGTCAGGGTATGGCTGATCGTGCCCAGATAGCTGCCGGTGACCAGGATGACCGCCGCACCGAGCCGTTCGATCAGGTCCAGATTGGTCTCACCGTCGGTGAGAGGAGACATCACCCCGCCGGCGCCTTCGATCAGCAGCAGGCTGTCGCCGCCCATCTGGTCCCGGCAGAGCGTTTCCAGATGATCGAGCGACAGGCTGACGCCCTCCATGCGCGCCGCCAGGGGCGGGGAGAGGGGAGCGGCGAAACGCAGGGGAGCGATCGCTTCCAGCGGCGGCGCGCCGGTCCCGAGCGCGGCACGCAGGCGGCCGGGGTCGCTGGCCTCCGCCTCCGTGGGATCAAAGCCGCTGACCACGGGCTTGAAGGCCCGGACGGGGCGGCCCGCCGCGCGCAGGGCGCGGATCACGGCGCAGGCGACATAGGTCTTGCCGACATCGGTGCCAGTGGCGGTGACGAACAGGGTGCTCATGCCGTCGCCCGCGCCTCGATCAGACCACGGACCAGTTCGGCGAGGCGGAGGATCTCGGCCTCCGGATGCGCGGCGGTGAAGGCCAGGCGCAGACGCGCCGTGCCCTCCGGCACGGTGGGCGGTCGGATGGCGACGGCGAGAAAGCCCTCGGCCTCCAGCTTGGCCGCGGCGTCCAGGGCGGCGGCGGCCTCGCCGATGATCACCGGGACGATGGGGCTGGTCGCCTCGGGTAGGCTGGCGGCGCGGGTGAACAGGCGGGCCTTGGCCAGGGGCGCAGCGACCAGCTCTGGATCGTTCTCGATGATGTCCAGGGCGGCGATGGCCCCCGCGGCCGAGGCGGGGGGCAGGCCGGTGGCGTAGATCACCGTGCGGGCGCGGGTCTTCAGCAGGTCGATCACCGCCTTCGAGCCGCACAGATAGCCGCCGTAGCCGCCCACAGCCTTGGAAAGCGTGCCCATCTGCAGCGGGATCTCCGCGCCGGGGAACGCGTGGGCCGAACCGCGCCCGCCGCCGACCACGCCGACGCCGTGGGCGTCGTCGCTCAGCAGCCAGGCGTCATGCTCCCGGCAGACCGCCGACAGCTGATCCAGCGGCGCCAGGTCGCCGTCCATGGAGAACACGCCGTCGGTGGCGACCAGGACGTGGCGGAAGCCGCCGCGACGCGTCTCCAGCAGCGTCCGCAGGGCCGCGACATCGTTGTGCGGGAAGGCTTTGATCTCGGCTCCCGATAGCTGGGCGCCGGCCCAGATGCAGGCGTGGGCCAGTTCGTCGACGAGGATCAGGTCGCCCGGGCCGGCGAAGGCGGGGATGACCCCGGTGTTGGCCAGATAGCCGGAGCCGAAGACGCAGGCCGCCTCCGTGCCTTTCAGGCGGGCGAGGCGGGCTTCAAGCTCCGACAGCAGGGGGTGGTCGCCGGTCACCAGCCGCGATGCGCCGGCGCCGACGCCGTACAGGTCCACGGCGGCCCGCGCCGCGGCCTTCACCGCCGGGTGGTGCGACAGGTTCAGGTAGTCGTTGCAGGAAAAGGACAGCAGGCGCCGGCCGCCACGCTCCACCCACACGCCGTCGAGCCGGTGAGTCGGCTTGAGGGTGCGGCGCAGGCTGCGGGCTTCGAGCCCGGCGAGCTTGGTTTCGGCGAAGGCCTGGAGGCTGTCCATGAGCCGCTCCGTTGCGAACAAGGGGCGCAGGGCATAGCAACGCCCGCCGACTGTGCAATGGAGATTCCCTGTGACCAACGCCCAGCCCGACTGGCTCACCGCTGGCGCGCCCCACGTCTGGCGGCCCTATTGCCAGATGAAGACCGCTTCCGCGCCCCTGGCGGTGAAGGCCACGCGCGGCGCGCGGCTGGTGCTGGAGGACGGGCGGGAGCTGGTCGACGGCGTAGCGTCCTGGTGGACGGCCTGCCATGGCTACAACCATCCGCACATCGCCGCCGCCGTGCGCGAGCAGCTGGAGCGCATGCCTCACGTGATGTTCGGGGGGCTGGCGCACGAGCCGGGTTATCGGCTGGCCCAGCGTCTGGCGGGGCTGCTGCCCGGCGACCTGAATCACGTGTTCCTGGCCGAAAGCGGCTCCGTCTCGGTGGAGATCGCCATGAAGATGGCGGTGCAGGCCCATCTGAACCGGGGCGAGCGGGGGCGGTCGAAGTTCCTGGCCTTCCGGGGCGGCTATCACGGCGACACCCTGGCCACGATGACGGTCTGCGATCCGGAGGAGGGTATGCACGCCCTGTTCGCCGGGGTGATGCCGTCGCAGGTGATCGGCGACCTGCCCGTGGATACGGCGTCTGAGGCGGCGCTGGACGCCCTGCTGGCGGAGCGCGGCGGGGAGATCGCCGCCATGCTGGTCGAGCCGCTGGTCCAGGGGGCGGGCGGCATGCTGATGCATGAGCCCGAAGTGCTGCGCCGGCTTCGGCGTCTGGCCGACCGCCATGGCGTGCTGCTGATCTTCGACGAGATATTCACCGGTTTCGGCCGCACCGGGACCCTGTTCGCCATGGAGGCGGCCGGAGTGGTTCCCGACATCGTCACCCTGTCCAAGGCGTTGACCGGCGGCACCCTGCCGCTGTCCGCCGCCGTGGCGCGGTCGACGTTGTTCGAGGCGTTCTGGAGCGACCGGGCCGATGCGGCCCTGATGCATGGGCCCACCTACATGGCCAATCCGCTGGCTTGCGCGGCGGCCAATGCGTCGCTGGACCTGCTGGAGGCGGGGGGCTGGAAGGCGGACGTGCCGCGTATCGCCGCCGCTCTCGCCGAGGGGCTGGAGCCCTGTCGCGGCCTGCCCGGCGTCGCCGATGTCCGCGTGCTGGGCGCGATCGGGGTGGTGGAAATGAAGGAGGCGGTGAACACTTCCGTGCTCACCGACCGCTTTGTCGAACAGGGGGCCTGGATCCGGCCGTTCGGCAAGATCGTCTATCTGACCCCGGCGTTCGTGACCTCCGACGCGGAGCTTGAGATTCTCACGAGGGCGATCCGTACGGCGCTGGCCTAAAGAAGATCCTTGCCGTTGGGGGAGTGGGACCGCGAAGCGGTGGAGGGGGACTTTGCTGAGTCAGCAGGCCCCCTCCGTCCCTTTGGGACACCTCCCCCTGAGGGGGAGGATCGGCCAGTAGCTACTTGATCACCGCGCAGGCGACGCGGTCGCCGGCGCCGCCGATCGGCTGGCTGAGGTGGTCGTCCTGGTTGGCGTGAATGACCAGGGCCGAGCCGTCGGCGTCGGTCAGGGCGGGGCGGCCGTCCTTGCCGCTCCAGGACACCAGGCTGGTCCAAAGCTGGGCTTCGGCCACGCCGTCGGCGGCGGCGAAGATGTTCGGCAGCTCGCCGAAGTCGTTGCCGGCCGGGTTCAGCAGGCCGTGCGGCAGCTTGTGGTCGCCGCCGTGATTGATGTGGGCGCCCGACTTCTGGAACTTGGCCGTGTCAGAGCAGTCGCCCACGGCGTGGAAGTGGATGCCGTGCCAGCCCGGCGTCAGGCCGGTGACCTTCACCTGCACCAGGACGCCCTTGGGACCTTCCTTGAATGTGGCCGAGCCGACCACGGCGCCGGCGTTATTCTTGATCTCGGCGGAGGGCGGCGTCTGGGCGACAGCGGCGGTGGCGACGAGGGCGGTCGCGGCGGCGAGAGCGAGCAGGCGCATGGGGGAGGCTCCGGTTTTCGAGATGCGAGTACCTCTCAACCTTAGCCGTGGGGCGGGGGTTCCGGAAAGTGTCTGGTTTTTTTGCGTGTGGGGCGGCGGGATGGTAACAAGGACGGTACAGATTTCGCAGCGATTCCGGGCCATTCCCCACAGTGACTGACGACACCGATAACGCCGCCCTGCGTGGGGGCGTGGCCCCCATCGCCATCGAAGACGAGCTGAAGCGCTCGTACCTCGACTACGCCATGAGCGTGATCGTCAGCCGCGCCCTGCCGGACGTGCGCGACGGTCTGAAACCCGTCCATCGGCGCATCTTCTATTCGATGCACGATCTGGGGATGACGCCGGAGAAGTCGTACTCGAAGTCGGCCCGCGTGGTCGGTGACGTGCTGGGTCGTTTCCACCCGCACGGCGACGCCTCGGTCTATTTCGCCATGGTCCGCATGGCCCAGCCGTTCTCGATGAACCTGGTGCTGATCGACGGTCAGGGCAATTTCGGCTCCATCGACGGCGATATGCCGGCGGCCATGCGCTACACGGAAAGCCGCATGGCGCCGCCGACCACGGCGCTGCTGGCCGATATCGACAAGGACACCGTCGACTTCCAGGAGAACTACGACGGCAAGGAACTGGAGCCGGTCGTTCTTCCGGCCCGCATTCCAAACCTGCTGGTCAACGGCGCGGGCGGCATCGCCGTCGGCATGGCCACCAACATCCCGCCGCACAACCTGGGCGAAGTCGTCGACGCCGCGCTGGCGATGATCGACACGCCCGACATCGCGCTGGACGACCTGCTGGACATCGTGCCGGGGCCGGACTTCCCGACCGGCGGCGAGATTATCGGCCGCTCGGGCCCGCGCCAGGCGCTGCAGACGGGCCGCGGCTCGGTCATCATGCGCGGCATCGCGACGGTGGAGGAAATCCGCCAGGGCCGCGACGCCATCATCATCACGGCCATCCCGTTCCAGGTGAACAAGGCCAGCCTGGTCGAGCACATCGCCGAGATGGTGCGCGACAAGAAGATCGAGGGCGTCGCCGACCTGCGGGACGAAAGCGACCGCGACGGCATGCGCATCGTGATCGAGCTGAAGCGCGAAGCCTCGGGCGACGTGCTGCTGAACCAGCTCTATCGCTACACCTCGCTGCAGACCTCGTTCGGGGTCAACATGCTGGCGCTGAACCGCGGACGGCCCGAGCAGATGGGTCTGCGCGAGATGCTGACGGCGTTCATCGACTTCCGCGAGGAAGTCGTCGTCCGCCGCACCAAGTTCGAACTGGGCAAGGCGCGCGATCGCGGCCACGTCTTGGTCGGTCTGGCCATCGCCGTGGCCAACATCGACGAGTTCATCCACATCATCCGCTCGTCCAAGGACCCGGCGGAGGCGCGCGAGCGTCTGTGCGACCGCAACTGGCCGGCCGGCGACATGATCCCGCTGGTCGAGCTGATCGCCGACCCGCGCACCGTCATGCTGGAAGGCGGCAATGTCCGCCTGACCGACGAACAGGCCCGCGCCATCTTGGCCCTGACCCTCTCGCGTCTGACCGGCCTGGGCCGTGACGAAATCTTCGAGGAAGCGGGCACGCTGGCGACCGCGATCCGCGGCTATCTGGAACTGCTGTCCGACCGCGCCAACATCATGGCCGTGGTTCGCGAAGAGCTGGTCGAGGTGAAGACCCGCTTCGCCATCCCCCGCCGCACGACCATCGTCGACGGCGAGGCTGGCGTTGACGACGAAGACCTGATCCCCCGCGAGGAGATGGTCGTCACCGTCACCCACGGCGGTTACGTCAAGCGCACCGCGCTGGCGAACTACCGGACGCAGCATCGCGGCGGCAAGGGCCGCTCGGGCATGGCGACGAAGGAAGAAGATGCGGTCACCCGCGTATTTTCGGCCTCGACCCACGCGCCGGTGCTGTTCTTCACCTCGGGCGGCAAGGTCTACAAGCTGAAGGTCTGGCGCCTGCCGCTGGGCAATCCGACCTCGCGCGGCAAGGCGTTCGTGAACCTGCTGCCGATCGAGCCGGGCGAACAGATCACCTCCATCCTGCCGTTGCCGGAGGACGAGGCCACCTGGGATCGGCTGGACGTGATGTTCGCCACCGAGTCCGGCAATGTGCGCCGCAACAAGCTGTCGGACTTCGCCGACATCCGGCGCAACGGCAAGATCGCCATGAAGCTGGACGAGAACGACCACATCGTGGGCGTGAATCTCTGCACGGCCGACAACGACGTCCTGCTGACCACCGCCATGGCGCGCTGCATCCGCTTCGCCGTGGACGAAGTGCGCGTCTTCGCCGGCCGTGAATCCACCGGCGTGCGCGGCGTGCGTCTGGCCGAGGGCGACACCGTCATCTCCATGGCCATCCTGCGCAGCGTGGACGCCAGTCCCGCCGAGCGGACGGCCTATCTCAAGCAGGCCAACGCCCTGCGCGCCGCCACGGGCGAGGGGGAGGCGGACGCCGCCCCGGCTCCTGAGGAGGAAGAAGAGGGCGTCGACGGCGCCGTCTCGCTCAGCGTCGAGCGCTTCGCCGAACTGGGCGCGGCGGAAGAGTTCGTCCTCACCGTCTCGTCCGAGGGCTTCGGCAAGCGGACCAGCGCCTACGACTATCGTCGCACGGGCCGTGGCGGCCAGGGTCTGCTGGCGCAGGACATCACCAAGCGCGGCGGCAGGCTGGCGGCTTCGTTCCCGGTTGAGGAAAGTGATGAAATCCTTCTGGTGACAGACGCGGGGCAATTGATACGTTGCCCCGTCGGCCAGATCCGTGTTGCAGCGCGAAACACCCAGGGCGTGACCATCTTCCGCAAGTCGGGCGATGAGCACGTGGTGAGTGTCGAGCGTCTGGCGGAAGCCGCTGGCGGCGACGAAGAGGAAAGCGGGGCGGACGAGACCCCGTAGGACGCGCACGCAGCTTAAGGGGGCTCAGTTTGTCTTTCGTCGGTCTCTATCCGGGCACTTTCGACCCGATCACCAACGGTCACCTGGACATCATCGGGCGGGCAGTGAAGCTGGTCGACAAGCTGGTCATCGGCGTGGCGGTCAATGCCGGCAAGGGGCCGATGTTCCCCCTTGAGGAGCGGGTGGAGATCATCCGCCGCGAAACCGCCCAGTTCGCCGGTAAGACCGAGATCGTGGTCCAGCCGTTCGAAAGCCTGCTGATGAATTTCGCCCGCGAGGTCGGCGCCAAGATCATCGTGCGCGGCCTGCGGGCCGTGGCCGACTTCGAATACGAGTTCCAGATGACGGCCATGAACCAGCAGCTCGATCGCGAGATCGAGACGGTGTTCCTGATGGCCGATCCCCGCCACCAGGCCATCGCCTCGCGGCTGGTCAAGGAGATCGCCCTGCTGGGGGGCGACGTCTCCAAATTTGTTCCGCCGGGCGTGCGCGACGAGCTGATGGCCAAGGTCGCTCGCCCTTAAGTCTCCATTCCCAGAGGAATGACATGATCCGATCGCTTACCTTCGCCGCCGTTGTCGCGGCTGTCGCCGCTCCGGCGCTCGCCCAGCCCGGCGCCGCCGACTGGCGCACGCCGGACCCCGAAAATGTCCTGGTGGTCGACACCAACAAGGGCCGGATCATCGCCGAGCTGTCGCCCGAGGCCGCCCCGAACCATGCCGTTCGCGTCCGCGAACTGGCCCGCGCCGGTTTCTATGACGGCCGCAGCTTTTTCCGCGTCATCGACCAGTTCATGGCCCAGACGGGGGATCCCAAGGACGACGGCACCGGTGGTTCCGAAAAGGACGACCTCGTCGCCGAGTTCACGTGGCGGCGCGGCGCGGATTCGCAGTTCTCGACCGTGGCCCAGCCGGCCGGCGCGGAGCTGGGCTTCGTCGGCGCGATGCCGGCCATGAGCCAGACCATGGCCTTGGCCGTCATGACCGCCGACCGAAAGGTCTCGGCCTGGGGGATGTTCTGCCCGGGCGTGCTGGGCATGGCCCGCGGCGACAACCCGGACTCGGCCAACAGCCAATTCTTCTTCATGCGCCAGGCCTATCCGTCGCTGGACAAGCGCTACACCGCCTTTGGCCGGGTGCTGAGCGGTCTGAACGCCGTACGTTCGATCAAGACCGGCGAGCCGGTCGCCGCGCCGCAGGACGTCATGCAGAAGGTGCGTGTCCTGGCCGATATCCCGGCCAAGGAGCGCCCGTCGGTCCGCGTGATCGACACCCGCAGCGCCTGGTTCAAGGCCGAAGTCGACCGGGTCAAGGCGACGCGGGGCGCCGATTTTTCACCATGCGACGTCGACATCGCCACAGAAGTGAAATAGGGCGGGAATATGAGCACCGATCCTGAAAACACCATCGTCATGACCCTGGAAAGCGGTCCTGTCGTCATCCGCCTCCGTCCCGACCTGGCTCCCGGCCACGTCGCACGGATCAAGGAACTGGCCCGCGAGGGTTTTTATGACGGCGTGACCTTCCACCGCGTCATCCCCGGCTTCATGGCCCAAGGCGGCGATCCGACCGGCACTGGCCGCGGCGGTTCGGACAAGCCGGACCTGAAGGCGGAGTTCTCCAACGCCGAGCACGTCCGTGGCGTCTGCTCCATGGCCCGCACGCCGGATCCGAACTCGGCCAACAGCCAGTTCTTCATCTGCTTCGACGAAGTCACCTTCCTGGACGGTCAATACACCGTGTGGGGTGAAGTGGTCGAAGGCATGGACAATGTGGACGCTCTGCCGGTCGGCGAGCCGCCGCAGAACCCGGGCAAGATCCTGAGCTTCAAGGTCGCCGCTGACGCCTAAGGCGTCCGGACCAACGTAACGACTACCGGGCGGTGGTCCGAGCCAAGTCTCGGACCCCGCTCGACCTTCACCGTCCGCCAGGCCTTGCCGGCGTAGACGTGATCAATCGGCAAAATCGGAAATGACGGCTGGAAGCCGGTGCGCTCGAAACGGGCGGGCCAGCTGGGCATGGCGCGCGTGCGCCGTTCCAGGCCGAACGCCTTGTCCTGCCGCTGCAGGGTGAAGGACCAAGGGGTGGAGTTGAAATCCCCGGTCAGGATCAGGTTGTCGCGATCAAAGCCGTTCAGCTTCTCGGCCAAGGCGGCGGACTGTTCCTGCTGATAGCCCGCCGGCCATGGCCAGGCGTAGTGGGCGTTCATGGCGGTGAACGCGCCGTCGCCACGCCCGAACTTGGCGTAGAGCACCGACAGGAAGGGGCGGCCGTTCCGCTCGCCCGGACGATCGGCGAAGTCGCCCTGTTCGGTCGGCTTCATCTTGCTGAGGATCAGGTTCTGGCAGGGGCGCGTCCTGGCGCAGCCGGTGCGGTAGGGATAGGCCTCGCGGAGCAGCTTGTGGAAGCGTCCACGGCCGCCATAGCTTTCCTCGACCAGCACGATGTCGGCGTCCTGGGCGATCACCCACCGGGCGGAGCCTTCCGGGTCCGCGTTGTCGCCCCAGGCGTTGAACTGGACGATCTTCAGGGTCTCGCCCTTGGGATCCTCGACCGTCTTTTGAGTCGCGCGGGCCCAAAGCTCAGGCGTCATCTGCAGGGCCGACAGCACGACGGCGGTGGCGGCGACCGTCAGGGTCGCGCGGCGCTCCTCGCCGCGGGACACCAGCGCGCCCAGCAGGGCGGCCAGCAGCCCGCCGACCAGCCACAGGGGCGAGAAGTGCGCGGCGGTGTCCAGCGTGGCGGACCAGCGGCCGCCCTGGGCCGCGATCGCCAGCAGCGCGCATCCCAGCGCCACGGCCAGGGCGCCGGCCCGTAGAAGCAGAAGGGCAAGGTTCAGAACGAGTTCACGGCGTGCCTCTAGCACGTTATTTCAGGCGCGTTTGGGGAAGCTTGGCGGCGTTGCTGCGGCGTCTTCACCGGCGCCTTGTGCTTGACCTGATCCTCGCGCCGTGGCCTTGACCGCGCCCAATGCGCCTGTCCGATTTCGATTTCGACCTGCCCGAAGACCGCATCGCCCTGCGGCCGGCCCAGCCGCGCGATTCCGCGCGCCTGCTGCTGGTCCAGCCGGGGGAGGAGATGTCGGACCTGATCGTCCGCGACCTGCCCGGACTGCTGCAGCCCGGCGACGCCCTGGTCTTCAACGACACCCGGGTGATCCCGGCTCGTCTGGCGGGCACGCGGGAGCGTGACGGCAATGTCACCGTGGTCGAAGCGACGCTGCACAAGCGCGTGGCCGCCGACCGCTGGACCGCCTTCATGCGGCCGGGCAAGCGCCTGAAGGTCGGTGATCGGGTCGTCTTCGGACAGGCCGAGGATCGCGCCTGCGAGGGCGAGCGGCTGGACGCCACTGTGATGGAGAAGCACGACGGCGGCGAGGTGCTGCTGGCCTTCGATCTGTCGGGACCGGCCCTGGACCAGGCGATCAACACCCGGGGCGACATGCCCCTGCCGCCCTATATCGCCGCCAAGCGGGGCGAGGACGCCCAGGACCGCAGCGACTACCAGACCGTCTATGCGCGCGAGGACGGCTCCGTCGCCGCGCCGACCGCCGGCCTGCACTTCACGCCCGAACTGCTGGCGGCGATCCGCGAGCGGGGCGTCTCCACCCACTTCGTCACCCTGCACGTCGGGGCCGGCACCTTCCTGCCGGTGAAGACCGACGAGGTGTCCGAGCACAAGATGCACGCCGAGTTCGGCGTTGTGCCGCGCGAGACCGCCGACGCCCTGAACGCGGTCCATGCGGCCGGGGGGCGGATCATCTGCGTGGGCACGACGTCCCTGCGCCTGCTGGAAAGCGCGACGGGGGAGGATGGGGTCATCCGTCCCTTCGCCGACGACACGGCCATCTTCATCACGCCCGGCTACCGCTTCCGCGCCGCCGACGGGCTGATGACCAATTTCCACCTGCCCAAATCGACCCTGTTCATGCTGGTCAGCGCCTTCGCCGGGCAGGACACCATGCGCGCCGCCTATGAGCACGCCATCGCCGACGGATACCGCTTCTATTCCTATGGCGACGGCAGCCTGCTATGGCGGGCCGCCTGATGGCAGCCTTTCCCTTTGAACTGAAAGCGACCGACGGCGGGGCCCGCACGGGCGTCCTGAAAACCCCCCGCGGCGACATCCGCACGCCGGCCTTCATGCCCGTGGGCACGGCCGGCACGGTCAAGGCCCTGACCGTGGATCAGGTCGCCCAGACCGGCGCGGACATCATCCTGGGCAATACCTATCACCTGATGCTGCGGCCCACGGCCGAGCGGGTGAAGCGCCTGGGCGGGCTGCACAAGTTCATGCGCTGGGACAAGCCGATCCTGACCGACAGCGGCGGTTTCCAGGTGATGAGCCTGTCGGGCATCAGCAAGGTGACCGAAGAGGCGGTGACCTTCGCCAGCCACATCGACGGCTCCAAGCATATCCTGACGCCGGAACGGTCCATCGAGATCCAGGCCGACCTGCTGGGCAGCGACATCGTCATGCAGCTGGACGAATGCGTCGCCTGGCCGGCGGAAGAGAAGCGCGCCCGCGAGGCGCTGCTGCTGTCCGCCCGCTGGGGCGCGCGCTCCAAGGCCGCCTTCGGTCAGCGCGATAGCCAGGCCCTGTTCGGCATCCAGCAGGGTTCGACCTTCGAGCATCTGCGCCGGGAGTCGGCCGAGCGCCTGCAGGAGATCGGCTTCGACGGCTACGCCCTGGGCGGTCTCGCCGTGGGCGAGGGGCACGAGGCCATGTGCGAGGTGCTGGACTACGCCCCCGCCATGCTGCCCGCCGACCGGCCGCGCTACCTGATGGGGGTGGGCAAGCCCATCGACCTGGTCGAGGCGGTGGCGCGGGGCGTCGACATGTTCGACTGCGTCCTGCCGACCCGCTCGGGGCGCCACGGCCAGGCCTGGACCTGGGACGGGGCGATCAACCTGAAGAACGCCCGCTTCGCCGAGGACGACACGCCCCTGGACGAGGCCAGCGCCTGTCCGGCCAGCAGCGCCTATTCAAAGGCCTATCTGCACCACCTGGTGCGGTCGGACGAGATCCTGGGCCAGGTCCTGCTGTCCTGGCACAACATCGCCTTCTTCCAGACCCTGACCGCCGCCATGCGCGCGGCGATCGAGGAGGGGCGGTTCGAGGCGTTCCGCAAGAGCTTCCGCGACCGACACCTGGCCGCCAAGAAGGCCTAGCGGATCGGGAACTTCGGTCCCGAGCGCTTCTCCTCGCGAGGGATGCTGCTCTTCACATGGGTCGGGGTGGCCGGCGGGTTGCAGCCCTTGGCCTCGCCCAGACCCTTCAGATAGGCGCGGCGGACATTGCCCGAGGTGATGGCCGCCGCCACCAGCCGGTCGTGCCGCTCGGCCCCCGTCAGCATGCGCACCCCGCCCCGGAAGGGGATGAAGCTCGACGCCACGCCGGCCATGACGCCGTAGGAGATGGTCTTGCCGCGATCCAGCAGGTCCTCGTTCTCGCCGGCCGGAATCTGGTCCAGATCGACGCCCAGGGCCTCTTCCAGGGGGCGGACCAGATCGGCGATGCGGCGGCAGGTAGACGGCATGGGCCGCTCGTAGGGGTCGTGCATGACCTCCAGCAGGATCGGCGGGATCTTGGTGCGCACCACGTTGAAATCGCGCAGCGGCGCCTGAGCCGCGCCCTGGATGCTCTCGCTGTTGGCCTCGCCGGTCGTCTTGATGCGCGCGTCGTCGTCCTGGGGACGCGAGGGCTGGGCGAGGGCGACCGTCGGGACGGCCAGGGCGAGGGTGATGAGGAGCGTGCGCATGGCGTCAGGATATCGCCCGTCGCGAAGGTGCGGCAACGGCGGAACGGTGACGTTACAAAGGTATAATCTCGGCGCTCAGGCCCGGGCGGAGGCGAGGGCGTCGGTGAACTTCTGCTCCGCGTCGGCGGAGCGCTTCAAAGCCTGTTGAAAGTCGTCCCAGTCGGCGTCTGCGACGCGCTCCAGGATCGAAAGCTCGCCCATCGAGCGGATGAGGTGAGCACGATGCAGGGACACCTGAAAGGCGCGGCGGTAGAGCTCGACGGTCGGCCACTGGGTGGGCGGCATGGAGAACAGGCCGGTTAACGCCTCGTCGTTGTGTCGGAATTCCGAGGTCGTGATCTGCTGGATATGCCGATGGTCACGGCTCTTGGCCGCGTTGCGGATGACGGCTGTGTGCCGCATGACGGCCTGAACCACGTCCTCGACCGCATCCAGCATGCTCAGGCGCTCGGCCTTGCGCCGCGTCTCGATGGTCCGCCGCTCGGCGGTGGCCAGCTCAAGGGTCACGAACACCACCAGCACGCTCGCGCCCGCCGCCGCCCAGTCGGCGGCCGAACCCCAGCTCTCCGCGCCGCCCAGCAGCCGCAAGGCGGTCATGACGACGAACAGGGCGATGACGCCGGCATAGAGCCAGTAGACGGGGCGATCGAACTTCATGGGCCGGAGTTTGAACCAGGGATGATGATCAAGCCACTACACGCCGCGTGTGGGCCGGGGATGATCCGCGAGGTTCACGAAGATTGGTAGGCCGGGTGAGGTTCGAACTCACGACCATTCGATTAAAAGTCGAATGCTCTACCACTGAGCTACCGGCCCGCTCGTTGGCGCGGGGCGCCGGTCGAAGCGGCGCGGACCATAGTCGGGGGGATGCTTCGCCGCAAGGGCGGAAGTCGTCGATTTGGAACCAAGCCCGCCAGCCCTGGTTTTCCCCGCAAAGGAGATCGCCAATGGCTGAGAAGATGCAAGGTTCGGTGAAGCGCGGCTGGGTGATCCTGGGCGTGGTCGGCGTGCTGATCGTCGGCGCGATCGCCTATTTCGGCATGAGCGGCCCGGGCCACCAATCCGGCGGCCAGATCGCCGCCACCAGCCCGGCCGGCGGCCAGGAAGCCCCGCGCGAGCAAAGCCCGGCGCAGCCGCAGAACTAGGGAATCGCCTCTAGGCGATGACGGTCGAGGGCTCCTCGACCAGCGACCGCACGAAGCGGTTCTTCTCGTCGACCAGGATGACCTTCGGCTCCACCGGCTTGTCGGTGATCTCGAAGGCGATGATGATGACCTGCTCGCCCTCGCCGATCAGGTGGGCGGCGGCGCCGTTCACGCAGATGCAGCCCGAACCGCGCGGGCCGGCGATGACGTAGGTCTCGAGGCGCGCGCCGCTGGTGTTGGAGACGACCAGCACCTTTTCGCCCGCCCACAGGTCCACATGGTCCAGCAGGTCTTGGTCGATGGTGATCGACCCGACATAGGCCAGGTTGGCCTCGGTGACCGTGGCGTTATGGATTTTCGAGCGCATCAGGACGCGCATGCACAACTCTCTATCTCGACCTGCGGGTGACGGTTCGTGTGGGCGCCGTCTTGGCGCGTGATATAGGGACCTCGACCCGCTTTGTCAGCTTACGTGTGATAACCTATGTCCGCGACGATTTCGCAGAAGTCCGTGACGACCCTCGACCTGGCCGCCATGAAGGCCCGGGGCGAGAAGATCGCCATGCTGACGGCCTATGACTACACCTCGGCGATCCTGGCCGAGCGGGCGGGCGTTCCAGTGCTGCTGGTGGGCGACAGCCTGGGCATGGTGGTCCATGGCCACGGCACGACCCTGCCGGTGACGGTGGACGACATGGTGCGCCACGCCGCCGCGGTGATGCGCGGGGCGGGCAGGGCGCTGGTCCTGGCCGACCTGCCGTTCCTGAGCTACGCAGACGAGGCATCGGCGGTGCGTTCGGCTGGCCGCCTGCTGCAGGAAGCCGGCGTCGCGGGGGTGAAGCTGGAGGGCGGCGCGTCGATCGCGCCCATCGTCCGCAAGCTGGTGGACCTGGGCGTCCCGGTCATGGGCCATATCGGCTTCACGCCGCAGTCGGTGAACCAGATCGGCCTGAAGGTGCAGGGCAAGGCCGCCGCCGACGCGCGGCGCATGCTGGACGACGCCCTGGCCCTGCAGGCGGCGGGCGCCTTCGCCATCGTCATCGAACTGGCCCCGGCGGCCCTGGCGGCCGAGATCACCAAGCGCCTGAGCATTCCGACCATCGGCATCGGCGCGGGCGCCGGCTGCGACGGTCAGGTGCAGGTGTGGCACGATCTGCTGGGCCTGTACGGCGACAAGCCGCCCCGCCACGCCAAGCAGTTCGCCGACGTCGGCGCGGCCATCGAGGGCGCGGTGCGCGCCTATGCCGAAGAGGTGCAGGGCGGCGTGTTCCCGACCGACGCCAACAGCAGCAAGATCGACCCCGCCGAGTTGGCTGAAGCCCTGAAGGGCGCGTGATGAAGGTCGTCGCCACCATCGCTGAGTTCCGGGCCGAGCGCGCGCGTCTGGGCGACCTCGGCTTCGCCCCGACCATGGGCTACCTGCACGAGGGCCATATCAGCCTGATGAAGCGGGCCAAGGAAGAGTGCGGGGCCGCGGCGGCCAGCATCTTCGTCAACCCGACCCAGTTCGGCCCGAACGAGGACCTGTCGCGCTATCCCCGCGACCTGCCGCGCGACCTGTTGCTGCTGGAGGCGGCCGGGGTCGATCTGGTGTTCACGCCCGAGCCGGCGGAGATGTACCCCGAAGGCTTCGACACCAGCATCACGGTGGGCGGCGTCAGCGAGGGGCTGGAGGGCGGCTCGCGTCCTGGCCACTTCAACGGCGTGGCGACGGTGGTGGCCAAGCTGCTGAACATCGTCCAGCCGACCCGCGCCTATTTCGGCCAGAAGGACGCCCAGCAGGCGGCGGTGATCCGCAAGCTGGCCCTGGACCTGTCGATCCCTTCGGAGATCGTGATCTGCCCCACGGTGCGCGAGCCTGACGGCTTGGCCATGAGCAGCCGCAACGTCTACCTGTCCCTGGCCGACCGCCAGTCGGCGCGGGTGCTGTTCCGCGCCCTGACCCTGGCCCGCATCCTGGTGGAGCGCGGAGAGCGCAAGGCCGAGGCGGTGCGCGAGGCCATGCGCCGGACCATCGCCGAGGAGCCCTCGGCCGAGGTCGACTATGTCAGTCTGGCCGACAACCGCACCCTGCGGGAGGTCGAGGACCGCCTGTCGGGCGAAGTGCTGGCGTCCATGGCCGTGCGGTTCGGCAAGACCCGGCTTATCGACAATCTGGTCATCGCCGTGCCCAAGGGCCGAAAGTAGCCGCCCAGCCCCCGCCACATTCCTCCGCGAAGCCTTCTATGGTGAAGCTCTAGGGGAGAGAATGCATGCGGTTGATGGTTCTGGCGGCGACGGCGGCGATCGCCGTCTCGGGGTGCGGCAAGACCGAGAACAGCGCGGTTCGGACGACGCAGACGCCGGCGGTGACCACTGCGCAGGCCGGGAACGGCGCGCCCTATGTCCTGACGGGCACCCAGGTCTGGGACGTGCCTGATCCGGTCTCCGGCCGGAAGTATCAGGTCTTCGTCAGCCTGCCGGCTTCCTATGAGTTCGACGCGCAGCGGCGCTATCCAGTGCTCTATGTCACCGACGCCGACTATGCGTTCCCGGTGATCCGCTCGATGGCGCGGCGGCTGAACTTGGACCGGCCGAAGGTGGACGACTTCATCCTGGTGGGCCTGTCCTACGCCGAGGGCGACAGCGGCTCGCAAAGCCGCCGCCGCGACTACACGCCGACGCGCAATGGTCCGAGCAGCTCGCCGCCGGATGCGGTGCATGGCGGCAGCGCCGCCTATCGCCGGTACATCCGCGAGCAGGTGCTGCCGTTCGTGGAGCAGAAATTCCGGGCCGATCCGGGCAGGCGGACGATCCTGGGCCACTCCTATGGGGGGCTGCTGGGCGCGGAGTTCCTGCTGAACGAGCCGGAGCTGTTCGACGGCTACATCCTGGGCAGCCCGTCCTTCTGGTTTGACAAGAAGCACATGCTGAAGGTCGAGGCCGAGTACGCCAGGACGCACAAGGATCTGCCGGCGCGGGTGTTCATGTACGTGGGCGGCTACGAGACGATAAAGGCCGGGGACGACCGCTACAACAGCGACGCCGATCTGGTCGAGGACATGAAGCTGTTCGAGCGGACGGTGAAGGGGCGGGGCTATTCGGGGCTGAGCATCAGCTCGGACGTGCTGCCGGGCGAGGATCACCTGACCGTGGCGCCGTCCGGCTTCGCGCGGGGGCTGATGACCATCCTGCCGGCGCGATAGCCCCAATAGCTCAATGAAAAACGGCGGCGCTCCGGAGAGCGCCGCCGCTGTATTTCAGGCCGTCGCCCCGGACCGATCAGACCTTGACCGGATCCATCTTCGGCATGAGCAGGTGAACCACGGCCAGGGCGATCAGATAGGCC
Organism: Caulobacter sp. 73W; assembly: GCF_041021955.1. Classification (GTDB taxonomy): domain Bacteria; phylum Pseudomonadota; class Alphaproteobacteria; order Caulobacterales; family Caulobacteraceae; genus Caulobacter. The sequence continues at coordinate 3,493,635 of NZ_CP158375.1, forward strand.
GAGGCCGCCAGGATGAAGATCGGCGTGTAGGTGCCGATCTTCTCCAAGACGTATCCGGCGTACTTGGCCATGGCCATGCCGCCGAAGGCGCCCAGCATGCCGCCGATGCCGACCACCGAACCCACCGCCCCGCGGGGGAACACGTCGCCCGGCAGGGTGTAGAGGTTGGCCGAGAAGCCCTGGTGAGCCGCGGTGGCGATGCCGATGATCAGCACGGCGACCCAGAGGTTGTCGACATTGGCGGCGAAGGCCACCGGCACGGCCAGCAGGGCGCAGATCAGCATGGTGATCTTGCGGGCCTTGTTGATGCTCCAGCCCATGTTCATGAACTTGGACGACATCCAGCCGCCGCCGACGCTGCCGACGTCCGACAGCAGGTAGATGGCGATCAGCGGCGGGCCGAAGCTCTTCAGGTCCAGGCCGTGGCGCTTGCCCAGGAAATCCGGGAGCCAGAAGAGGAACATCCACCAGACCGGATCGATCAGGAACTTGCCGAGGGCGAAGGCCCAGGTCTCGCGCTTCGTCAGGATCTTGGACCAGCCGATCTTCTCGACCGGGTCGGCCGGGTCCTGGGTGATGTGGGCCAGTTCGCCCGGCGAGACGCGCTTGTGCTCTTGCGGGCTGCGATAGACCAGCAGCCAGATCGGCAGCCACACCAGACCAGCGACGCCGGTCACGATGAAGGCCATCTGCCACCCCCAGGTCAGGGCCACGACGGGCACGACCAGCGGGGTGACGATGGCGCCGATGTTGGTGCCGGCGTTGAACAGGCCGGTGGCGAAGGCGCGTTCCTTCTTGGGGAACCACTCGGCCACGGCCTTGATGCCGCCCGGGAAGCCGCCGCCTTCACCGGCGCCCAGCGCGATGCGGGCGAAGATGAAGCCGGTCAGGCCGCGCGCGCCGGCGTGGGCGATGTGCGCCACTTGCCAGATCGCGAAGGCGATGGCGAAGCCGTAGCGGGCCCCGATCTTGTCGATCACCCGACCCCAGATGAGGTAGGCGATGGCGTAGGACGCCTGGAACCAGAAGACGGTGTCGGCATAGTCGGTTTCCGACCAGCTGAACTCCCGAGACAGGTCGGCCTTCAGAAGGCCGATGGTCTGCCGGTCCACGTAGTTGATGATCATGGCCACAAACAGGAGGCTCACGATCACCCAACGGAACTTCGTAATTCTTTCGGAGACGGGGGGAGGCGTCACGCCTCCCGCTTTTGCATCGCTCATATTCTCTGCCTGTCCCTGGCGTTCCCGGGACAGGGAGCGCCGTTCATCCCTGATATTCTGCGTTAGGCCGCGGCCGGCTCAGCCTTGACCGTGCTGCAGGCAATCTCGCCGTACTCGCCGAAGCGCACAACAGTCGATTGTCCGAGGAAGATCTCGTGGACGCCGGTGGCGGCCCCGGTGGTGATCAGATCGCCGGCCTTCAGCGGGTGACCGCGACGGGCGCAGTTCTCGATCAGGAAGCGGAAAGCCTCGACCGGGCTGCCCGGAATGCTGGCGGCCGTGCCCGAACCGATCAGCTTGTCGTCGATCCAGGTTTCGCAGGGCATGTTCTCCCAGCCCTTTTCGCGCCAGTCCTTGATCTCCGGACCAACGATCAGACCGGCGTTGTTGCCGAAGTCCGAGGCGACGACGCGCGGGCCCATGCCGTTGATGTCGGGCAGGGGGCTGCCGGCCAGTTCGAAGCCGATATGGATCGCGCCGACATATTCCTCGGCGTCCTCATAGGACCAGTCGACCTTGTCGGCCGGGGCGTCCTTGGCGACGCGCACGATGAATTCGGCCTCGGCGGCGGCGAAGCCGTTGGGGATCACCGGCAGGGGGAAGGTTTCGCCCGCGCCGATGGTCCAGATGTTGTTCTTGAACACCGGGCCGGCCAGACGCTCGGCGCCCAGCTCGGCGCGCAGCGCCGGGGCGATGAGCCCGACCTTCCAGCCGCCGACTTCGGCCGGGTAGAGCCCGATGGCGATGTCCTGGATGGCGTAGGCGTCATCCATGGTCGCCGGCCTCTCGCCGGGGTAGCCGGGGAGGGCGGTGGCGGACAGACGCGCCTCTACAAGAGTTCTTGGCGATCGTCGAGGCGACCGTTTCGGTCCGTACTGCGTCCACTCCGTTACGCTCCCTGTTCCCTGAGGATTGTTGATTGTCGGTGTGTGTAGGGGAAACCGGTGTCATTGACAATTCAACCGTCACCCTAGCGAAAGCTGTGCATAGGCCGCCTTCACGGCGGCTGCATAGATGGGGTTCGCGGCCAGCGAGGCCGGGAAGATCTCGGTCAGGCCGAGGAAGGCGTCCACGTCCTGCGGCGCGCCGGTCGCGGCGTTGCCAAGGGCGGCCAGCTTGTCGGCGAGCGGATCGACCAGCGGCGTTCCGGCCTTGGCGCGGGCGGCGACGAAGGCCATCCAGGCGGCGATCGGAACGGCCAGGCGGTCGACCGGACGGCCGGCTTCCAGGGCTTCGGCCGTGGTCTCCAGAATCCGGAACGGCAGCTTCTTGGAGCCGTCCCAGGCGATCTGCGACAGCAGGTGGCGAATCTCCGGGTTGCGGAAACGGCCGAGGATCGCCTCCACATAGGTCGGGATGTCGAGGCCGGGCGGGGTGCTGAGGCTGGGGGCGATGTCCTCCAGCATCATGCTGCGCACGAAGCCGGCCAGTTCGGCGTCGGCCATGGCGTCGCCCACGGTCTCGTAGCCCTTCAGCGAGCCGACATAGGCCAGGGTCGAGTGCGCGCCGTTCAGCAGGCGCAGCTTGGCGCCCTCGAAGGCGGCGACGTCGTTGGTCAGGGTCACGCCGACCGAGGCCAGGTCCGGCGCGTCGGCGGGCAGGACGTCCTCGACCACCCATTGGACGAAGGCTTCACGCTGGATCGGCCAGGCGTCGTCAAAGCCCGTCTCGGCGGCGACCCGAGCGCGCAGGGCGTCATCGGTGGCCGGAGTGATGCTGTCGACCATGGTGCGCGGGAAGGCGGTGTTCGTCGCGATCCATTCACCCAGGCCGGCGTCCAGCTTGCCGGCGAAGGCGACGACCGCGTCGCGCAGCTTGTGGCCGTTGTCGGCGAGGTTGTCGCAGCTGATGATGGTGAAGGGGGCGAGGCCGGCTTCACGGCGGCGGCGCAGCCCTTCGACGACGTAGCCGATGACGCTGTCGGGGCGCTGCGGCGCGGCCAGATCGTGGGCGATGTCGGTGTTTGACAGGTCCAGCTTGCCGTCGCCGCCTAGGCAGTAGCCCTTTTCCGTGACGGTCATGGTGACGACCTTGGTCGTCGGAGCGGCGAGGCGGGCGAAGACGGCGTCGGGATTTTCCGACGCGACCAGGGTCTCGCGGATGGCGCCGATGACGCGGAAGGTGGTCTCGGCGTCCAGCTGGGCCAGGACATAGAGGCCTTCCTGCGGGGCCAGGGCGTCGCGGACGCCGGGGCTCTTCAGGGAAACGCCGCTGATCCCCCAGCGCGGATCCTTGGCCAGGAGCGCGTCGAAATAGAAGGCCTGGTGTGCGCGGTGGAACGCGCCGGGGCCGAAATGGACCACGCCGATATCGACGGCGGCCGGGTCATAGGCAGGTTGCAGCACCTTGGCCGAGGCTTCGGACAGGGTGGACAGGAGAAGTTTCGTCAAAGGGTAACGCCCTGCTTCCAGATGGCGATCTCGCGCTCGCCGTTGATTTCAGCCTTGGTCGCCTTGCCCGAGGCGGTCTCGACGACCAGCGCCATCAGGTCGTCGGCGGCTTCGTCCATGGACTTTTCTTCCAGCACCACGCCGGCGTCGAAATCGATCCAGCCCGGCTTGCGCCCCGCCAGACCGCTGTTGGAGGCGATCTTCAGGGTGGGGGCGGGGAAGCCGAGCGGCGTGCCGCGGCCGGTGGTGAAGAGGATCACCGTGGCGCCGGCGGCGGTCAGGGCGGTGGAGGACACCGCGTCGTTGCCGGGCGCTTCCAGCACGGTCAGGCCGTGGGGACCGATCTTCTCGCCATAGCGGATGACGTTGACCACCTGGGCGCGGCCGCCCTTCTGCACGGCGCCGAGGGACTTTTCCTCCAGCGTGGTGATGCCGCCGGCGATGTTGCCGGGGGAGGGGTTCTCGTAGATCGGCTGGTGATTGTCGATGAAGTACTGCTTGAAGTCGTTGACCACCGAAACGAGGTCCTGGAACACGCCCTGGTTGGCGGCGCGGGCCATCAGGATGCGCTCGGCGCCGAACACCTCGGGGATTTCGGTCAGGACCGGCGTGCCGCCGGCGTCGGCCACCTTGTCGGCGATGCGACCGACCAGGGGATTGGCGGTGACGCCGGAGAAGCCGTCCGAGCCGCCGCACTTCAGGCCGACCACGAGATCGGAGACCGGGCACGGCTCGCGCTGGTCCTTCTCGACCAGGGCGACCAGTTCCTCGACGGCGGCGAGGCCGTCTTCCTGTTCGTCGGCGACGTTCTGGGTGGTGAAGTAGCGCAGGCGATCGCGATCGATGTCGGGGGCCGTCTCAAGCAGCTTCGACAGCTGGTTGTTCTCGCAGCCCAGTCCGAGGATCAGGACGCCGCCGGCGTTGGGGTGCGCGGCCAGGCTGGCGATCAGCTTGCGGGTGTGGTCCAGGTCGCCGCCCAGCTGCGAGCAGCCGAACGGGTGGGGGAAGGCGTGGACGCCGTCGATGCGGCCGGCGAAGCGGACGGCGGCCTTTTCGGCGATGCGGCGGGCTGTGTTGGCTACGCAGCCGACGGTGCAGAGGACCCAGATCTCGTTGCGGGTGCCGACCCGGCCGTTCTTGCGGCGGTAGCCCATGAAGGTCCCGGCCGCCAGATCGTGGCCGATGGCGTCGACCGAGGGCTCGTAGGTGTAGGTCTCCACGTCGGACAGCTTGGTCTCGACATTGTGGACGTGGACGTGGTCGCCGACAGCGATGGCGTGCGTCGCCCGGCCGATGGGCCAGCCGTACTTGCAGACGTCTTCGCCGACGGCGGCGTCGCGCACGGCGATCTTATGGCCCTTGGGGATGTCGGCGCGGACCGTGATCGACTGGCCGTCGATACTGACCGTCTCGCCCGAAACGAGGTCACGCAGAGCCGTCGCGACATGGTCGCGGGGGTCCACGTGGTGAATCACATGCTCGGCCTGAGTGGTGTCGGACGCCATTTCCTGTCCCTACGCACCGTGTTCTTGGGTTTAGGTAACCGGTGTCATTATCCACAATAGCGCTTTCTCGACATCGTTTGTAGTCGGACGTGCGATCAGGCTAAGAAAACAGAACTACACCACGTCGATCGGATCGCTGTGACCGCTTCCAAAACGCCTGACGATCATTCGCCTGACGGCCCGAACCTCGAGGGGGATTCCAGCCGGAGGCGCCCGACGATCAACGACATCGCGCGGCTGGCCGGCGTGTCGAAGAAGACGGTGTCGCGGGTCATCAACCAGTCTCCCTCCGTGCGCGACGAGACGCGCGAGCGGATCGAGGCGGTGATCGCCGAGCATGGCTACGAGCCCGATCCCCAGGCCCGCGGCCTGGCGTTCCGCCGGTCGTTCCTGATCGGCATGATCTACGACAACCCCAACCCGCAGTACGTCGTGAACATGCAGCAGGGCCTGCTGGACGGCATGAAGGGCTCCGGCTTCGAGCTGGTGGTGCATCCGTGCGACCGCGCCAGCCCGCACTTCCTGACCGACCTGCGAACCTTCATCGAGCGCCAGCGCCTGTACGGGGTTGTGGTCACGCCGTCCGTCTCGGAAGACGAGCGGGTGGGGCGGCTGCTGCGCGAGATCGGTTGCGAGTACATCCGCATCGCCTCGGTGCCGGTGGACGACGCGGAGCGCATGATCGTCGGCCGCGACCGGCTGGGCGCGCACCATGCCGCCAAGCACATTACCGATCTGGGCCACGTCCGCATCGCCTTCATCTCCGGTCCCGACACCTTCCGGTCGTCCCACGAACGCCGCGGCGGTTTCGAGGACGGCCTGGCCGACGCGGGGATCAAGCTTGATCCGACCTATGTGGCCAACGCGGCCTATACCTTCGAGACCGGCCTGACGGCGGCCGAGGAGCTGCTGAAGCTCAGTCCGCGTCCGACCGCCATCTTCTGCGGGAACGACGAAATGGCCGCCGGCGCCTTGCAGGCCGCCCGCCGCGCTGGGCTGAACGTGCCCGCCGACCTGACCGTGGTCGGCTTCGACGACTTCCAAATCGCCTCCCGCGTCTGGCCGCCGCTGACCACCATCCGCATCCCCACCCGGGAGGTGGGCCGGATGGCCGCCCTGAAGCTGATCGCCGGCGGCCAGGAGCCGCGCGAGCTGAAGGCGGAGCCGGAACGTATTGCCCCGTCGCTCGTCGTGCGCGAGTCTTCGGGACCGCCGCCCAGTAAGTGAGCCCTCAAGCTTGCTTCAATCTATGACACCGGTTACCACGCCCGCAGAACGGGCACATTGAAACGCCCGCGCCGGAAACCCCAGGAGCATCCCCCGATGGCCCAGCCGCTGATCTTTCACGACGACCGTCTGTTTCCGGCCGACCCGACCACGCGCGCGATCGCTCGCGAGCTTTATGGCTTGGTCGAAAAGCTGCCGATCATCAGCCCGCACGGCCACACGGACCCGTCCTGGTTCTCGACCAACGCGCCGTTCGAGGACGCCTGCGACCTGCTGCTGGCGCCGGACCACTACCTGTACCGGATGCTCTACAGCCAGGGCATCGCGCTGAAGGACCTGCGGGTCCCGTCCAAGGAAGGCGTGCCGGCCACGGACCCGCGCAAGGCGTGGAAGCTGTTCGCCTCGAACTTCCATCTGTTCCGCGCGACCCCCTCGTGGCTGTGGCTGAACTACGTTTTCTCCAAGGTCTTCGGCTTCAAGGATCGCCTGACCGCCGAGACCGCGGACAAGTATTTCGACGAGATCAACGCCCAGCTGGCCACGGACGCGTTCCGTCCCCGCGCGCTGTTCGACCGCTTCAACATCGAGCTGCTGGCCACCACCGAAGGCCCGCACGAGAGCCTGAACCATCACCACGCCATCCGCGACAGCGGCTGGAAGGGCCGGGTGGTCACCGCCTATCGCCCCGACGCGGTCATCGACTTCGAGGACGAGCGTTTCGGCGACGCCATGCAGCGCTTCGCCGAAGTGTCGGGCCATGACGTCTACAGCTGGACCGGCTACCTGGAAGCGCACCGTTCGCGCCGGGCCGACTTCATCGCCGCCGGCGCCACCTCGACCGACCACGGCCACCCGACCGCCGCCACCGCGGACCTGTCGGCGGCGGAGTCCGAGGCGCTGTTCCAGAGCCTGCTGAAGGGCGACGTGACGCCCGAGAAGGCCGAGCTGTTCCGGGCGCAGATGCTGACCGAGATGGCCAAGATGAGCCTGGACGACGGTCTGGTCATGCAGATCCACCCCGGCTCGACCCGCAACCATAACCGCCAGCTGTTCGAGGCCTATGGCCGCGACAAGGGCGCCGACATCCCGGCCAAGACCGAATACGTCCAGGCCCTGCGTCCGCTGCTGGGCAAGCTGGGCAACGATCCGCGCCTGTCGATCATCCTGTTCACCCTGGACGAGACGACCTACAGCCGCGAGCTGGCGCCGCTGGCCGGCCACTATCCGACCCTGAAGCTGGGTCCGTCCTGGTGGTTCCACGACAGCCCGGAAGGCATGATGCGCTTCCGCGAGCAGGTCACCGAGACGGCCGGCCTGTACAACACCGTCGGCTTCAACGACGACACCCGCGCGTTCCTGTCGATCCCGGCTCGCCACGACGTGGCCCGCCGCGTGGACAGCGCCTTCCTGGCCCGGATGGTCGCCGAGCACCGCATGGACCTGGACGACGCCGCGGAAACGGTCGTTGATCTGGCCTACAACCTGCCCAAGCAGGCCTACAAGCTGGACCAGCCGCTGACCGCGACGCCGGCCGCCGCCTGATCCCTGGAAGAACCCCGCGCCCTGGAGGCCGTCATGTTCGCCAAGACCTACCACGCCACGCACCCGGACATGATGTTCGGCGTCACCAATGACGAGCTGCGCGACCGCTACCTGATGCAGGACCTGTTCGAGGAGGACGGCGTCAGCCTGAACTACTCGCACAACGAACGCTTCGTGGTCGGCGGCGCGGCCCCGGTGTCCAAGCCGGTGGTCCTGCCGCACCAGACCGAGCCGGCCTCGGCCGCCGGCCACCCGTTCCTGGAACGCCGCGAGCTGGGCGCCATCAACGTGGGCGAGGGCAAGGGCAAGGTGACCGTGGACGGCGTCGTCTACGACATCGAGCCGCGCGACGGCATCTATGTGACCATGGGCGCCAAGGACGTGGTGTTCGAGTCCGTCGACGCCGCCAACCCGGCCAGGTTCTACATCACCAGCGTCCCGGCCCACGCGGCCTTCGAGACCAAGAAGCTGGTGTTCGCCGACGCCATCCCGCTGGAGCGCGGCGCGCTGGAGACCTCCAACGAGCGCACCATCTACCAGTACATCGTCCCGACCACCTGCAAGTCGGCGCAGCTGCTGCTGGGCATGACGGTCCTGAAGCCGGGCAGCGTGTGGAACACCATGCCGCCGCACCTGCATGACCGCCGTTCGGAGGTCTATTTCTACTTCGGCCTCGGCGATAACGACCGGGTGTTCCACTACATGGGCGAGCCGGACGAGATGCGTCACATCGTGATGGCCAACGAAGAGGCCGTCGTGAGCCCGCCGTGGTCGATCCACATGGGTTCGGGCACCGCCAACTACACCTTCATCTGGGCGATGGGCGGCGAGAACCTGGACTACACGGACATGAACGTCCTCGACATCTGCCAACTCAAGTAGGCCCCATTATGAGCAAGCTTTTCAGCCTTGAGGGCAAGACCGCCCTTGTCACCGGCGCCAACACCGGCATCGGCCAAGCGATCGCCATCGCCCTGGCGGAAGCCGGCGCGGACGTGGCCGTCGCCGGCCGCAGCGAGCCGACCGAAACCCAGAAGGCCATCGAGGCGACGGGCCGAAAGTTCCTGTCGATCAAGGCCGACTTCGGTTCGACCGAGCCGGTGCAGCGCGTGGTCGACGAGACGGTCGCCGCCTTCGGCAAGCTGGACATCCTGGTCAACAACGCCGGCATCATCCGCCGCGCGGACTCGATCGAGTTCAGCGAGGCCGACTGGGACGCGGTGATGGATACGAACCTGAAGGTCGTGTTCTTCCTGACCCAGGCCGTGGCGCGCCAGATGCTGAAGCAGGGCGGCGGCAAGGTGATCAACATCGCCAGCCTGCTGTCCTACCAGGGCGGCATCCGCGTGCCGTCCTACACCGCTTCGAAGAGCGGCCTGGCCGGCCTGACCAAGATCCTGGCCAACGAGTGGGCCGCCAAGGGGATCAACGTCAACGCCATCGCCCCCGGCTATGTCGAGACCAACAACACCGAAGCCCTGCGCGCCGACGCCGAGCGCAACGCCTCGATCCTGGCCCGCATTCCGGCGGGCCGCTGGAGCCACGCGAGCGATCTGGGCGGCGCGGCGGTGTTCCTCGCCGCGGCGGCTTCGGACTATGTTCACGGGGTGACGCTGCCGGTCGACGGCGGCTGGCTGGCCCGCTGATCTGACTGGAGACTGAACGTTGAGCCGTGTCGTCTGCTTTGGCGAGGTGCTGCTGCGCCTCTCTGCTCCCACCAATGAGCTGCTGCTGCAGTCGGCCCGGCTGAACGTGTGCGTCGGCGGGGCGGAGGCCAATGTGGCCGTGTCCCTGGCCAAGTTCGGCCACGACGCGGCGACGGTCTCCATCCTGCCCGACAATCCCCTGGGCCGGGCGGCCCGCGACGAGCTGCGCCGGCACGGGGTCGACACCCGCAGCCTGCGCTTCGTCGAGGGACGCATGGGCCTGTACTTCCTGTCGCCGGGCGCCGTGGTGCGTCCGTCGGAGGTCACCTATGACCGCGCCGGCTCGGCCTTCGCCCTGGCGTCGGAAGACGCCATCGACTGGGAAAAGGAACTGGACGGCGCCGAGTGGTTCCACGTCTCCGGCGTGACCCCGGCCGTCGGCCCGTCGGCCGCCAACGCGGTGGTCAAGGCGGTGCAGACCGCCCGCAAGCTGGGCGTGCCCGTCAGCTTCGACGGCAACTACCGCGCCAAGATGTGGGCCGCCTGGAACGGCGACGGCCCGGCCGTGCTGCGCCAGATCCTGGATTGCGCCGACCTGGCCTTCGTCAACGACCGCGACATCGCCCTGATCCTGGGCGAGAGCTTCCTGGACGAGTCCGCCCAGGTGCGCCGCCGCAAGGCCGCCGAGCGCGCCTTCGAGGTGTTCCCGAACCTGAAGCGCATGACCTCGACCGTGCGGCTGACGCCGTCGGCGGATCATCACGAGCTGTCGGCGGTGATGATCTCCCGCGACGGCGGCGAGCACATCACGCGCGCCTTCCCGCTGGCCGGGGTGGTGGACCGCATCGGCGGGGGCGACGCCTTCGCCGCCGGGGTGCTGCACGGCCTGCTGACCGGCCTGAACGACGCCGACGCGGTGGAGTTCGGCCTGGCCGCCGGCGCCCTGAAGCACGCCGTGTTCGGCGACTTCAACCTGGTCTCGGCCAGCGACGTGCAAGCCCTGCTCGACGGCGAAGGTTTGGACGTAAAGCGCTAGGTCCGGGCGACCCCCAACCTTTCCATCCGTACCGTTTTTCATCCGCTCATCCCCGCCTTCGCGGGGATGAGCGGGCTTCATCAGCCGAAGAGGGGCGCGGCGATCGCCAGGATCGCCACCCCCTGGACCGTGACGATCACGGCGTCCAGCAGGCAGCGCCAGATCGGCGCGCCCAGCTCCTGGCGGAACCACGCCGTCTCCACAGCGATGAACCAGACCAGGGCGATGAGCACCATGGCCGCGCCGGTCAGCTCCGCCCAGGGCGCGTGCGTCTGCATCAGGGTGGCCGCCATCCCCACCGTCAGGGCGAAGGGCGCGGCCAGATAGCACTGGCTGTAGAAGGGCGGCTTGAGGGTATCGCGCGTCAGGGCGGCGCGCCGGCGCTGCAGCAGGCGGATCGACACCAGCAGCGGAAACACCGCGAAGAAGGCCAGCCGCATGACCAGCAGGCTGGTGTCGTCATTGACCAGTCCGCCCAGGCGATGATGCTCGGAAAGCAGGGGACTGTCGCCCACTAGGGCCAGCTCCAGCCCGTGCGAGACAAGCAGCGATAGGAACAGGAACAGCGGCGGACTGACCGTGGCGACGTGGCGGCGCTCCTCCGCCTCGGTCATCTGCTGGTCGGCGAAGGTGGTCATCCGCAGGGGATGCAGCATCGTCCGCCACAGGGTGAGCGGGTAGAAGACCAGCCAGCTCATCACCCGGAACAGCAGCTCGTCCAGGGAGTCGAGCAGCTGGATCATGAAGTTCATGGAAGGGCCCCCGGGCGGTGTGCTGCGGGGAGTATGAGGCCGATTTTGCAGGCGGCGCTAGAACGGGTCGTCATCCTCATCATCGTCGTCTTCCACGCTTTGGCCCTGGGCCGCGAGGTGGGCCTTGGCCTGAGCGGTGGCGAAGCGGATCATTTCGTCGAGCAGTCGCATGTCTTCACGCCGCTGAAGCTCCCTTTCCGTTGGGGGGCGTTCCGCGGGAGAGGGCGTTTTGCGTAGGCGAGGCTGGCTCATGGGTTGTCCTTGTTGGCTTTTCCGCGCTTGGCGGTCGCCGGGGGAATGGGCATGGCTCAGCGCCCCCACGGGAAATTCCCGAAAGGTTGGAAGGGCGGCGGAGCGCCCGGGCCTTCGCCCGGAGGATTGGATAGCGAATACCGTTTCGACGAAGATCGAACGCTCCGCACGGTCATTATCCGGGAGCTGTCGGTAGGCAGCGCTCTTAGCGCTTAGCCGACGAAGCCTCCGGCGGGCGGGCTCCCTCAGCGTGGGAGTCCCCGGTCCGCGTGAGTAACCCCCTCACGCCTGTTGCACGCCGCCGATGTCTTGCCGCTTTGGGGCAAGAGCAGTGTCCAGACAGGGATCGCTCCCCTCGTTCTCACCACCGACGGTCGCGCTACCCGCTCGACCGCATCCCCGTCACGACACAGCGCTGGCCGCGCGCCCTTCCCGTGACAGGGACGGTCAGGAGCTTACGGGAGGTGGAATGGGGGCGGATAAGCCTTCCCCTCTCCCCACTCGTGGGAGAGGGTTGGGTGAGGGGCTTGCGGCGGTTCCGCTTGCAGCGCCTCGCCCGCTGACCCTCAGAGCCCCCTCACCCTTACCCTCTCCCCCAAAGGGGGCGAGGGGATAGGCGACATGCGCCATCTTGCGGTTCGCTCCGCAATTTACAACCTATGATTATCATTCATGATCTCGCCGGGGCAGGTTGAAACCGGGGGCGCGGATGAAGGGCAAGTCGGCCACAGGGGTGGGTCTGGGGCTTGTTTTGGCCTGTGCTATCGGCGTGCCCGCCACCGCGCATCCGGGAGGGCTGAACGCCGAGGGCTGTCACAACGACCGCAAGCGCGGCGGCTATCACTGCCATCTTCCGTCGCCTTCACCCGTGCGAATGTATTCCGCGCCCAGTACGGCGGCCTCGATCGGACGCTCTTTCAGGAACTGCAGCGACGCGCGAGCGGCGGGAGCGGCTCCTGTGCGGCGAGGAGACCCCGGCTATGGGCCGCATCTCGACAGGGACGGCGACGGGGTGGGGTGTGAGCCTTATCGGCAGCGGCGGTAATCGCGGGAGCCGTGAGAGGCGGCCCGACCCGCGCTAGGGGGCACGGATCGGGCCTGGGGTGTGTGGGTGGGCTGAGGACCTCCCCGCTTTTCGAATATCACCGGATTCCGAGTCGGAAACCCGCAGTTTTTGCGGTGATCTGTTCGGATCAGCGCAGCGGCAGGAAGAGGTCGGTCACCGCTTCGCCCTCGGGCACGTCGGGGAAGAAGGTGACGCGTTGGGCGAAGAGGGGGAAGTCGCGAAGCTCCTCGCCGCTGCGGGGCAGCCAGTCGGCGTAGAGGAACTGGGCGGCGGGGCGCAGGTCGTCGCCGGAACCGGTCTGCCGGACGACGGCGCAGCGGCCGCGGGGAATGCGGTCGGCGACGACGCCGTGGGGATTGTCCGGGACCGGCAGGGAGGTGGCGGCGCAGAGATCAAGGCGATAGTCGCCCGGCTCGGTCGTCTCAGGGTCCACGGGCAGGATGTTGAAGGTGGCGCTGAGGCGCGGCGGCAGGCCGGCCTCCCGGCGCCAAGCGATGAAACGGCGGATCGTGTCCCCGAGCTTCGCGGGATCGCCGTGTTGGCTGAGACGCGCGACTGGGGTTTCGGGGAAGTCGATGATGCGGACGTCCGCGTCGGTGAAGGCGTGGGTCATGATCTTGCTCCTGGCTTGAACCAGCGGCGCTTGGGCCGCGTGCCAGGGGCTCCAGTCCGGCTGCCTCCGAAAGGCGCTGGGGGATTGGCCCACGCGCTGCCGGAAGGCGCGGGCGAAGGCCTCGGGTCCCGCATAGCCGCAGTCCAGGGCGATCTGGAGGATCGGGTCCTTGGGACGGTAGGCGAGGCGGGAGGCTGCGCGCTTCAGGCGGGCCAACTGGACGTAGCGTCCAAGGCTGAGCCCCAACAGGGCGGAGAACTGCCGGTGGAAGTGATGAGGCGAGAAAGCCGCCACGCCGCTGAGCGTCTCCAGATCGAGGTCGCCGTCGAGGTTGCGGTCGATGTGGTCGAGCACCCGTTGCAGGCGGGCGTGGTAGGGGCTTTCGTTCATCACGGCCATTGTGGAGCTCCTTGGCGGAGGCACCAATGCCCTTCAGCGGGCTGGCGGGCCTGACCAGGATTGCTTTGTTGGCGTCGCGCGCAAGTGACGCAGCGGCAGGAGTTGGTTGACGAACTAGTCCGGTTCAGGGATCACGGGCCGGACGTCGTGGCGGCGCCTCCCCGTCCGCCATCTCCCGAAAGGAAGACCCATGAAAATCGCTCTGATCACCGAAAACAGCCAGGCCGCCAAGAACGAGATCATCCACACGGCGCTGACCGCCGTGGCGGAGCCGCTGGGCCACCAGGTGTTCAACTACGGCATGTACTCGGCCGAGGATAAGGCCTCGCTGACCTACGTGATGAACGGCATCCTGGCCGGCATCCTGCTGAACTCGAAGGCCGCCGACTTCGTCGTCACCGGCTGCGGCACGGGCATGGGCGCCATGCTGGCCTGCAACTCCATGCCGGGCGTGTTCTGCGGCCTGGTCATCGACCCGACCGACGCCTTCCTGTTCGGCCAGATCAACGACGGCAACGCCATCTCGATGCCCTACGCCAAGGGCTTCGGCTGGGCGGCCGAGCTGAACCTGCAGGACGTCTACCGCAAGCTGTTCGAAGGCGAGCGCGGCCTGGGCTACCCCAAGGAACGCGCCGAGATCATGGCCAAGAACCGCGGCATCCTGAAGACCGTGAAGGCCGCGACCTGCAAGGACATGGTTTCGGCCCTGAAGGCCCTGGACCAGGACCTGGTGAAGGCGGCCATCGCCGGCGAGAAGTTCCAGGAGTACTTCTTCGCCAACGCCCAGGACGAAGAAATCCGCGACTACATCAAGGGCCTGACCGACGCCCGCGTTCTCGAGAACGCCTGAGCATCGAATCCGGCCTAGCGATCAGCGGCGAGGCTCGCCGCTGATCCAGGTCTCGATGACATTCAACTGATCGTCGGCGACCACCAGGTCGGCGCGGAGGCCGGGGGCGATGCTCCCGGCCTCTTTTTCGATTCCGAGGAAGGCGGCGGGGCTGCGGGCGGCCATGTTGGCGGCCTGGGCCAGGGTGAGGCCGGTCATGGACATGGCGTTGCGCACGGCGCCGGCCATGTCGAGATCGGAGCCGGCCAGGGTGCCGTCGGGGCCGACGCAGACGCCGTTCGCCACGGTGATCTCGCGACCCTGGAGGTTGAAGGTCTTGGGGCCGCCCACGGTGGGCATGGCGTCCGAGACCAGCATGAAGCGGTCCAGCGGCCGGCTGGCCAGGGCGATGCGCAGGGTGGCGGGGTGGATGTGCGCCCCGTCGATGATGATCCCGCACCAGGCGTCGCTTTCCAACGCGGCGCCGACCACGCCGGGGGCGCGGCTGGTGAGCGGCGACATGGCGTTGAACAGGTGGGTGACCCCGGTGGCGCCGCTGCGCAAGGCCTTGGCCGCCGTGTCGTAGTCGGCGTTGGTGTGGCCTGCGGCGACGATGACGCCGGCGTCGGCCAGGCGGCGGATGGCCTCGGGCGTGGTCTTTTCCGGCGCCAAGGTGACCAGGGTGCGGCCGCGCTTCAGCGAGGTGAGCAAGGCGAAGGCGGCGTCGTCCAGCACGCGGAACTTGGAGGCGTCGTGGATGCCCTTGCGCTCGGCGTTGAGGAACGGCCCCTCGATATGGATGCCCAGCACGCCGGGAACGCCCTGTTCGATGGCGGCGTCCGTGGCGGCGATGGCCTCGGCGATCACCGACAGGTCGTCGCTGATCAGGGTCGGCAGGAAACCGGTGGTGCCATAGGCGCGGTGGGCGGCGCCGATGGCGGCGATGGTCTCCACCGTCGGGGCGTCGTTGAACAGCACGCCGCCGCCGCCGTTGACCTGGGTGTCGATGAAGCCGGGCAGCAGCAGGGCGCCGCCCAGGTCGCGGGTCTCGTCGGCCCGTGCTTCGGCGGCGGGCAGGACGGCGGCGATGCGCCCGCCCTCGACCACGACGGCGACGCCTTCGACCACGGCGTCACCGAGCAGGACGCGGCCATTGACCAGTGCGACGGACATCAGACGGTTTCGGTCACTTTGCGCAGGTGGGGGGGCTGATCGGGGTCATAGCCTCGCGCGACCGACAGGGCGTTGGCCATACGGTAAAAACTCTGGATGGCGAGGGCGGGCTGCAGCACCGGGTGCGCGGCCAAGGCGGGCAGGGCGCCGGGGCCGGTCGCCTCCAGGTCGGCGAACAGCAGCTGGGCGCCGCGGGCCTTCAGCCCCTCGGCCAGGGTCAGGACGCTGTCGCGGGTCTCGTCGTCCTGGCTGAAGGCGAGGACGGGGAAGCCGGTCTGCACCAGGGCCAGGGGACCGTGCATGACCTCGGCGGCGGAGAAGGCCTCGGCGTGCAGGCCGCAGGTCTCCTTGAACTTCAGGGCCGCTTCCTGGGCGGCGGCGAAGCCAAGGCCGCGGGCGACGACGTAAAGGTTGGTGGCGTCCTTCAGGCGATCCACCGCCTCGCTCCAGTCCTGGCGCCATGCTTCGGCCAGCAGGACGGGCAGGGTGTGGAGGGCGGCGGAAAGCTCCGCGTCCTCGGTCCACTCGGCGGTCAGGTGCGCCAGGGCGGAGAGGGTGCAGAGATAGGACTTGGTGGCCGCGACGCTGATCTCCGGCCCGGCGTGCAGGGGCACAAAGGCGTCGGCCAGGGCGGCCAGGGGCGAGGATGCGTCATTGACCAGGGCGACCACGAAGGCGCCGCCGGCCTTGGCCGCCTCGACCGAGGCCAGCAGGTCCGGGCTGCGGCCCGACTGGGAGATGGCGAGATAGAGCACGTCTTCCAGGTCGGCGCTGGCGCCATAGACCGAAGCCGTGGACAGGGCGGCGGACGAGGTGATGACGCCGACGCGGGTCTCGAACAGGTATTTCGCGAAGGTGGCCGCGTGGTCGGAGCTGCCGCGGGCGCAGGTGACCACGGCGCGGGGCTTCATGGCGCGCAGCTTTTCGCCGAGCTGGGCGACCGCCTGGGCGTTGGCGTCCAGCTGACGCTTCACGGCGGTCGAAGCCTCGGCGGCTTCGGCGAACATCCGGGTGGCTTCAGGCGAGGCCGAACGGGTCAAGACAGTCTCCAGCACGCGATTACTTAAAGGGTCAGCTCGGCCACGAAGTCGTAGGCGTCGCCGCGATAGAACGATTGGGTGATCTCGACGGTCCGTCCGTCGGCCAGGAAGCCGCGACGCTCGATCAGCAGGGCCGGGTCGCGGGGCGACAGGCCCATCAGCTCGGCCTGGTCGGTGGTCAGCAGCACCGCGCGCAGCCGCTGCAGGGCGCGGGCGGGGCGGTGGCCCGTCTTTTCCAGAGCCTCGTAGAGCGAGGTCTTCACCGTCTCCAGCGACGGCAGGGCGAAGGCCGGGATGGTGGCGTACTCCAGCGCCATGGGGGCGGCGTCGGCGTAACGGATGCGGTGGAAGCGATAGACCGCCGCGCCGGGGCTGAGGCCCAGGGTCAGGGACTCCTCGGGAGTCACCGTGCCTTCCGACCGGTTGAGCCAGACGCTGTGCGGGACGCGACCGCGGGAGATCATGTCCTCGGAGAAGGACGAGATCTTGGAGAAGCTTTTTTCCACGCGCGCGGCGACGAAGGTGCCGGCGCCCTGGCGGCGGGTCAGCAGTCCCTCATTGACCAGACCGTCCAGCGCCTTGCGCACGGTGATGCGCGAGACGGCGAACTCCTCGGCCAGGTCGCGCTCGGCCGGCAGGGCGTCGTCGGGCGACAGGACCTTGGTCTTGATGGCGTCGCGCAGGGCGCGCTGGAGCTGCCTATAGAGCGGCGCGTGGTCGGCTTCGTCCAGGCGGCCGATGCGGTCTGCAAACGTCATGTGCGCCCCTTCCTGGTTCGAATCCTAAAGCCAGCCCCGGCTTGGTGAATAGCCACCTGACCACTTTAGTACCAATTTGTCGAGTGGGTTTGATTGGTAATATTTTGGGCTTGCCAACAGTTATTTTTCCTTCACAGTCCTCGTCCGAGACCATTGTTGCGGCCAATTGCGGCGGGGGACGTCGCGCATTGGTATCCTATTGGGCTTAGGTCGGCTCCGGGGCTTGATCCCCGGCGAAGAGGGGAGAAGCCGGATGAACTCTTAAGAAGGCACTGTTGGCCACATCGGCCGGGATGATCGCGATGATGGCCGCCGCGCCGTCGTTCGCGCAGGACACGTCCGTCGACGAAGTGATCGTCACGGGCATCCGCGCCTCTCTGCAGGCGGCGATCGAGCAGAAGCGCAACGCGGACATGATCCAGGAGGTCGTGACCGCCCAGGACATCGGCAAGTTCCCGGACAAGAACATCGCCGACTCCCTGAGCCGCGTGACCGGCGTGAACGTGGTGACGGGCTCGGCCGCGGCCGGCGGCTTCGGCGAGAACGAGCGCGTCTCGATCCGCGGCACCGACCCGAACCTGAACCTGACCCTGATGAACGGCCACAACCTGGCGACGGGCGACTGGTTCGTCCTGGACCAGCAGAACGGCGGCCGTTCGTTCAACTATTCCATGCTGCCCGCCGAACTGGTCGGCACCCTGGAAGTGTACAAGAGCTCGCAGGCGGACCTGCCGGAAGGCGGCGTCGGCGGCACGGTCAACGTGCACACCCGCAAGCCGCTCGATCTGCCGAGCATGACCTTCAACGCCACGGCCCAGGGTGTGTACGCCCAGCGTGCCGACAAGTTCGACCCGCAGGTCTCGGCCCTGGCGAGCTGGAAGGACGACACCGGCAGCCTGGGCGTGCTGGTCGCGGGCTTCTACCAGAAGCGCCACCTGCGCCGCGATGGCCAGGAAATCCTCGGCTACAACGAGATCGCCAACTTCCGCGGCACCGGCCAGACGGTCCTGGCGCCGGCCCTGATCGGCAACGCCTATTTCCAGCAGACCCGCGTCCGCAAGGGCGGCAACATCGTCGCCCAGTGGAAGCCCAACGAGAAGCTGGAGCTCGAGCTGTCGGGTCTCTACACCCGCATGGACGCCGACAACGTCAACGCCAACAACATGGCGTGGGTGTCGCGCCTGCTGAACACCAACTCCACCGTCGGCAGCCCCGACGACGCCCTCAGCAGCTACACCATCAGCAACGGGGTCCTGACCTCGGCCACCTGGGCGCCGACCACGGCGGGCGGCGGTCTGGTGCAGGGCCGCGTGCAGGACGACATCTTCCGCGAAGCCTATTCGTCGACCTGGGTCATCAATCTGGACGGCAAGTACGAGGTCAACGACAACCTGACCCTGTCGGGCCAGGTCGGC